>NZ_JAEMTF010000162.1 GCF_016462415.1 Williamsia sp. | reverse complement strand
GGCGGACACGGGCACGGCGGGCGGCGGCGGGGGACACACCGATCAGGCTAGCGACGACCGTCATGGATGATGGTGGCGTGAGCAATGACCAGGACGGAGTCGGCGCGGGCCCCGATCCGCAGGCCCCCGCACGTTCGGCACGGATGATCGCGTTGCTGCCCGCGGTGGCCGCACTGATCCTCCTGCTCGATCTGATCACCAAGATCGTCGTCGTCGCGGTCATCGATCCGCGGCGTCCGATCTCGATCATCGGCGACACCGTCACCCTTCGACTCGTGCGCAACAGCGGGGCCGCGTTCTCGATGGCGACCGGCTACACCTGGGTCCTGACCGTGGTGGCGCTGGCCGTGGTGATCGGCATCATCCGATACAGCAGCCGTCTGCGGTCACCGCTCTGGGCGCTCGGCCTCGGTCTGATCCTCGGCGGTGCGCTCGGCAATCTCGTCGACCGCCTGTTCCGCGCGCCAGGGCCGTTGCGCGGCCACGTCGTCGACTTCGTCTCGGTCGGGTGGTGGCCCGTGTTCAACGTGGCCGACTCCGCCGTGGTCTGCGGTGCCGTGCTGCTCGTCGCGCTGACGTTGTTCGGCGTCGAGCTCGACGGCACCCGGATCTCGGGCAAGAAACCTGCTCCATCCGCCACGTCCACCCGAGAGTCGCCGAATGCGTGAGAGCCGGTCCATGCCCGTACCCGACGGCCTGGACGGCATGCGCCTCGATGCGGGGGTGTCCCGCATCCTGGGGCTGTCCCGCACCGCGGTCGCAGCACTGGCCGACGGCGGTGACGTGAGCGTCGACGGTGCTGCGGTGGGCAAGTCGCATCGACTCGTCGCCGGCGCCTGGCTCGAGGTCGTGCTGCCCGAGCCCGCCCGGCCGCTGGAGAACCCCGCCCAGCCCATCGAGAACATGGATGTCATCTACGCCGACGACGACATCGTCGTGGTCGACAAGCCGGTCGGCGTCGCGGCGCACGCGTCCGTCGGCTGGACCGGGCCCACCGTCATCGGCGGGCTGGCCGCAGCCGGCTTCCGCATCTCCACCTCGGGCGCCCACGAACGACAGGGCATCGTGCACCGACTCGACGTCGGTACCTCCGGGGTGATGGTGGTGGCCACCTCCGAGCGCGCCTACACGCTGCTCAAGCGTGCCTTCAAGGAGCGCACGGTGGACAAGCGCTACCACGCACTGGCGCAGGGGCATCTCGATCCGTCCAGTGGCACCATCGACGCCGCGATCGGCCGACACCCCGGCAGCGAGTGGAAGTTCGCCGTCACCTCCGCGGGCAAGGCCAGCGTCACCCACTACGACACCCTCGAGATGTTCGCGGCGGCCAGCCTGCTCGACGTGCACCTGGAAACCGGTCGGACGCACCAGATCCGGGTGCACCTGTCCGCGTTGAACCATCCCTGCTGCGGTGACATCACCTACGGCGCCGACCCGGTGTTGGCCACGCGACTCGGCCTCGAACGCCAGTGGCTGCACGCGCGAGCGCTGGCGTTCGCCCATCCCGCCGACGGTCGCCGAGTGGAGTTCACCAGCCCGTACCCCGACGACCTCCGCGGCGCCCTGGACATCCTGCGTGCCGGGTGAACCTCAGCCACCGGCCGACCTCGAGGCGCGCCGCGGCGGCCTGACAGGAGCGATCGTCGTCGCGCTGGTTCTCCTCGTCGCGGCGACGGCCGGGCTCTACGCACTCGGTGCGACCCATCCACCGAAACGCGCGGCCATCACCTCCGACCGTCTCGGTCCGGAGAACGGCGCGAGCGTGGCCGCCTACCTCGACGACGCCGCCGCCGGTCTCGATCGGGTCGGCGCCGGGCCGCGGTGGGCGCTGATCTCGTTGCGTGCTCCGGTGGGCGACGACCAGGCGTGGTCGCTGGTGGACGGTACGGCCGCGTCGCAGGTCGCGTTCCACGTGCCGATCGCCGGTGTCGCCACCCCGTCGACCTTCGCCGCGGTGACCGGCGATCGTGGATCGCTGGCCACCGCACGCACCAACGCCGTGGTCGAGGTCCGTGGCGACGCCGATGCCGGCGGTGACGGCGCGCCCGCGACCCGAGATCAGCAGGTGAGTTCTGTCACCGTCGACCGTCTGCGGTCCGGGTGTGCCTGCATCGTCGCGATGGTCGTGCGCGGCACCGGGCCGCGGTTGCGGGAGATCGCAGCATCGCCGCTGGTCCGCGGTGTCCAGGTGTTGCCCGCCGATGCCGCGGGCGGGCGGTTCGCGGTGGTCGCGTTGCTGCCCGAACAGACCGACCGTTTCCTGCCCGTCGCCGACACCGCGCCCGTCCCGCCTCGCTGACCGCCCGCCGCGGACGCGTGCCGGCCGCGGTGACATCGGCGTGTCGGCGGTGTGTCGGCATTGTCCGGCGCTCGCCGAAGCGTGGCGCCGACCGTCTGTGGGTGCCCACCCCTAAACTGTTCCCTACGACGTCGCCGGGGGCACCCTCTCGGCGACGGGTTCGGCGGGCGGTCCCGCAACTGTCTCGGAAGAGGTCCACGAGTGTCGGATTCGTTTGTTCATCTGCACAATCACACCGAGTACTCGATGCTCGACGGTGCAGCCAAGGTCGCACCCATGTTCGCCGAGGCCAAACGCCTCGGGATGACCGCGATCGGCATGACCGACCACGGAAACATGTACGGCGCCAGCGAGTTCTACAACGTCGCCCGCAAGCACGACATCAAGCCGATCATCGGCATCGAGGCCTACATCGCCCCGGCCTCCCGTTTCGACACCAAGCGTGTGCTCTGGGGCGACCGGGACCAGAAGAGCGACGACGTCTCCGGCAGCGGCGCCTACACCCACATGACGATGGTGGCCGAGAACGCCACCGGCCTGCACAACCTGTTCAAGCTGTCGTCGCTCGCGTCCATCGAGGGCCAGCTCGGCAAGTGGGCGCGCATGGACGCCGAGATCATCGCGCAGTACGCCGAGGGCATCATCGCCACCACCGGCTGCCCGTCGGGCGAGGTGCAGACGCGTCTTCGTCTCGGCCACCAGCGCGAGGCGCTCGAGGCGGCGGCCAAGTGGCAGGACATCTTCGGTAAGGACAACTTCTACCTCGAGCTGATGGAGCACGGCCTCGAGATCGAGCGGCGGGTCCGTGACGGTCTGCTCGAGATCGGCAAGCAGCTCGGTATCAAGCCGATCGTGACCAACGACTGCCACTACGTCACCAAGGAGCACGCGGTGACCCACGAGGCGCTGCTGTGCATCCAGACCGGCAAGACGCTCTCGGACCCGACCCGCTTCAAGTTCGACGGTGACGGCTACTACCTGAAGTCGGCCGCTGAGATGCGCGATCAGTGGGACTCGATCGTCCCCGGCGCATGCGACAACACCGTGGAGATCGGTGAGCGGGTGCAGAGCTACGCCGAGGTCTTCGCACCGCGTGACCGGATGCCGGTGTTCCCGGTCCCCGAGGGTGACACCCAGGAGACCTTCCTGCGCAAGGAGGTCGCCGCCGGCCTCGTCAAGCGCTTCGCCGACAACCCGGTCCCGCAGGACTACACCGATCGGGCGCACTACGAGCTCGACGTCATCATCCAGATGGGTTTCCCGGCGTACTTCCTCGTCGTCGGTGACCTGATCCGGCACGCCCACGAGGTGGGCATCCGGGTGGGCCCGGGTCGTGGCAGCGCCGCCGGGTCACTCGTGGCGTGGGCGCTGGGCATCACCAACATCGACCCCATCCCGCACGGTCTGCTCTTCGAGCGCTTCCTCAACCCAGAACGCGTGTCGATGCCCGACATCGACATCGACTTCGATGATCGCCGACGCGGCGACATGATCCGCTACGCCACCGAACGCTGGGGCGTCGACAAGGTCGCCCAGGTCATCACCTTCGGCACCATCAAGACCAAGGCGGCCATCAAGGACTCGGCGCGCGTTCAGTTCGGACAGCCCGGGTACTCGATCGCCGATCGCATCACCAAGGCCCTGCCGCCGCCGATCATGGCCAAGGACATCTCGGTCGCCGGCATCACCGATCCCGACCACGAGCGGTACGGCGAGGCGTCGGAGGTTCGTGCGCTCATCGAGACCGACCCCGACGTCAAGAAGATCTACGAGACCGCGCGCGGGCTGGAAGGTCTGATCCGCAACGCCGGCGTCCACGCCTGCGCGGTGATCATGTCCTCCGAGCCGCTCACCGACGCGATCCCGGTGTGGAAGCGCGCGCAGGACGGCGCCATCATCACCGGCTGGGACTATCCGTCGTGTGAGGACATCGGCCTGCTCAAGATGGACTTCCTGGGGTTGCGCAACCTCACGGTCATCAACGACGCGCTGGAGAACATCAAGAACAACCGCGGCATCGAGATCGACATGGACGCCCTGCCGCTCGACGACAGCGCGACCTACGATCTGATGGCACGCGGGCAGACCCTGGGTGTGTTCCAGCTCGACGGTGGTCCGATGCGGGAACTCCTCAAGCGCATGCAGCCCACCGCATTCGAGGACATCGTCGCCGTCGGCGCGTTGTACCGACCCGGCCCGATGGGCATGAACGCCCACAACGACTACGCCGACCGCAAGAACGATCGCCAGATCGTGAAGCCGATCCATCCGGAGCTCGAGGTGCCGCTCAAGGAGATCCTCGGCGACACCTACGGCCTGATCGTCTACCAAGAGCAGATCATGCAGATCGCGCAGAAGGTGGCCGGCTACTCGCTCGGTCGAGCCGACATCCTGCGTCGCGCCATGGGTAAGAAGAAGGCGTCGGTCCTCGCCGAGGAATTCGAGGGCTTCGAGGCGGGCATGGTCGCCAACGGCTTCTCCAAGGCGGCCATCAAGGCGCTGTGGGAGACGATCCTCCCGTTCGCGGGGTACGCGTTCAACAAGTCGCACGCCGCTGCCTACGGACTCATCTCCTACTGGACCGCCTACCTCAAGGCGAACTACCCGGCCGAGTACATGGCCGGCTTGCTGACCTCGGTCGGTGACGACAAGGACAAGGCCGCAATCTATCTCGCGGACTGCCGCAAGCTCGGGATCACCGTGCTCCCGCCTGACGTCAACGAGTCGCAGCGCAACTTCGCCGCCGTTGGCGAGGACATCCGCTTCGGCCTCGTCGCGGTGCGCAACGTCGGCAGCAACGTGGTCAGTGCGATCCTCGCCGCCCGCGAGGCGAAGGGGAACTTCGGCAGTTTCTCCGACTACCTCGGCAAGATCGATGTGACCGCGTGCAGCAAGAAGGTCACCGAATCCCTGATCAAGGCCGGCGCCTTCGACTCGTTGAACCACCCGCGCAAGGGTCTGTTCCTCGTCCACGTCGACGCGGTCGACGCCGTGCTCGGTACGAAGAAGGCCGAGGCGGTCGGACAGTTCGACCTGTTCGGCGACACCGGCGGTGGCGACGGACCGGTCGAGGACGTGTTCGCCGTGCGCGTGCCCGACGAGGAGTGGGATTCCAAACACAAGCTCGCGCTCGAGCGGGAGATGTTGGGGCTCTACGTGTCCGGTCATCCGCTGGGCGGAATCGAGCACGTCATCTCGGCGCAGACCGACACCTCGATCACCACCCTGCTCGAGGGCAACGTCAGCGACGGCGCGCAGATCATCATCGGCGGCATCATCTCCGCGGTGACCCGGCGCGTGAACAAGAAGGGCGAGCCGTACGCGGTGGTCACCCTCGAGGACATGGTCGGTGGCGTCGAGGTCTACTTCTTCCCGCGCGCGTTCCAGACCTACGGGATGGACATCGTCGCCGACGCGGTGGTGCTCATCAAGGCGCGGGTGAATCTGCGCGACGACTCGATGATGATCAGCGCCAACGACCTCGCGGTCCCGGATCTCTCACACGTGGGGGAGGCCAAGCCGATCGCGTTGACCCTGTCGACGCGGCTGTGCACCCAGGACCGGGTGTCGGCGCTCAAGCAGGTTCTCATCCGGCATCCCGGGACCTCGGATGTGCACGTGCGACTCATCAGCGGTGAGTCGTCGACGGTGATGCGTCTCGACGACAACCTCAGGGTCACGCCGAGTTCGGCGCTGATGGGTGATCTGAAGGCGTTGCTCGGGCCCACCTGCCTCAGCGGGTAG
>NZ_JAEMTF010000237.1 GCF_016462415.1 Williamsia sp. | reverse complement strand
GGCGCTGATGGGTGATCTGAAGGCGTTGCTCGGGCCCACCTGCCTCAGCGGGTAGCGGTCTCGGAGAACCCGCGGTCGAGTGCGTCGAGGGCGAGGCCCGCAGTGAGGGTCAGCCGACGCCGCACCGTGGTCGGTGACCGGCCTTCTCGCATGCCGTCGGTGACCACCCGGTGCCGCAGGGTGAGTACTCCGATGGCCAAGGCCGCCCATGCCTGTGAGTCGGCGGCATCGGCCAGCGGGTCGAGCCAGGACTGCAGGATCGCGGCCCGCCGGTTCGTGAGAATCGGCGAACGGGCCTCGCATTCGGCGAACGTGGTCATCGACGCCCACATGGACCGATCGACAGACGGCCAGGCACACGGTCCGGCCAAGATGGGTCCACTCATGACATACGGGCGCAGCGCGGACGTGGACGAACGGTCGCCACGGTCACCGATGGCGTGGACGAGGGTGTCGAGGACTCCGGGTTCCCCGTCGAAGAACAGCTCTTCCTTGGCGCCGAAGTAGTTCACGACGGTTTTCACCGAGACGTCTGCTGCCGCAGCGATGTCGGCCAGGGTGACGGCGTCGAATCCGTGGTTCTCGAACAGGCGGGTCGCGGCGTCGGAGATCGCCTGGCGAGTCTGCTCTCGCTTACGCTCTCGTATCGCTACCATGATACGAATATTACCATGATGGTAAAAAGTCGATCCTCGTCGCAGCCTGCCGAGCCGCTGCGGTGGTTTGTGACCGGTGCCAGCTCGGGGCTCGGCGCGGCGGTGGCACGCGTTGCCCTCGACCGAGGTGATCACGTGATCGCAACCGCCAGAGACGCCGCGAGGGTCATCGCACAGGACGAGGACCGCATGCAGGCGTGGTCGTTGGATCTGTCGGACAGGGACACACGTGCCGCATCGATGGCGGGCATCTGCCGGGACCACCCTGACGTCGACGTCGTCGTCGCGAATGCCGGCTACGGGCTGCTCGGCGCGTTCGAGGAGACGGCCGACCACGAGATCCGAGAAGCTTTCGAGGTCAACCTGTTCGGCGCGCTCGATGTGATCCGCGCGTACCTTCCCGGCATGCGTGATCGGGGCTGGGGGCGCATCGTGGTGATGTCCTCCGTCGTCGGTGTGACCTCAGGCGCAGGCGGGTCTGGTTACGCCGGGCCGAAGGCGGCCCTCGAGGCCGTGGCCGACGCGTTGGGGGCTGAGGTCGAGCCGTTCGGAGTTGACGTGATGATCGTCGAACCAGGCGCTTTTCGAACGGATTTCGGTGGTCGGTCCCTGCGGCTGGCCCGGCCGATCGACGCGTATGAGTCGTCGGTCGGTATCGCGCGCGATGCCTTTGTGGCCGGACACGGGTCGCAACGCGGTGACCCGACGCGCGCTGCGCAGATCATCGTCGATGCCGCACTGTCGTCGTCGGTGCCCCGTCGACTACCGCTGGGTCCAGATGCTGTTGCGGTGCTCCGGAACCATTACGCCGATCGGACGGCGGAAGTGGATGCGTGGGAGGCCCCGGCCACCGCGACCGATTTCCGGTGACGGTGCGAAACGATCTACTGCCGTGCCGGGTGTATGAGCGACTCGAGTCCGTCGGCGGCACGAGACGGGTGGAACGTCGTGACCGAATACTCGGCGAACCCGCGCTGCCCGAAGGGGTCACGCGCGAGTCGTGCGTCGAGGTCGGTGC
>NZ_JAEMTF010000161.1 GCF_016462415.1 Williamsia sp. | reverse complement strand
GCGAACCCGCGCTGCCCGAAGGGGTCACGCGCGAGTCGTGCGTCGAGGTCGGTGCGGGGGATGTCGGCAACGAGGATCACGCCGCCGACGCGTGGGTCCCGACGGCCCGACGCGAGAAAGGTGCCGTCGCGATAATTCTCGTCGAGCCAGGCGACGTGGTCGTCGAGGGCGGCGTCGATGTCGGTGAGCGGTGCGACGTAGGTCAGGGTCACGACATGCACGGCGTCAGGCCCGGGTGCGACGAGCGTGTGCTGAACGTCGGATCCACCACGCGGCCGAGGTGCCCAGTGCCAATGTCCATGCCGTGAGCTCTCCCGACTGCGTCAGGGCCCCGACCAGGACGGCCGCCATGATGCCGATGAGGACGGCCTGCAGCTTGTACAACGGCCAGTCCACGCCTGCGATATCGATGGTCGGGGCGGGAGTCCGGGCCTCGCGCGGCGAGACCGTGGTTGCGGTGAGCGTCGTCATGTCAGACTCGATTCGTGCGGTACGTCGGGCGGGATCGCGAAGATCCTGTTCGGTGAACTCCAGTATAGGGCACTCCGCAGCGATAAGTTCGGTGCCCCGAACTCTCCGATGAGGAAAGGATCCACAGAACATGCCACTAGAGGGCGAATACGCGCCGAGCACCAGCGACTGGGCCCGGGAACAGGCCGAGAAGATCGAGCAGTCGGGCGGCACCGAGGGCACCGACATGCAGGGGATGCCCGTCGTGGTGCTGACCACCATCGGCAACAAGTCCGGCAAGTTGCGCAAGACCCCGCTGATGCGGGTCGAGCACGATGGTCACTACGCGGTCGTCGCCTCGCTGGGCGGCGCGCCGAAGCACCCGGTCTGGTACTTCAACATCGCCGCGAATCCGCGGGTGGAGCTGCGCGACGGCACCGATGTGCACGACTACGTCGCCCGTGAGGTCTTCGGCGGCGAGAAGCAGACGTGGTGGGATCGGGCGGTCGAGGCCTACCCGCCGTACGCCGACTACCAGGAGAAGACCGACCGGGAGATCCCGGTCTTCGTCCTCGAACCGGCTCCCACGAGCTGACCTCGTGCGCGGGGCTGCGGGCACTGCTCACACCGTCGCTCACGTGGTGAGACGATGGTGGACGTGAGTAGCCCGCAGCCTGTCGCCGATCCGCCGCTGTCCACGCCCGACGCCCCGTCGCGCCCCGTTCTGGACGCGACGTCGATTCGTGCGGCGGCGGCGCGGATCCGCGAGGCGGTCCAGATCACGCCGCTGCAGCACAACGCGCGGTTGTCCGCGCGCACCGGCGCCCAGGTCTACGTCAAACGTGAGGACCTGCAGTCGGTCCGGTCCTACAAGATCCGCGGCGCCTACAACGTCATGGCCATGCTCAGCGCCGACGAGCGCGCCGCGGGTGTGGTCGCGGCGAGTGCGGGCAACCACGCGCAGGGCGTGGCGTACGCCTGCGCCGCGATGGGTGTGCAGGGCCGGATCTATGTCCCCACCACGACGCCGAAGCAGAAGTGCGACCGGATCCGTTGGCACGGCGGCGAGTCCATCGAACTGATCGCCGTCGGTGACACCTACGACGCCGCGGCGGCCGCCGCACAGACCGATGTGATGCGGACCGGCGCGACCTGGATCCACGCGTTCGACGACCCCCGCACCGCGGCCGGTCAGGGAACCATCGCCCTCGAGATCGTCGACCAGCTCGGGCGGGTGCCCGACGTCGTGATCGCACCGGTCGGTGGCGGCGGCTGTCTCGCCGGGATGGCGACCTACCTGCGTGCACAGAGTCCCGACGTGGTGATCGTGGGTGTCGAGCCGACGGGTGCGGCGTCGCTGTCGGCGGCCCTGGTTGCCGGTGGACCGGTCACGCTCGACGAACTCGATCCCTTCGTCGACGGTGCGGCGGTACGCCGGGTCGGCGGCCTGGGATACGACGTCGTGTCGCAACTGCGCCCCGGTGTCGCCGCACACCCCGACCTCCCGTCGGGCGCCACCGTCGGTCCGCTGACAGATCCGATCGCCGGGGGATCGGCGCACGTCATGCACATCGACGAGGGCGCGCTCTGCTCGTCGATGCTGGAGCTCTACCAGGACGACGGCATCATCGCCGAACCCGCAGGAGCACTGGCGGTCGCGGCGCTCGGCGACCTGCGGTTCGATCCCGGGGCGACTGTCGTCTGTCTGCTCTCGGGCGGAAACAACGACGTGTCCCGATACGGCGAGATCATCGAACGGTCTCTGGTCCACCGCGGGTTGAAGCACTACTTCCTGGTCGACTTCCCGCAGGAGCCGGGCGCTCTGCGGGGGTTCCTCGACGAGGTGCTCGGCCCCGCCGACGACGTCACGCTGTTCGAGTACGTCAAGCGCAACAACCGGGAGACCGGCGCGGCCCTGGTCGGCGTCGAACTCGGATCGTCGAACGATCTGGGTCCATTGCTCGAGCGCATGGATGCCTCGCGTTTGAAGAGCGAACGCCTGGTACCCGGTTCGTCCGCCTACCGCTACCTCACCTAGACACAGAGGCGGCCGGTTCCCCGTTCGGCGGGAGGTCCGGCCACCGATGGTCGAGGTCAGGACGCAGGCACCAGCGCATCGAGCACCTCGGCGGTGATGCGGTGCGACTCGAGGCGGGCGTCGAAGTCGGCCAGCGTCGAGCTGATCATGATCTCGTCGGCCGCGGTCGACTCGACCAGACTGCGCAGCTCGTCGGCGACGTGGTCGCGTCCACCGACGATCCACGCCGAGCTGGTTTCCGCGACGGCCGATTCCTGCATCGGCGTGAGCGGGTTGGCGGCCGCGTCCTCGGCGGTGGGGTAGCGACCGGGGGTGCCACTGCGCAGCCGCGCCATGGCCAACCGCTGCGGGCCGGAGTGATAGCGCGCGGTCTCGTCGTCCTCGGCGGCGACCACCGTGGCGGTCACCATCGCATAGGGCTCGTCGAGCACGGCGCTGGGTCGGAACCGCTCGCGATACGCGGCGAGGGCGGCAAAGGTCTCCCGGGGTGCGAAGTGGCGGGCGAAGGCGAACGGCAGGCCGAGCATGCCGGCGAGCTGGGCGCTGAAGGTGGATGACCCGAGCAGCCACATCTGCAGGTTCGATCCCTCGCCGGGGACCGCGGTGATGGCCGAGTACGGATGGTCGGCCGGGAAGGCGCCCGCGAGGAACGCACGCAGCTGGGCGAGTTCCTG
This sequence comes from Williamsia sp., assembly GCF_016462415.1. Classification (GTDB taxonomy): domain Bacteria; phylum Actinomycetota; class Actinomycetes; order Mycobacteriales; family Mycobacteriaceae; genus Williamsia_A. The sequence goes on along the minus strand of NZ_JAEMTF010000161.1, from coordinate 2,901 downwards.
GGGGAAGTCCTCGGCCGAGAGTGCCCCGGGGTTGCGGCGCAACGCGTGGGCGGTCACCTGGTCGGTGCCGGGCGCGCGTCCGATGCCCAGGTCGATGCGGTCCGGGAACATCGCGTCGAGCGTCCCGAACTGCTCGGCGATGACCAGCGGGGCGTGGTTGGGGAGCATGATGCCGCCCGATCCCACGCGGATCGTCGACGTGGCGCGGGCGACCTGGCCGATGACGATCGCGGGGCTGGAACTGGCGATTCCCGGCATGTTGTGGTGCTCGGCCAGCCAGAAGCGCCGATAGCCCCACTGCTCGGCGGCGACGCCGAGGGCCACCGATTGGTTGAGCGCCTGCCCGACGGACGTGCCATCGACGACAGGAGCGAGATCCAGGAGCGAATACGGAACAGTCACCCCAGTGCCAACACCGACGCCGACCCGGGTATTTCAGACGCCGCCGGCCGACGACCGATGACGACGTTGTGGCCGGACGACTCGATCGCGCCGTCGACGACGGTGACCGGGTCGAAGCTGAGCAGCGGGGTCAGCGAGACCGGCACGGTGATCGCCTTCTCGGTGAGCACGCACACAGCGGTGACGTCGCCGCGGTGAATCGCGAACCACCCTGCCTGCTCGTCGAAATCGACCGCGACCGAGTCGAGGCGGGGGTCGGTGATCTCGGGGGTTGCCGCCCGCAGTTCGAGAAGTGATCGGTAGAACTCGAGGATCCGCCGGTGCCCGGGCTCGTCGAGTTCGGACCAGTCGAGCTTCGACCGGGCGAACGTGGCGGGATCCTGCGGATCGGGGATCTCGGCGGCGTCCCACCCGTGGTCGGCGAACTCACTGATGCGGCCCGTCGCGGTGGCCTCGCCGAGCTCGGGCTCGGGGTGGGAGGTGAAGAACTGGAACGGGGTCGATGCCCCCCACTCCTCGCCCATGAACAGCATCGGGGTGAAGGCCGAGGTGAGCACCAGTGCGGCCTTTATCGCGAGCTGTCCCGGGGTCAGGTAGGCGCTGGGGCGGTCGCCGGTGGCACGGTTGCCGATCTGGTCGTGATTACAGGTGTAGACGACGAGCGAGGTCGAGGGCACCACGGCCGGGTCGATCGGGCGACCGTGGCGTCGCCTGCGGAACGACGAGTAGGTCGCCGCGTGGAAGAAGCCCTTCGTCAGCACGGTCGCGAGGCAGTCGTAGCTGCCGAAATCGCCGTAGTAGCCCTGCCGTTCGCCCGACACCGCCGTGTGGATGGCGTGGTGGACGTCGTCGTCCCACTGGGCGGCCAGGCCGTATCCGCCGAGCCCACGGTCGGTGATCAGGCGTGGGTCGTTGAGATCGCTCTCGGCGATCAGCGACAGCGGGCGGCCGACCTCGGCCGACAGGGCGTCGGTCTTCACCGCGAGCTCCTCCAGCAGGTGGATGGCGGTGTGATCGACCAGTGCGTGCACGGCATCCAATCGCAGTGCGTCGACGTGGAACTCGCGCAACCAGCGCAGCGCGTTGTCGAGGATGTGGGCGCGCACCGGGTCGGAGTCGGCCTGGTCGAGGTTCAGTGACTGACCCCAGGTGTTGGCGCCGGAGGTGAGATAGGGACCGAACTGCGGCAGATAGTTGCCGGACGGGCCGAGGTGGTTGTAGACGACGTCGAGGACGACCCCGAGACCGCGTCCGTGGCAGGCGTCGACGAACCGTGCGAAACCGGCCGGGCCGCCGTAGATCTCGTGCACGGCGTACCACGCCACGCCGTCATAACCCCAGTTGTGGGTGCCGTTGAACCCGTTGATCGGCATGACCTCGACGAACTGCACCCCGAGGTCGACGAGGTGGTCGAGGTGTCCGATCGCCGAGTCGAAGGTGCCGTCGCGCGTGAACGTACCGATGTGCAGCTCGTAGATGACCGCGCCGGCAACCGGTCGACCGGCCCAGTCCTGATCGGTCCACAGTGTCTCGTCGACCACGAACGGTGCCGAGGTCGAGTGCACGCCGTCCGGTTGGCGGGGCGAACGGGGATCGGGCAGGACGGTGGGGTCGTCGTCACCCGCGTCGGCGTCGATGGTGAAGCCGTAGCGTCCGGGATCGGTTGCGGCCGAGGAATACCGCCACCACTGCCCGTCGCGGATCATCGGTGACGACGAGCCGTCGACCACCACCGACACCGTCGTCGCGTCCGGCGCCCACACTGCGTACTGCTGCTGTTCGGCCACCCCATGACCGTAGCGGCACCGACCCACCGTCCGCAGTGGACGGTGGGTCGGTTGCGCGGTGTCGTGCGGGGCGGTCAGTCGCCCAGACGCTCCCCGGTGGTCGGGTGGAACAGGTGCACGGTGGGTTCGGACTGCTGCAGGCGGATCTGCTCGCCGATCTTGGCCGGACCGCGCACCGAGGTCCGCGTGACCAGGGTGACCTCGCCGCCGTCGATGGTGCGCACGGCCGGGTCGTCGACCGTCGCGTACACGTAGGTCTCGCTGCCCAGCTCCTCGAGCAGACTCACCGTGGCCGGTACGCCGTCGCCGGTGTCGCTGAGCGAGAACGCCTCCGGACGGACGCCGACGATCGCGGAGTCCAGTCCGAGCTTGCCGATGCCGGCCAGCGCGGTGCGCGGGACCGCCACGGTGGATCCGCCGATGGTGACGCCGTCGTCGGTCAGCGGTGCGGTGAAGAGATTCATCGCAGGCGAGCCGATGAACCCGGCCACGAACGCGTTGACCGGGCGGTCGTACAGCTCGGTGGGGGTGCTGAACTGCTGCAGCTTGCCGTCGCGCAGCACCGCCACGCGATCGCCCATCGTCATGGCCTCCACCTGGTCGTGGGTGACGTAGACGGTGGTGGTGCCGAGGCGTCGCTGCAGGGCGGCGATCTGGGTGCGGGTCTGCACGCGCAGCTTGGCGTCGAGGTTCGACAGGGGCTCGTCCATGC
>NZ_JAEMTF010000160.1:4480-6113 GCF_016462415.1 Williamsia sp. | reverse complement strand
TACGTCGACCACGCCATCTTCCAGCCGGCCCACCTCGGCGAGTTCTACTACAAGGGCTTCGGTCAGACCGACGAGGCGTCCGAGCTCGCAGCAAAGCACCCGGACAAGCTGACCTACAACCATCACTTCGACCCCCGCAACGGCGAGCAGGGGCTCGACCAGTTGCGTCTCGATGCCGAGAAGTACCACCTCAAGGGGGTCAAGCTGTACACCGCGGAGTGGCACGGCGACTCCCGCGGTTACAAGCTCGACGATCCGTGGGCCTACCGCTACTTCGAGGCCTGCCGGGAACTCGGGATCCGGAACATCCACGTGCACAAGGGCCCCACCATCCGCCCACTGGACCGGGACGCATTCGATGTGGCCGACGTCGACCATGTGGCGTCGGACTTCACCGACCTCAATTTCGTGGTCGAACACTGTGGTCTGCCTCGTCTCGAGGACTTCTGCTGGATCGCCACCCAGGAGCCCAACGTGCACGCCGGACTCGCCGTCGCGATGCCGTTCATCCACACGCGACCGAAATACTTCGCGCAGATCCTCGGCGAGCTCCTCTACTGGATCGGCGAGGATCGCATCCAGTTCTCGTCCGACTACGCGATCTGGACTCCGCGGTGGCTGATCGAGGCGTTCGTCGACTTCCAGATCCCCGACGACCTCGGCGAGTACCCGCAGCTGACCACCGACCAGAAGAAGAAGATCCTCGGCCTCAACGCCGCTGCGATGTACGACATCCCGGTGCCGGCAGAGCTGCAGGTCGCCTCCGCCGACGAGACCGCGGTGGGACCCCGCGGTGCCGACGAGATGGTCGGTGCGTGACGTGGACGATCAGCAACGACGCGACTCGGCGTGGCGTGCGCTCGATGTGGTGATCGATCCTGAACTCGACGAGCCCATCACCGACCTCGGTTTCGTCCGGTCGATGGACGTCACCACGGAGGGCGAGGTGGCCGTGCATCTGCGTCTGCCGACGTCGTTCTGCGCGCCGAACTTCGCGTACCTGATGGCGTCGGATGCGAAGGACGTTTTGACCGCGCTGGAGTGGACTGCCTCGGTGACTGTCGAGCTCGACGATCACCACGACTCCGCCATCATCAACACCGGTCTGGCCGCCGACGCCGGCTACCGCGGGACGTTCGGGCACGAGGCGCTCGACGATCTGTCCGAACTCCGGACGACGTTCCAGCGGAAGGCGCACACCGCGGCGATGGAGCGATGCCTGACCGGGATCCTGCGCCGCGACCCCGCCATCGAGATCACCGATCTCGGCACCGTCACGCTGGGCGACCTCCCGGCCGAGGAGACGACCGGGTCTCTGCTCCGCCGACGCGAGAGCCTCGGATTGTCCACGAATGCAGACGATCTGGTGATGGTCGATCACCGCGGCGCCGGATACGCACCGGCCGCTGTTCCGATGGCATTGCGACGGGCACGCTCGACCCGCATCTCCATCGACGGCAACGCGCACTTCTGCCGGGGACTGTTGAAGACCCGGTACGGCGACGACGCGGCCGATCCGCGCACCGCGGGAAACGCCCCGTCCGACACCGGAACCTTCGTCCCACTGTCCGCACTCACCATGCCCGCCTGACTCCCCCACCCGAACCTGTGAAGACCCCGAAATCATGAAGAC
>NZ_JAEMTF010000160.1:0-4380 GCF_016462415.1 Williamsia sp. | reverse complement strand
TGAAGACCCCGAAATCATGAAGACAAGGAACAACCCATGAGCACGATGCGCGCCGTCCAGGTGGTCGGCTACCACCAGAAACTCGAGATGACCGAGCTTCCGATCCCCACCCCGAGCGGACCGTTCGACGTGGTCGTGAAGATCGGAGGGGCCGGCGTCTGCCGCACCGATCTGCACATCCTCGAGGGCCAGTGGGCCGAGAAATCCCAGGTGACGCTTCCGTACACGATCGGACACGAGAACGCCGGCTGGGTCGCGGCGGTCGGTTCGGCGGTCACCAACGTGGCCGAGGGCGACAAGGTGATCCTGCACCCGCTCATCACGTGCGGCCTGTGCCGGGCCTGCCGGTCGGGCGACGACGTGCATTGCGAGGTCAACCAGTTCCCCGGGATCGACACCAACGGTGGATACGCGGAGTACATCAGGACCTCGGCACGCAGTGTCGTCCGGATCGACGACGCGCTCGAGCCTGCCGACGTGGCTGCGCTCGCCGATGCCGGGCTCACTGCTTACCACGCGGCGGCCAAGGCTGCGAAGCGACTCACCCCGCGCGATCGATGCGTGGTCATCGGCGCAGGAGGGCTGGGGCACATCGGGATCCAGGTTCTCAAAGCTCTGACTCCCGCCGAACTGATCGTCGTCGACCGCAACGAACAGGCCCTGAAGTTGGCGGAATCCATCGGTGCCGACCGAGCGATCGTCGCCGACGGCACCCAGGTGGAGCAGATCCTGGAGTTGACGGGCGGGCACGGTGCCGAGGTCGTGATCGACTTCGTCGGCGAGAACGGCACGACCGCAGAGGGTCTGGCGATGACACGTCCCGCCGGCGATTACCACATCGTCGGGTACGGCGAGAACATCGATGTCCCGTCCATCGACCTGATCTCGGCCGAGAAGAACATCGTGGGCAACCTGGTCGGCTCGTACAACGATCTGTGCGACCTGATGCAGCTGGCTGCCCGCGGCGCGGTGAACCTCCACACCGCCAAGTACCCGCTCGACGATTTCCAGAGTGCCATCGACGATCTCGACGCCGGCAACGTCCGTGGTCGGGCCATCCTCACCCCGTGACGATGCGGTCGAGACGTCAGAGCCCACCACGTAGCGTGACATCGAACCGTTCACCCACCCCAGGAGCGCATCCATGATCTTCATCGTCGTAAAATTCGAGACCAAGCCCGAGTTCACGGACCAGTGGCCCGAGCTGGTCGCCGAGTTCACCGCGAACACCCGCGGTGAGGAGGGCAACCTGTTCTTCGACTGGGCGCGCAGCCTCGACAACCCGAACGAATACGTTCTCACCGAGGGCTTCGCCGACGACGCCGCCGAGGCACACGTCGGCAGCGATCACTTCAAGAAAGCCGTGTCCGAACTGCCGCAGTACCTGGCGCACACACCGAAGATCATCAGCGAGAAGATCGGGGCCGACGCGTGGGGTCCGATGGGCGAGATGCAGGTCGACTGACCCGAGGTCATCAGCGCGCGGGCGTGATCCCGTGATGTCGCTGCGCGACATCGGGGTGCGCCCGCGTGCGTGACTTCCACGCGTTCTCGCCGTAGGTGGAGAAGATCGGGTTGTCCGGATCCGCCTCGACGCCGTGCGCCTGTGCAGCCAGATCGGCGGGGAGATCGATGATGTCGATGACGGCGTCGAGAGCCGGGTTGAAGAAGTACGGGATCGAGATCCGGTCGGTCCCGGGCTCGGGCGCGATGACCCGGTGCCGAGTCGCCCGCAGGTAGCCGCCGGAGGCCACCTCGAGCAGTTCACCGGTGTTGACGATGAACGCACCGTCGAGCGGTGGCGCGTCGATCCACGTGTCGTCGCCGGTCTGCACCTGCAGGCCGGTCGATCCCGGTTCCACCAGCAGCAGGGTCAACACCCCGGAGTCCTTGTGTGCGCCCACCCCCTGCGGGTTGTCGGCGCTGCCCGGGTAGCGCACGACCTTCATCAGGGTCGCGGGCGCGTCGGCGAAGGCGGCGTCGAAGTAGTCCTCGGGGGCGCCGAGGGACACGGCCCAGTGCCGCAGCAGCCGCAGCCCCACCTCGGCGAGGTCGTCGGACCACCGTTCGAACGCGCGCCGGAACCGCGGCGGGTTCGTCGGCCACAAGTTGGGGCCCTGCAGATTCCAGTAGCCCTCGGCGTCGACGACGACCGGTCGCTGCGGACCGATGTCGATCTGTTCACGCCAGTCGACCGCACCGTTGGTCAGTTCGCCGCCGAGTCGCGACCAGCCACGGAAGTGCGGGCTGTCGAGCTGGCTGATCGCGTTCTTGTCCTCGTCGGGCAGGGCGAAGAACTGCCGCGCCAACGACAGCACCTCGTCGAAGCGGTCGGAGTCGATGCCGTGGCCGACGAGGTAGAAGAACCCGTGGGTGTGCGCGGCCTCGCGGACGGCGGAGCGGAACGCATCCGGGTCGGCGTCGGCGGTCGACAGATCCAGGACATGAAGCATCCCTCCATGCTGGCCGCGACGGGCGGGGACGTCCACTCTCCGGCCCAGCCGGATGCGAACCCCTGCCTTCGCGGCTACCCGGTCGAGGGTTCGCCGAGCAGCCGCTCGAGGTTTCGGACCGCCCGGCCGAGGTTGCGCAGCACTCGCATCGACACCGCGACCTGGTCCGGGGTCAGAGCACTCGCGTCGCCGATGCGCATGCTGTTGAGCCGCGACCCCTCGAGCCACTCGCCCAGCCCGGGCTCGCGCCCCCAGCGCGACATGGTCCTGGTGTTGGCCGCGGTGGTGCGCAGCCAGTCGATGTCGGAGTCCGGATGTGCGATGACCTCACACAGCTCGTTCTTCTTCTCCTCGTCGGACACGGTTGCCTCGACGTGTGCGATCAACGCCGCGCTGAACACCTGCTGACAGGTGCGGATGTTCTGCAGGGTGATGCGGTCGTCGGCGAACACCGGTACCGCCGGGCGCCTCTGCAGGCCGTCGGCGGTGCAGTCGACGTGCACCGTGTTGGGTGAGGTGGGAATCGTCCCCGACTCGAGGGTGATGGTGTCGGCCTCGACGGACACCACGCGACCCAGACGGATCACGTTCGTGATCTGCCGCAGGGTGTCGAGTTCGGCCCGGGACACCGTCGCGCACCGGTACATCGTCGGCCGGACGTCGGGATCGATCCGCAGCAGCTGGCCGGTGCGTTCGAGCCGGTCGAAGAGATCGTCGACCGATTCCGCCTCGGCGGACGCCTCGAGTTGCAGCGCGTACCCGCCGACGGTGCTGTCGTAGAACCCCTCGACCGGTTGGATGTTCATCCGGTCGAGCAGCCACGAGTCGCGCGGCATGATCCACCGGATGTCGTCGGGGTCGACACCCCGACCGAGCAACCACAGGCAGGCGTCGATCCCGGTCTTGCCCGCTCCGACGACCACGTACCCGTCGGCGGGCCGGGTGATCTCGGGTAGCTCGTTGGGAGCCATCCACCGCACCTGGGGGCTGACGGGAAAGGCGGGTGCGCGCATCGCCGGGACGGTGACCCGGCTGTAGGTGGCGTCGACGACCGTCGTCCCACGGACGTCGTGTCGGGCACCGGTCAGCACCGACGTCACGGTGCCGTCGTCGGCGGCCTCGCTCTTCGGGAAGAAGTGGAACCGCCCGGTCGGCAGGAACTGCTGGCTGAGGACCTGATCGAAATAGGCGACCACCTCGGCGGAGGAGGCGAGTTCGTAGTGACCGGCGTTGGAACCCGCGGTGTCCACCCGGTCGACGCCGAGCCCGCGGGAGTTGATGCCGTAGAACGCCGACGGCTGGTGCAGTCGGACGAACGGGTACGCGAGCGTCCAGTGCCCGCCCGGGCGGTCGTACCGGTCGACGAGAGCGACGGTGGCGTCGGTCTCGGTCAGGATCACGTCCACGAAGGCCATGCCCATCGCGCCGGCACCGATCACGAGATAGTCGACATCGATGCTCACCGGGTCTCCGAACGTCGCGGTTCTGGGTCGTCCGTGCGCGAGGGGGGACTTGAACCCCCACGTCCTGTCGGACACTGGAACCTAAATCCAGCGCGTCTGCCATTCCGCCACTCGCGCGTGTGCACCGTCACGATACCGGTTGACCTGCTGGATTCGAGCTGCAGGTACCGTCGATCCCATGCCAGAAGGGAAACGTCGACACAAGCCTGCGTTGATCGCGCTGGTCGTCGTCGCGGCCATCGCCTGCCTCGGCCTCGCCTGGTGGCAGTGGAGCCGGTTCGAGTCGTCGTCGGGCAGCGGACAGAACCTCGGGTACGCGTTGCAGTGGCCGGCGTTCGGGGTCATGTTCATCTACGCCTATCGCCGATTCGTGGTCCTCGAGAGCGACCCCGACGAGGTCGCGAAACTCTCGCCCCGCGCACACGGCGTGACCGAGGTCCCGGCCGACCTGCTCCCCCCTCGCC
>NZ_JAEMTF010000063.1 GCF_016462415.1 Williamsia sp. | reverse complement strand
ACCCCTGACCCCCACACTGCCAGTGTGGTGCGCTACCAGCTGCGCCATAGCCCCGTGTTCAGTTGTCCGCACCCCGGAGTTCACCGGCACACGGTCCGAGGCGAAATTACCCCATCGGCCTGGCCGGGTCCAAATCCCCTGCCCGGGCGATCAGTTCTCGTCCGCCCCGCCCGCCAACAGCGTCTGCAGCCACTGGGGGCCGCCGAGCAGGTTCGCGACCGGCTGACCACCACTGAGCACGCTCGGAGTGCCGACCTGTCCGTCGAGTGATTTCGACAACTGGGTCGTGGACTGATCGGCGGCGTCGTTGGCCGCCTGGATCTTCGTGCCCGAGGTGATGCACTGCTGTGCCGCAGGCGTGGCTCCCACCGCGGCGGCCTTCTGGGCGAGCGCCGCGTTGTCCGGGTCGTCTCCGCCCTCCGGGGGCTGCTCCTCGTAGAGCTTGCTGTGGAACTTCAGGAAGGTGTCCTGGTTGCCGCCCTCGGCGACACAGAGCGCCGCCCCGGCGGCACGGGAGGAGTAGTCACCCGAGCCCGAGTTGCGATTGAGGAACGTCAGGAAGTGGTACCGGACCCGCAGCTTGCCCGCGGTCGCGGCGTCGATCATGGCCTGACCCGACTGCGCCTCGAACTGCTTGCACACCGGGCACTGGAAGTCCTCGAACACATCGATCGTGTGCGGCGCATCGGCGCGACCGATGATCAGGCTGGCGTTCTGAGCCAACACATTCGGGTCGGCCTCACCCTTGTTGCGTTGGTTGTTCCAGATCACCCCACCCACGACGACGACGGCGATCACCACGACGGCAACAGCGGCCAGCAGGTAGGTGGTGGTGCTCGAGGTCTTCTGCGGCTGGTATTTCGCCCGCTGCCGTGCCGTGGACTTCTTGTCCGCCATAGCCGCTGTCCTTCACCGTCGTCCACTGAGCAAAACGCACTTCAACGGCTACATTAGTCAACCCCGACTGAGAAGAATCTGAGCGTTCCGCACGTGGCGCGCTCAGCTCAGGACGCCGTCGACCAGCGCCTGCGCCTCCTCCTGGACCTGGGCGAGATGGTCGGCGCCGTTGAAGGATTCGGCGTAGATCTTGTACAGGTCCTCGGTTCCCGAGGGACGGGCCGCGAACCAGGCGTTCTCGGTGACGACCTTCAGTCCACCGATCGCGGCGTTGTTGCCGGGCGCCTCGGTCAGGACCGCGGTGATCGACTCCCCCGCCAGCGACGTCGCCGACACCTGTGACGCCGACAGCTTGGCGAGCAGCGCCTTCTGCTTCCGACTCGCAGGTGCGTCTATGCGCGCGTAGGCGGGGTCGCCGAACTGTTCGGTGAGCTCGGCGTAGCGCTGCGAGGGCGACTTACCCGTCACCGCCAGGATCTCCGACGCCAGCAACGCCATGATGATGCCGTCCTTGTCGGTGGACCAGACGTCGCCGTCGGTCTGCAGGAACGACGCGCCCGCACTCTCCTCACCACCGAAGGCGATGTCTCCGCTGAGCAGACCGGGGACGAACCATTTGAAGCCCACCGGCACCTCGACCATGCGACGGCCGATGTCGGCCACCACGCGGTCGATCATCGACGAACTCACCAGCGTCTTGCCCACCGCGGCGGAGGCATTCCAGCCGGGCCGGTGGGTGAACAGGTAGTCGATCGCGACGGCCAGGAAGTGGTTGGGATTCATCAGCCCACCGTCCGGGGTGACGATCCCGTGCCGATCGGCGTCGGCGTCGTTGCCGGTGGCGATGTCGTAGCTGTCGCGGACCGCGATCAACGACGCCATCGCGTTGGGCGACGAGCAGTCCATCCGGATCTTGCCGTCGGTGTCGAGGGTCATGAACCCGAACTGCGGATCGACGGTCGGGTTCACCACGGTCAGGTTCGCGAGGTTGTACATGAAGCCGATCTCGGCCCAGTACCCCACCGAGGCGCCGCCGAGCGGGTCGGCCCCGATGCGGATCCCCGCCTCCCGGATGGCGGTCATGTCGACGACGTTCTTCAGGTTGTCGACATAGGTTGTGCTGAAAGGATATTTGACGACGAGATCGGAATGGATCGCGCGCTCGAAGGGGACACGCGGGATCGCGGTCAGCCCCTCGCGCAGCAGTTCGTTTGCGCGATCGGCGATTCCGGTGGTGATCGCCGAGTCCGCCGGTCCGCCGTTGGGCGGGTTGTACTTGAACCCGCCGTCACGCGGTGGGTTGTGCGACGGGGTGACGACGATGCCGTCAGCCTCTGGTCCGCCCGCGCGGTTGTGCACCAGGATGGCGTGGCTGATCGCGGGAGTCGGTGTGTGCCTGCTCAACTCGTCGATGCAAACTTCGACGCCCGCACCGACGAGTACCTCGATCGCGGTCCGCCACGCCGGTCGTGACAGCGCGTGCGTGTCGAACCCGATAAACAACGGACCGGCGATTCCGGCTCCGCGGCGGTATTCGATGATCGCGGCGGTGGTCGCGATGATGTGCGACTCGGTGAACGCGGCGTCGAGGCTGGAACCACGGTGACCCGACGTGCCGAAAACGACCTGCTGCAACGGATCTTCCGGGTCCGGGACCGTCGTGTAGTAGGCGTCTTCGAGCGCCCCGATGTCGACGAGGTCCTCTGGAAGTGCCGGAGTGCCGGCCCGCTCGTGCGCCATGTCTGGATATCGCCCTTCGCCGTGCCCGCGTCAGATGTGCCCGTACTCCGCCCGATTCTGCCAAACAATCAGCCCGGGTATGGTCTGCACGCGGATAGTCACCGCGAGGACGTCGAGGAGTGTGTCTGTGATCGTTGCCCGCCGCCCGGTGTCCGCTGTGGTGCTCGTGCTCCCCGGCGGCACGGATTCGAGTTACGAGCCCAGTTCGTGGCGCTCGCCCTCGGCGTTGCGGATGTACCCGTTCACATGGTCGATCGCCGCCGCGTTCGGTGGTCGCGTCGCCGTTCGCCAGGTGCGCTACCGCGTGTACGGGTGGAACGGGGATCAGGCCAGTCCGATGCCGTACGCGTGGGCCGCACTCGAGGACATGGCAGCCCGGCATCCGGACGTGCCGATCCACGTGATCGGGCATTCCATGGGCGGACGGGTCGCGGCGCACCTCGCGGCCGATCCACGCGTGCACGGACTGCTGGCGTTGGCGCCGTGGTGGCAGTACGCCGACTGGCGACGGATCCATCCGGGCGTCCGGGTGGTGGCGATGCATGGCACCGCCGACACCCGCACATATCCCCACCGCACCGCGAAGGGCATCGACGAGCTGGTGGCCGAGGGTGTCGACGCGACCTACGTGCCGGTCCCCGACGGTGGACACGCGATGCTCGACCACATCGGCTCATGGCAGCGTGCGGCCCTCGATTTCGTGCGGACCGCGATCGCGCGATGACGCCCGTGGCCACGATCACATCGGGCTCAGACGAATTCGCGCCGATTCACAGCAATTCAACAGGTGACGGTTGCATCATCATCAGGTGTTTGGTGTCGACGTCGTGAGCGCGGGGCAGTGGCAGTTCACCCCTGCTCGGCATTCGGCCATGACGCTGGACGTGCACCTGTTGACCGGCTGGTTCCCGACCATCGTCGAGGTGATCACCGCGGTACTGGTCGTCACCGCCATCGGATGGCGTACCCGCCGATGGCGGACGGTGTGGGTGCCGATCGCGATCGCCGTCGGCGCGGTGACGTCGATCGGTCTCTATCTCTATCTCGACGACCGGGGCCTGGCCCCGGATTCGGCACCGGTGCTGTTCTGGGTGTTCTCGGCGATTGCCGCAACGATGATCGTCGTCATCGCCGCCGGCGTGCGTCACGCCCGGTGGTGGCAACACGCGGCGGCCGCCGTCGCGCTCCCCCTGGCGTTGGTCAGCGTCGCCCTCATCGCCAATCAGTGGTCGGGCTACTACCCCACGCTGACCCGTGCGTGGGATGGGATCACCGCGGGCCCGCTGCCCAATCAGACGACCGTTGCGAGGTTGGCCGCATACCGGGACAAACCCACCCGAACCGGCCGGATCGTCCCGATCGACGCGCCCGATTCGCGGAGCCGGTTCCATCACCGGACCGAGTACGTCTACCTGCCACCCGCGTGGTTCGCCGGACCGACACCGCCGCGACTGCCCGCAGTGGTGATGATCGGCGGGGTCATCAACACCCCCGAGGACTGGGTGCGCAGCGGCAACGCCCTCGAGATCGTCGACGCCTACGCCCGGGACCACGGCGGTCGGGCACCGATCCTGGTGCTCGTCGATCCCTCCGGCGGACTGAGCAACGACACCGAGTGCGTCGACGGACCCCGCGGCAACGTCGACACCCACATCGTCGACGAGGTCCGGCCCTACGTCATCTCCCACTTCGCGGCCGCTGCCGCCGCCCGTAACTGGGCGGTCGTCGGCTGGTCGATGGGCGGCACGTGCGCCATCGACCTGGCGGTCCGTCACCCCGACGACTTCGGCACGTTCGTCGACATCTCCGGCGACATCGGACCCAACGTGGGTGACAAGGCGAACACGATCAGGTCCCTGTACGGCGGCGACCGCGGAGCCTGGGACCGCTTCGACCCGGCGACGGTGATGCGCGCGCACGGTCGGTACGCGGACCTCGCGGGGTGGTTCCAGTCCGAGGGCAGGCGGTCCGGCGGAAAGCTGGGGTCGAGTCAGATCACCGCGGCGAAAGAGCTGTCGTCGCTGGCCGATTCGCTCGGCGTGACGACCACCGAGGTCTACCGCGCCGGACCGCACACCTGGTCGTTCGGTGCGACCGCGCTCGCCGACGCCCTGCCCTGGTTGCACGAGCGCATCGACACCGGTTCCGGCACCTGAGACGTCCGGGCATGAAAAGACCCGGCAGGAGGATCACCCCTGCCGGGTCTTCTCGTTTCCCCGGTTCACGTGGTCCGGGAAGTCAATTCATCTCGATTCAGTCCGGGATGGTCGCTCAGTCAGGGATGTAATCGAACGTGTCCGGGTTGGGTCCGGTCCGTCCGTCCTCGCCCTTGTCGAGCCCGTCGAGTGCTGCGATGTCGTCGCCGGAGAGCTCGAAATCGAAGATGTCGAAGTTGTCCTTGACGCGCTGCTCGGTCACCGACTTCGGGAAGATGATGTGTCCGTGCTGGATGTGCCACCGCAGCGTCACCTGCGCGGTCGACTTGCCGACGCGCTCGGCGATCTGCCCGATCACGTCGTCGTCGAGGACCTTGCCCTGGGCGATCGGTGACCACGCCTCGGTGGCGATCCCGTGGTCGGTGCCGTAGGCGATCGCCTCGGTGTTGGTGAAGTACGGGTGCACCTCGATCTGGTTGACCGACGGCACGACCGAGGTCTCCGCGGCCAGCTTGTCGAGATGGGCCGGCTGGAAGTTCGAGACGCCGATGGACTTGGCGCGACCTTCCTTCTGGAACTCGATGAGAGTGTTCCAGGTGGTCACGAAGTCGCCGTCGTAGCGCGTCGGCAGCGGCCAGTGGATGAGGAACAGGTCCACGTGGTCGAGTCCGAGCTTCGACAGACTCTCGTCGAACGACCGCTTGGCGTCGTCGGGACGGTGGAAGCCGTTGTTGAGCTTGGTCGTCACCCAGATGTCGTCGCGCGCGATCCCTGAGTCCCTGATGCCCTCGCCGACCTGCTTCTCGTTGCCATACATCTGCGCGGTGTCGATGTGGCGGTAGCCGGTCTCGAGCGCGAGGCGGGTGGCCTTGGCGGTCTCGTCGGCGTCGATCTGGAACACACCGAACCCGAGTTGCGGGATGCTGCGTCCGTCGTTGAGTGCAATGGTCGGAACCGAGGTCATCGGGCGTCCTCCAGGAGTTGGAACCGGGCCCGAATCTCGGGCCCATGATCGTGTCCAACGCTCCCCATCGGACGCACATTCCATCGAGCTCACACGACACAGCCCTCCAGAGCCGGCGCCTGCGCCGCGGTCACACCGTATTGCGCGCACTCGATGGCCGAGCCGACGTCGAGGACGGTCCAGCTGTCCCCGGTGCGTTCGAACAGGACGCCCGACGACTGAGGGGTCCCCGAGGTCGATGCGAGGGCGAACGGTGTCGAGCACTGGATTCGACGAAAGCCCGTCGGACTTGCCACCCGGTTGAAGTCCGGACTCGACCGCAGCGCTGCCATCAGCGAGTCCTGCGTCGCGAACGCGCACGCGTCACTGCCGAGCGGCGATCGCTCGGTTGTCTCGGCCTCCCCGACCTCGGGAGCGACCGCGGCGTCGCCGGTTTCGTCTTCGGTCGGCACCGTCTCGGTGGTCGTGGAGGTCGGTGCCGACGACGATGTCGCCGACGTCGCCGACGCAACCGGTGACGAGATCGCGGTCGCCGGATCGTCATCGGTGCCGCAGGCAGTGAGCGAGACGGCGGCAGCGGCAAAGGCGACGGCGAGGGCGGGGAGTCGGCGCACTGAGGGGTCCTTTGTTCGGGTACGAATCGATACAAAGAGGACATCGTCGAGGTGGTACGCGGCGTTACCAGTCGTGCGCCGCTGAGATCGTCCGTCTGGTGAGCCTTTGGGGGCAATATGCCCTCGAACCGCCATATGACGGACGATCTCGGCCGGACACCGCGAAACGCAGAACGGACCAGGACTGATGTCCTGGTCCGTTCTGTGACGGTGGAGCTGCCGGGAATCGAACCCGGGTCCTTCGTCATGTCAGTAGGGCTTCTCCGTGTGCAGTTCGCTACGCCTCTACTCGGATCTCTCGGTCACGCGAACAAGCCGAGATGACGATCCCAGTCGCTGTTGGATGTCCCGTCCCCCTCCGCGACCGAGGAGGACGGTGAGCTCCCTGAATGATGCCGGTACCCGGGGCGGGAGCACACCCGGGCCGACAGACTAGCGCTCGCTCAGGCGGCGAGGGCGTAGTCGCGCTGATTCTTATCGGCGCTTAATTGGTTGCGATGACGCTCACGGTGGTCTCTCGCCTGCACCGACACGCTTCCCCTACATCGATGCACGCAGTCGAAACCGTTCAGCCCCGTGTAGGTGTCCGCCGCTGACACAGCGAACAGTTGATACTAACAAGCCGTACCGACGAATTCATTCCGATTTCGCCTCGTTGGCTCACTCGGGCAATCAACGCGCGTCAATTCGTCCGACGCGCGCGCAGGTCGCCGCGCGTGGGAAAGAAGGACGCGCGTTCTCGGTAGGGGGTCATTCGCACCCGACTCTGTCCCAGCATCATTTCGCCGTCAGGCGCGGCACGCTCGGCCGGTGGTTACGGCACGCTCGGTGGACGAGCGCAGCGAGTCGACTCAGCCGGGCATGCCCTTGACGCGACGACCGAGCTCGCGCGTGACCTCGCGGACAGCGGTCCGCTCGGCGAGCGCACGGCGCTTGTCGTGGGCCTGCTTGCCCTGGGCCAGCGCCAACTCGACCTTGACCTTGCCCTCGCTGAAGTACATCGACAGCGGCACCAGCGTCAGGTTGCCGGTCTGGATCTTGCCCGTCAGACCGTCGATCTCGCGACGATGCAGCAGCAGCTTGCGGTTGCGACGCGGAGCGTGGTTGGTCCACGAGCCGTTGCCGTACTCGGCGATGTGCAGTCCGCGCAGCCAGACCTCACCGTTGTCGATGGTCGCGAACGCGTCGACGAGCGATGCCTTGCCGTCGCGCAGGCTCTTGACCTCGGTCCCGAGCAATGCGACGCCGGCCTCGTAGGTGTCGAGGATGAGGTAGTTGTGCCGCGCCTTGCGGTTCGTCGCGATGGCCTTGCGGCCTTTTTCCTTCACCATCTCTTCACCTTCTCTCGTCTTGTCGTCGATGGCCCCACGTGCGATGACGTGGGGAAGACACAATGGGCCAGCCTACTGACACCGACGGGGTCGTGGAAATCGTTTTCGCCTCGGGGCGTGGGGCAGGAGACACTAACGCTCATGGCCGACCAATCCATTCCGCCGCTCCCGCCCCTGCGCCCCGCCGCACCCGCCGACGCCCCGGTGATCGTCGCGCTGCGCGACGACCTCGCCCGCTGGATCACCTCGACCGGGATCCATCAGTGGGACGAGGGCGACCTGTCGATCGAGGAGGTCACCGCCGGGATCGCCGACGGCGAGTGGAACGTGGCCGAGATCGACGGTCAGATCGTGGCCTGCGTGCGACTGGTGTGGTCCGACGCCGAGTTCTGGGGCGACGACGACGCACCGGCGGGATACGTCCACGGCCTCATGGTCGATCGACGCCACGCGGGGTACGGATGGGGCCGCCAGATGATCGAGTGGTGCGTGCAGCGCACCCGCGACGCCGGCCACGACACCATCCGACTCGACACCGCCGCCCACAACCCGACGTTGGTCGGGTACTACCACTCGCTGGGATTCGAGACGGTGCGCGAGACCGCTCTGCCCGCCCGTTTCGGACGTGACATGCGGGTCGTGCTGTTCGAGCGTCGGATCTGAATCGAACAGCGGGATCTAGATCCGGACGTAGAACCGCAGCGTCGCGTACCCGGTGACCGTCGCCAACCCGACGCCGGCGATCAACAGCCACGGTGAGACGAAGACGACGTCGGAGATCGTGATCCGCGCCAGGATGTTGACGCCGTAGAGGTCGGACAGCGCCTTGTCGAAGAACAACACCTTCGCGCCGAAGAGCCCGGCGATGGCGAGGATCGACCCCACCAGCGCCGAGACCACCGCCTCGAGGAGGAACGGCAGCTGGGTGTACCAGCGGGTGGCACCCACCAACCGCATGATCCCGACCTCGGTGCGCCGCGTGTAGGCGGCCACCTGAACCATGTTGGCTATCAGAAGTATTGCGGCCAACGCCAGAACCAGCGCCACCGTGAACGCGGCGTTGCGGGTGCCGTCGAGCACGCTGAAGATGCGTTTGACCAGTTCTCGCTGGTCGAGGACTCCGTCCACGCCGTCGGCGTCGCGGTACTTGTCGAGCACGGCGCCGAAGCGGTTCGCGTCCGACATCCGCACCTTGAACGACGCCGGCAAGGTGTCCTCGCGGATCATCGACGCGATGTCCGGCTGGTTGGCGAACGTCTTGGTCTTGGCGTCGGAGAACGCGGCCGCCCGGTCGATGTACTGCACGGAGTCGACACCGGGCTCGTTCTCGATCTGCGTACGCAACGTCGAACACGGCGCCGCGCGGCACTCCGGGTCGGCGTCGGCGACGGGATCGGAGATGAAGATCTGCATCTCGACGCGGTCGAGGAAGATCTGCTGGCTCTTGTCTGCCATCTGCACGACCAGCAGCCCGCCGCCGAACATGGCGAGCGTGATGGCGGTGGTGAGGACCATGGCCAACGTCATGGTCACGTTGCGCCGCAGGCCGTTGAGGACCTCGCTGACGATGAAACTCGCGCGCATCAGCCGACCCCGTAGACGCCGCGCTCGTCATCGCGGACCAGGCGCCCGAGATTGAACTCGAGCACCCGTCTGCGCATGGCGTCGACGATGTGTTGGTCGTGCGTGGCCATCACCACCGTGGTGCCTCGTCGGTTGACACGGTCGAGGACATCGACGATCTCCTCGCTGGTCTCGGGGTCGAGGTTGCCGGTGGGCTCGTCGGCGAGCAGCAGCAGCGGGCGGTTGGCGATGGCACGTGCGATGGCGACGCGCTGCATCTCACCGCCGGACAACTCGTAGGGCATGCGGTCGGACTTGCCGCCGAGTCCGACGTACTCGAGCACCTCGGGCACGACCCGGGCGATGGTCGACTTGGGCTTGCCGATCACCTCGAGGGCGAACGCGACATTGTCGGCGACCGACTTCTGCTGCAGCAGCCGGAAATCCTGGAACACGCACCCGATGGACTGCCGCAACAACGGGACCTTGCGGCTGGGGAGCTTGTTGACGTCGAACTGGCCGACCCGGATCTGTCCACTCGTCGGTTTGTCCTCCTTGAGCAGCAGCCGGAAGAACGTCGACTTCCCCGAACCCGAGGGCCCGATGAGGAAGGCGAACTCCCCCTTGTCGACGTCGAGGCTCAACCCCTGCAGAGCGGGTCGGCCGGAGGCCTTGTATTTCATCGTGACGTTGTCCAGCGTGATCACGGCGGCCAGTGTAGCCACACCTGTCACACATGCAGGCCACGCCGCGCGGCGTGATCAGCGCCCGTCCGCGCCGGTCGGGGTGCGGCCGATCAGCTGAACAGCGGCGGGAGGTCGCAGATCTGGATCATCTCGGTGCCGCGCGAGCGGGAGATCCACTCCCCCCGCCCCGGGGGCAGCTTCTGCATCTTGGTCCGGCCGATGATGTTGCCCTCCTCCCGGTCGCCGCTCATCAGCAGGATGTCGGCCGACAGGTCCTTCAACTTGCCCAGGACGGGGTCGAACATGGCCCGACCCGCACCGCCGGATCGGCGGCAGATCACGATGCGCATGCCGATGTCGCGGGCCGAGGGCAGGAACTCGGCGAGCGCACTGAGCGGGTTGCCGCCCGATCCGGCCGCGACCATGTCGTAGTCGTCGACGAGGATGTGCACGTTCGGGCCCGACCACCAGCTGCGGTCACGCAGCTGGTCCTGGGTGACGTCGGGTCCGGGGAGCCGATTGCGGAAGTACTGCGCCAACTGCTGGGCCATCGGCTGCAGCGCCTGCGCGGATGTCGCGTAGCCCGCGAGGTGGTCGCCCTGGACCGCACCCAGCATGGTGCGGCGGTAGTCGACGAGGACGATCTTGTTCTGATCGGCGTCGCCGTTCTCCATCAGGCTCATCGCGATGTTGCGCAACAGCGTCGTCTTACCGGCCTCGTTGTCGGCGAAGGCGAACATCAGCGGTTGCGCGTCGAAGTCGATGATCGCGGGGGCGAGTTCGTTCTCGCCCAGCCCGATCGCGATCCGCTGCGACGACACCGTGATGCCGAGTTCGACCACCCGCTCGGCGACCACCGCACGTTCGAGCGAACCGGCAAGCCTGCGCACCTGTGGCGCCCGGCGATCGGGGTAGATCTGCGCGAGCTGCTCCACCGAACGCGCGACGCCCTCGCCGAGGGTGTCGGTGTCGCTGTCGGAGTCCAACCGCGGGAGACCGACGAGCAGGTGCAGCTGGTCGGGCGACAGACCCCGCCCGGGCCGACCGGTCGGCACCAGCGAGGCGATCTTGCGGCCCATGTCCGACTCCATGGGATCACCGAGACGCAGCTCGAGCCGCGAGCCGATCAGATCCTTGACCGCGGGGCGGATCTCCGCCCACCGCGTCGCGGTGAGCACCACGTGGACGCCGTAGGTCAGTCCCTGATTGATCAGCGTCCCCACCGAGCCCTCCAACGGCTCGAAGTCGCCACGGAAGGCGGCCCAGTTGTCGATGAGCAGGAACACGTCGCCGAGGGGGTCGTCGAGAACCGGGTCGGTCGATCCGGGGCCGGCCGCGGCCTTGCGTCGCCGGAAGTCGCGCATGCTCTCGATGCCGAGCACACGGAAACGTTCTTCGCGTTCACGGATCAGCGTGGACAGTTCGGCGACCGTGCGTCGCACCCCGTCGGGATCCGAGCGGCGGGCGACCGACCCGACGTGCGGGACACCGGCCAGGGTCGACAGCGTGCCGCCACCGAGATCGATGCAGTAGAACTGCACCTGCTCGGGCGTGTGCGTGGCCGCCGCCGACATCACCATGGTCCGCAGCGCGGTCGACTTGCCCGACTGCGGGCCACCGACGACCGCGATGTTGCCTGCCGCCCCGCCGACGTCGAGCACCAGCAGGTCGCGTCGCTGATCGTAGGGACGGTCGATCACGCCGAGAGCGAAGCGCAGGTCGCCGAGTAGGTCGGTGCCCTCGCGCCAATCGGCGTGGGGAACCAGCATGTCCACCGTGGGGGACTCGTCGAGCGGGGGCAGCCACACCTCGTGGGCACCGCGCCCGTGTCCGGCGAGCTGACGGACCACCACGTCGAGCAGGGTGGGGCCCACTTCCCCGCGACCGGGCGTCGAGGTGAGTTCGCCGATGCTCGACGGCTCGCGCAGCAGCAGGTCCGCGGCGGGATCGACGTCCTCGGCCACCCGACCGGCGGTGAAGATCTTCATCCCGGATCGGCCCCGGCCGTCGCTGACCTGACGGTCGTCGCTCGTCGGCGCGGTGTACGGACCGGACACATAGCTGGCGTTGAAACGCAGGGCGTCGGCCGAGTCGCATTTCAGGTAGCCCGAGCCGGGGACGCTGGGCAGATGATAGGCGTCCGGGACACCGAGAACAGTGCGGGACTCGTTGGCGGAGAACGTCTTCAGGCCGATCCGGTAGGACAGGTGCGAGTCCAGGCCGCGCAGCTTGCCCTCCTCGAGCCGCTGTGAGGCGAGGAGCAGGTGCACGCGCAGCGAGCGACCGAGTCGGCCGATCATCACGAACAGCTCGGCGAAATCCGGTTTCTGCGAGAGCAGTTCGGAGAACTCGTCGACGACGATGAACAGTGCGGGCAGCGGTTCCAGGTCGGCGCCGGCCGCGCGCGCCTTCTCGTACTCCCCGACGTTGGCGAAGTTGCCCGCCGATCGGAGCAGTTCCTGACGTCGGTTCATCTCACCGGCCAGGGCGTCGCGCATGCGGTCGACCATGGCGAGTTCTTCTTCGAGGTTGGTGATGACCGCCGCGACGTGCGGGGCGGAGTCGAGACCGAGGAACGTCGCGCCGCCCTTGAAGTCGACCAGAACCAGGTTCAACGCATCCGGGGAATGGGTGGTGATCAACGACAACACCAGGGTGCGCAGGAACTCCGACTTACCCGAACCGGTGGCACCGATGCACAGTCCATGCGGACCCATGCCGCCCTCGGCCGACTCCTTGATGTCGATCTCGACCGCATTGCCGTTGGGCGACAACCCGATCGGCACGCGGAGCCGTTCGCGCGGCGTGCGCGGACGCCAGACGTGGGCCGGGTCGATGCGGGCGGCGTCGGGGATCCGCAGGAGGCTCATCAGACCGGGGTCGGTGTGGGTGGTGTCGGCCTCGAGGCTGACGATCTGGGCGGCGGTGGCGATCCGGTATCGCGACATCGACCGCGCGAACGCCTCGGCGTCGGCGACCGAGGCCGTGTCGATGTCGGCGAATTCCTCGTTGCCCGCGGCCGATCGGGCGCTGATGACGCCGTCGGCGACGACCAGTTGCAGTCCGCGGCGCGCGGCGAGGCCGTCCGACGGGGCGG
The DNA here is from genome assembly GCF_016462415.1 of Williamsia sp. Lineage (GTDB taxonomy): Bacteria > Actinomycetota > Actinomycetes > Mycobacteriales > Mycobacteriaceae > Williamsia_A. The sequence continues at coordinate 10,761 of NZ_JAEMTF010000063.1, read as the reverse complement.
TGAGGTCGAGGATCGTCACCCCGTCCACCCCTGCGTCGGTCACCAGCATCTCGTCACCGTTGACGTACCCGTCATCGATGATCACGACGTGGTGCATCCGACCAGGTGTCGGCGGCGCGGTGCGCGAGAAACGACCCCGCTCGGCCAGGTCGTCGGAGAGCACCTGTTCGAGCTCGGCGAGCGACCCGTAGAGCATGCGTTCTCCCGACACCGCGTCACGACGGTTCGGGTGGTGGAGCTGCGGCAGCCATTTCGTCCACGACCACGACTCGGATTCCGAGTCGGCGCAGATGATCTCGATGCGCAGGTGATCCGGGCCGTGAAAGGCACAGAGTTCCATCACGATCGCCCGCATGAGGGCACGTGTCTCCTGACGCCTGCCGTCGATGTCGATGGCCGGGAACCCGCGCAGCGAGATGGCGGTGGGCAACGAGTGCACGACCGAATGGGTCCGGACGAAGCGCCGCAGGGCGACGGTCGACACGGGTTCGAGATCTTCGAGCGGGCCGGTCTCCGGTGGCATCAACCGGGTGGCCAGACGCTGGCTGCCCACCCCGACGCGGACGTGCCCGAAGTCGTGGTCACCCGGGCGTCGTTCCCACATCCGTCTGCTGCCGATGACGCTCATCAGCGCAGTCGGCTCGGGGTGGCTCCATTCGAGCGCCTCGCGCTGCTTGGCGCCGGTGTCGGACACCTCGTCCCGAACCTGATCGAGGTACCGGAAGTAGTCCTTGCGCTCCTCGTTGAGCTCGGCGGCCTTCTTGCCGCCGGAGCGGCCGCCACCCATGAACATCCCGAGCGTGGAGACGATCATGATCATCGGGAACATCATCATCATCGGGTTGGTCAGCAACGACCGTCCGCCGATGGTGAACATCAGCGCGATCATGCCGAGGACTGCGAGGATCATCACGACCGGCAGCAGCTTCATCAGCAGGCCGCCGGGCACGATGCGGGGGATCTCCGGCGGGGACTGGACGGCGACCTCGCCACCGGGCGCGCGCGGGGGCGAGATGCGCGGCTTGCGGACGAATCCCGTGGTTGCCATGAAATCCCCTCGTCCGACGACCTCGTACAAAAGTGATGCTATTACCTCGCTACGATAAGTTGCCCATCCAAAGGACACCGGGGAGACACCGCGACCATGTCGATCGACGACCCGCTCGCCGAACTCGATTCGGATGCACGTTCCGACCAGCCCGACCTGACGCTGGTCTCGGTGATCGGCGGAAACACCCAGGTGGACGTGGCCCTTCCGGCCGGGACACCGGTCGCGGCGCTGCTGCCCGACCTCGTGGCCCTGATCGGTTCCCGTACGCCGTCGCATCGACGCCATCGATCCGAGTCCGAGGACAAACGCGCCCGGTGGACACTCGGCAAGGTCGGGCAGGCCCCCATCGACTCGAGTCGGTCGTTGAACGAGGCCCAGATCCTCGACGGTGACCTGCTCGTCCTGCGCTCGGTCACCGCCCGCGAGGCACCACCGATGTTCGACGACGTGGTCGACGCCGTCGCGCAGCTCAACACCACCCAGTTCCCCACCTGGGGTGCCGCCGCGGCGCGACGCACCGGTCATGTCCTCGCCGTCCTGGCCGCCGTCCTCGCCGGGGTCGCTCTCGTCGTGGCCCGCACGCACTCGGGTTCGGTCGTCGTCGGCGCCGTCGGGCTGGGCGCGGCGCTGGCTGTCGTGGTGGCCGCGATCGTCGTCGCACGGCAGTACCACGACAGCGGTACCGCGACCGCTCTGTGCGCCTGCGCGCAGCCGCTCGCGTTCGCCGGCGCGCTGACCGTCACCCCGGGCGGACTCGGCGCACCGCACCTGACATTCGCCGCCGCGGCGAGCCTCGTGGTCGCGGTCATCCTCTACCGCACCACCGCCGTCGGACCGCTCCTGCACTCGGCGGTCTTCGTCGCCTCGATCGGCGGAGTGATCGCGGGCGGCGTCGAGCAGATCTACGGTTCCGACACCGTCAAGATCGGTGCCGCACTCGCCGCGCTGTCGGTGCTGGCCGTGTTGCTCGCGCCGCGCCTGACGATCTGGTTCGCCCGGCTCCCCCTGCCTCCGGTGCCCACCAGCGGCGGCCCCATCGATCCGGTCGACCCCGGCGTGCGGCCCACCATCGAGGGAATCGGGGCGATCGGCGCGATGGCGCTGCCATCGGCGGTCGCACTGGAGCGGCGCGCCCACACCGCGAACCAGTACCTCAGTGGTGTGGTGCTCGGCGCGGCCGTCCTCGCCCTCGTGGGTGGTCTCGCCGCGTCCGATCCCCGTCGTCCGTCGGACTGGCGGGTGACGGTGCTGGTGGTGATCGTCGCGGTCGTGCTGGCACTGCGGGGTCGTTCCCACGGAGATCGGGTGCAGGCGAGCACCCTCATCGCGACCGGCGCCGCCCTCACGGCCATGGAGATGCTGGTGCTCGGGACACGGGATCTCACCGGGGCCTACACCGCGTTCGGCGGCCTGCTCGTCGTGGTGGTCCTGGCCCTGCTGTGTGGGGTGGTGGCTCCCGCCACTGCGTTCACCCCGGTCAGCAAGCGGTTCGGTGAGATCGGCGAGTACATGCTCCTCGGGGTGATCGCTCCTCTGACGTTCTGGATCCTGGAGATCTACGCGACGGTCCGGAGCCTATGAGGGTGTCGTCGCTGCGCGAACGCCTGCTGCTCGTCTGCGCTGCGGTCGGTGTCGCCACGGTGACGTCGGTGTCGCCTGCGGGGGCGATACCGGTACCGACCGCCGACCTCGGTGCCCTGCCCTCGCGGTTCTCCGTCGGCCCGACGCAGCCCACCGAACAGAAGTCGGTGTGCGGCGCCCCGTTCGCCTCGTCGACCACCGCTCTGCGTGATCCGTCGCCGGCCCAGAACCTCATGCAGGTGTCCGACGCGTGGCGCTACAGCCGCGGAGCCGGGACCACCGTCGCCGTGATCGACACGGGCGTGACGCCGTCGGCGCGGTTCGCCCGGTTGACCGGGGGCGGCGATTTCGTGAGCACCTCGGACGGCCTGCGCGACTGCGACGGGCACGGGACGCTGGTCGCGGGCATCATCGCCGGACGCCCCTCGGCCCGTGACGGATTCGCCGGGGTCGCCCCCGACGCGGCGATCCTGTCGATCCGCCAGACAAGTCTCGCGTACGCCGCGAAGGGATCGAGCTCGTCGTCGCAGGACCCCAGTAAGATCGCCGCGAGCAGCTACGGCACTGTCCAGACGCTGGCCTACGCGGTGGTCACGGCCGTGCGACGGGGAGCCGACGTCATCAACATCTCTGAGATCGCCTGTGCGCCGGCCGGGTCGAGCATCGACGACCGGGCGTTGGGTGCCGCGGTCCGCTACGCCCACAGCCGCGGGGTGGTGGTCGTGGTGGCGGCCGGGAACCTGGTGGATCCGTGCAAGACACAGAATGCGGGGATCAATCCGGCGAATCCGTCTGCGGGCGGTTGGGACACGGTGTCCACCGCGGTGAGTCCGGCCTACTTCAGCCGCTATGTCCTGACCGTGGGTGGCGTGGTGTCGGAGACCGGGGCGCCGTCACCGATCAGCATCCACGGCCCGTGGGTGTCGGTGGCCGCACCGGCGACCGGCATCGTCAGTATCGGCGCCCGCGGTGAGGCCGTCGACCGTCAGCAGGGCGAGAAGGGTCCGATCACCATCGACGGGACCAGCTTCGCCGCACCGTATGTCGCCGGGCTGGCCGCGTTGATCAAATCCCGCTTCCCCGGCATCTCGGCCGACGACGTGATCCGTCGGATCACCTCCTCGGCGCACTCGTCGGGTTCGGGACGAGACACCGCAACGGGTTTCGGTGTGATCGACCCGGTCGCCGCACTCTCCGACCAGATAGCGCCCGCCGCGGCGCCGGGGGCGGCGCGTGCGCTGCCGGCACCGCCGAGAGAATCCGGCACCGACACCGCCACGGTCGTCGCGGCCGCGGGAACCGGTGTTTGCCTGGCCGTCGGTCTGGCATGGTGGCTGCTGACGATCCCGCGCCGCCGCCTACGCCGACTCACCGAGGACGACTACTGATTCCCCGGTTCGCCGCTCACCACGACCGGTCGACGGGGCCCGTCTGTGGTGGCGAGAGATCTTCGACCTCTTCGTAGTGTTCGCCCTCGGGCGGCAGTTTCGTCGTGGCGTCCCGCTCCGGCGCATCGGGCGGCGCAAGTGAGGGACTGACCGGTTCGGGGATGAAGTCCTTCGCGTCCGGGATGCCGGGGAACAGGTCCGACATCTGCGGCATCCCGTCGACCCTGGCCTGCATGGGCGCGGTGATCTCCTGGACTTGAGCGGACGCATTCTGCGCCGCCTGCTGGATCGCCTCGATGATGTAGCGCCCCAGGTTCTCCAGACCGCCGGCACGATCGACGGCGTCGGGGTGGAACTTCAACGCGATGACGATCCCCTGGGTGTTGACCCAGGCGGTCACGAGATCGTCGGTGCTGTTCGCACTGGCGGTCACCGCGGCCAGACGCTGCTGCAATGTGGCCATGTCGCGCTGCTGCGCGGCGAGGTCCTCGAGCAGCGAGCCGAGCATGTCCTTCATCTCTTCGTTCGCCATCACTGCCCTCTCGGTTCCGGTTCCGGCATTCGGTGGGTTGCCCGTGTTTCGGCGACCTCGCGGTCGAAATTCGGTAGCAGCGAGGGATTCTCGGCCGCGATGCGAACACGCAGATTGCTGACGTTCTCCTCGAAAGCGAGCGCTTCGTCTCTCGTCGGGTAACGGCCAGAGCGCAGGGCCAACCAGGTCAGAATCAGCAACACCCCCGCCACGACGGCCCCGGTGATCACTAGCCACGGCCGGGAGCCGTGCTCGTGGATGATTCCGTAGACACCTATTCCTCTGCTCGTCGTGTATGTACACGACTCGCCCGTCGAACCCGATCCCGCGTCGAATGAGCCGCAGCTTTTACCCGGCCGGCTGAAGTAGAAGCAGACGAAGAAGATGCCTGCGGCAACGACGGTGACGACGATGCCGCTCTTGACCCTGAACGACGGCGGGAACTTCTTGTTCCACCCGGCGCAGGACCGGACCAGCCTCGCAGCCGTGACACGGTCGGTGCCCGCCGCCGGGTCCACAGGTGTGCCGGCCATCAGATGCGGAAGGGGACGTCGTCGGTCTGCGCCGCCGTGGCCGGGTCGGTTGCCGGTACGGGCGCGTCGGCAGCATGCGTGACCACCGGCGGATGCGCGGACGCGGCGGATGCACCCGCACCCACCGGGGCCGACACCGCCGACGCATTCGCCACGGCCGCATCGTCGTCGGCCAACTGCACCAGCGCCTGCGCCGCGGCGAGACGGGTCAGGTCGCTCAGATCGTCGTCGACCAGTCCCGGCGTCCAGAACATCTCGTCGAGGACCGCGGCGAGACGGGCGACATTGCCGTCGGAGACCGCACCGCTCAGAACCGCCGGCAGCAGGACCGCGAGCGCGCCGAGGGAGCGTCGCGCCACCAACGCCTCGATCAGGTCGATGAGTTCGTCGGAGAGTCCACGGGGCACGAAACCCGTGCCGATCAGCCCGGTGGTGATCGCCCCACCGACCACGACGTCAGTGTCCTCGTCGCAGGCATCGGCGGCCCGCAGGAAGTAGGTCCGGGCGGTGTCGACGTCGCTGGCGGACCGGTACGCGGTAGCCAGGGACAGATAGATCTGCGGAAGGACACCGATGATCGCCGCCGGTTCGGTCTCCGCGGCCCACTGCACGCAGGTACGCGCCCAGTGCAGCGCATCGCGTGGATCCGCCGACGTGGTGGCCAGGTGATGCGCACTGAGGCACCGTTCGAACGGCGAACGCGACTCATCCCACGCCTGGCGCAGGACGCGTTCGGTGGTGGACCGGTCGCCATCGGCGGCGTCAGAGCGTGCCTGCTGCCACAGATCGGCGGGTGTCATCGGTGTGCTCATCGACTCCCCGTCTCACACAAGCGGTTGATGTCCCCGCAGATCGCCCTGACGGGCTCGGCGGGGTCGTTCGCCTGGCTAGGATACCTACACGACGCGGTGGCGGTGGTCCGACCGCGTCCGGTTGACGACCGAGAAAAGGTGGGTATCGCATGCAATCGGTGTCCGACTGGTGCTCGTCCGGCGTGGCCGCCGAACGGGCAGGAGACCGCGAGAATGCACACCAGGCGTTCGAACGAGCGTGGTCGAGTGCGTCGACCGCACACGAGCGCGCGGTCAGCGCGCACCACCTCGCACGTGTCAGCACCACCGCTGCGGCACGGCTCGAATGGGATCGGACCGCGCTCGCATCCGCTGCAGAGGCGGATCCGAACGATGTCGAATCATTGGTGCCCACTCTGCATCTGGCACTGGCCGCGTCCCTGCGCCGCATCGGCGACAATGATGGTGCCCGTGCGGCGTTGACTGCCGCGACCGACGCCGCGACGACGAACGCGAACGTGTCGCCCGCGGTGGTCGCCGCCATCGTCGACGGGGTGGCCGCCCTGGAGCCCCGTGACCCGGTGATCGACACCATCAGCACCATCGGCTCGGCACGCAGGTTCGCCGCGGTCGCCGTCCTGGTGCAGGGGTATCTGGCGTCCCGTGTCGCCGGGTCACCGACCGCGCTGCGTGACGCCGTGGACACCGCGTCGGTCGCGGGACTGATCAGCGCCGACGAGGCGGCGGCGATCACCTCCGGGGCCGCCGGCCCGGATGTCGCGCTCGGGTTGTAGACCCGACCATGCGCTTCACGTCGACCTACCTCGACGGCCTCGGAGTCGTTGTCCCCGAACCACGTCCCATCGCCGAGTGGATCGCCGACGGGGCTCTGACCGCCGAGGAGGCCGACGAGTGGGGGTGGACCGGCGCCTGTGTGGTCGGCGACGTCGCCCCCACCGCGATGGCGATCACGGCCGGCCGTGGTGCGGTGGCCGAGTCGTCGGTGCCGGTCGATCGATACGAGTTGTTGGTGCACACAGGGTCATTCGTGCAGGGCGGGTTGGGATGGCCGGCGCATCATCACGTGCAACGCGAGGTACTCGGCGACCATGGAACGGCGATCGAGGTTCGACAGTCGTGCACCGGGGGGCTCATCGCGCTGCAACTCGCGGCAGCGACACTGAGAGCGTGTGACCATCCGGCCGCGGTGCTGGTGACCGGAGCCGACAACTGCTTCTGGTTCGACCGGTTCGAATGGGTGCGCCATCATGCGCACGGAGGTCGTGCTGGGCTCCTGCACGGTGACGCCGCACATGGCGTGACACTCAGCAACACCGGTGGTTTCGCCGAGTTGCGATCGGTGGTGGCCCGGTCGGTTCCGGATTTCGAGCAGCTGTACCGCCATCCGGGACCGCAGTTCCCGGTGCCGCTGGCCGTGCCCACGGAGGACGAGTGGCGGGCCATCACGGCGGCGACCACACTGACCGAGCACGACAGCCGTGTGCTGGGGGTACGCGCCGCCCGCGCCGCTCTCGACGCGGTCGCCACGGCCCTCGACGATGCGCGTATCTCGGCCGAGGACGTGACGCTGTTCATCCCGTCGTTCGACACGAGCCGGATACTCCCCGACTTCATCTGCGGACGAATCCCCATGCCTCGCAGCGACGTACTGGATCAGTTCGGTCGATTGACAGGACATCTCACGGTCAGCGACCACACGGTCGCGATCGATTGGCTACGACGGCGTGGGGAGTTGTCCTCGGGCGACAACCTGGTGTTACTAGGGATGGGCCAGGCGGCGAGTTATGTCGCCGCTGTCGTGACGATCACCTGACCACTCCGGCCGGTTCCCATTGCCAGAGGGCGGCTACTTCGCGGGTACGACCGATTCCTTGGCGGTGGCGCCTTCTTGGTTCGTGTCGGTGTTGTAGGTGTGGTGGTTGAAGTTCAGGTGGTCGAAGTCGATGTGATCGAACGACTGCTTGCCCGCGAAATCGGCCTCCTGATAGGCCTTGCCGGCCTTGATATAGAGGTCGCGCAACTTCTCGACGGCGGTGATGTGGCGCGTGATGACGTCGTCGAGTGAATCCACGCCACCCACCGCCTTCGGCTGAAGTCGTTTGTCGCGCAGTTGCTGATCTGACTCGAAGGCCCCCAGCCCGGTGATATTCGCTGCGCCGGCGACCATGTTCTTCGCATCATTTAGTCCAGCTAACAACTGGGCGCATGCGCGGGCGGCATTGGCGGCGGCACCCGGCTCTAGACGCAAGTCTTTGGATCCAGCCGAGGCGACACTCGTGTCCAATGCTTTGTTCAACTGATCGAACTGAGACTTCGAAACGCTGGGGGCAACGACATCATCGCTATCTGTCACGAAAACTCCTCGGTCTCGGGATCGTTAGGGTATCGAACGTCGACCACCCCCGTAAACCCTTGTTTGTGATTGCGTTCATGGCACCTTCCGGCGGGCCGTCACTTGGGCGCGTACTCGTGGACCATCTCGGCGAAACGCGCGGCACGCGTGCAGTTGTCTGCCGCTTTGACCGAGGTGGAACTAACCCACACGACGCCGAAGCTTGTGCCCCAAGCAATCTGACACAGCTCATCCAGGGAGTCACCGTTAGCGCGAAACCTGACACCCTCCTGGCCTCCGACCGTCACAGGCACGAAATCACTGAAATTTGGGCGGGTCTTGAGCTCATCGAACGACCACGTCGACGCAGTCACTAGCCCGCCGAAGCCACTTGTCCCCTGCGCTTTCGACGACCAACTGCACAAGTACGCATTCGCCAGAGCGCTGCATTGCGGCTGCAGGGTCGACAGCCCGAACTCATCACTCAACCGCGATTTCGGCAACGTGTTCTGCATGCGCCACAGCTTGTCCACCGGGTACGGGTTCGCACTCGCCGGGACCGTCACAGTTCCGCCGGGCCCGACCACCGACTGCGAGGACGACGAGGGCGTAGCGACCGGCTCACCACCGGTCGAGCACCCCGCAACCATGGCGACACAACCGATCACCACAACAGCAACCCGCGACAACCTCACACCCCTGCCCACAGAGCGTCGCATCAACCTGCTGAGCATCAACTTCCCCGTTCCTCTCGAACCATTGCCACAACTCGTCCGATCAGCTGGTCGACGTACGTGCGCATCCGGCCGTCGTCGACGGCGGCGTCGACACCCGAAGCCATCACGTATCGCCCGTAGTTCTCGTGATCCGACCACATCAGCCTCGGCACACCGGGCTCCAGGCGTCGTTCGGAGTTCCAGCCCTGACGTACCTGGATGAACCCCGCGGAGACGATCGGGTCAGCAGCGAGCTTCGCACTGCGCTGGTCAACGTCGATCGGGGTGTCACGCACCGTCACCACGACCTCATCGTCGCCATCAGTGTTGTCGCCGGTCGTCGGCACAGTGATGTCACCCAGCGACGACGACCGCGCAATGGGCAGTGCGGCCACCAACGCACGCCCGAGTTCCACCGCCGGCAGCGCGTACACGTCTATGCCGCCCGACGCGCGCCCGTCCTCGATCGCGGTCTGAACGGAGAGGTACCCGAAGTCTCGGCGCCGCACCGCATTCAGACGAAGCGATTCGCGACGCGCGTTGTGTTCCTCACGCGGATCGGTCACGACAGCCTCCACGCGGATATCGGGTGCGACAGATGTTCTGGCCCACTCCTCGAACTCACGAGGCGGATCAGAGCGAAATCGGTCCTCGATGGCGCGACGCTCGGCGTCGAGGGTGCTGGTCGATGTCTTTCCGGGGAAGTCGAGGAGCGGATACGGCATCCAGTCCTGACCCCACATCGCGGCGAACACGCGGACCTCGAGCGGTGACACCGTCCCGATGTGCGAGCCCACCTCACCGAGACGTTCGTCGCGTGCGTCAGCGACCATGATCGACCTCTCCACACCCTCGCGTGTCCGCATTTCCGTTACCCTATCTACCAAACGCGATCAGGATCGGGCGGCCGGGTCCGCTCATGGAGGGAGAACCGAGATGGGCGGCGGCCCCAAGGACATCGACAAGACACCAGACAAGCCGTTCTCTCCGTCGGACTCTCACAAGGTCACCCAGGCCAAGCCGGCTCAAACCACTCCGGAGGGCATGACCCCGGACGAGTCCACGGTGCTCGATCTCGCACCCACCTGGGGCAGGTGGTCGCAGATCTTCTACCCCGCCGACAAGACGCTGGACCCCGCGCCCGTCGGTACCGTCGCCGAGGTCTACCGCGATATCGCCGGAATCCTCAAGGCCGGGTTCACGGACATGGACAACGGTATGAAGACGGTCCTTGCCGACCAGTGGAGTGGTGCAGGAGCAGACGCCGCTCAGCAGGTGACCCAGGCGTACGTCGCAAACGGTGATGCCTTGCACGCCGCAGTCATGGGAATGAACGTCAACCTCGTCAACCTTTCCGACGTGGTCTCGGTGACGAAGTCGAATCTGCCGCATCCGGACGATGTGAAGTCGTACCTCGAAACCGCCGTCAACGACGCGATTGAGTCCGCCAACCGGCAGGGCCACATCACGGTCACGACACCAGACAGTCAAGATCCGCAGTTCACCCTGACCGGCAATGTGCAGTACTCGCGTGCTGGCGGCCACACCAGCGTGACCGCCGCTCAGATTCAACCTCTCTTCGACGAAGCACTCCGATCGGTCGACGAGGTCGCACAGAACACGATGAGTTCGAGCTTCTACCCGGGACTGCAAGCTTCCGACCGCGGTGTGCCTGCCTATGCGATAGCTACGCCGAACACCAGCGCGCCCCCCTCGGCACCGCCTGGCGGGCCGGGCAGTGGCGGAGCCGGCGGCGGTGGCAGCGCTCCCCCGAGCTTCTCCGGAGGCGGCGGGGGCGGTCTCGGCGGAGGCGGCG
>NZ_JAEMTF010000012.1:22921-79856 GCF_016462415.1 Williamsia sp. | reverse complement strand
GCCCAGTCGACGTCCGCAACCGCCCAGTCGACGGGGTTACGTGCCCAACTGACGGCTCAGTAGGCCTTGGGCAGAGGCATCGAGCGATCGGCGAGCACCTGACGCAGCCGACTCGGGTAGTCGGTGATGATCCCGTCGGCCCCGGCATCGATCTGCGCGTTCATCACGTCGGTGTCGTTGATGGTCCACGGGATGACCGTGAAACCTGCCGAGTGCGCGCGATCGACGAAGCCCTTGTCGGCGATGAGCTTGAAACCGGCGTCCTTGGTCGTCTGGCCGTAGGGAACCGAGTAGCCGGGCGAGAGGACCTGCACCCCGAGCTGCTTGGCACCGGCGATCACGTCGCCACCGACCGCGTCGTAGTCCACCGACCCGGTCCACTGCGACTTCGACTTCCACGTGGTCTCGTCCCACAGCGCGACCAGCGGGATCGACGGATCGGCGGCCCGCACGAGCGGCAGGGTCCGCCAGTCGAAGCTCTGGATGTCGACGAGGTCGGTCTTGCCCGCCGCCTTGATCGCACCGAGCATCACGTCGACGTACTGCTGCGGCGTCGCCGATTCGCTGCGCTTCTCGCCCTCGATCTTGGTCTCGATGTTGTAGTGCACCCGCGCGTTGTACTTGTCCGCCAGCGCGAACAGCTGCGGCAACAGCGCGATCTTGTTGCCCTCGACGACCTTCGCGTCCGGGAAGCCCTCGAGCTTCTTGCCGCAGGTCAGCGTCTCGATCTGCTTGTAGGTCAGGTCGTGGACCACCTTGCCGACGTACGGGAACTGCCGATCTCCCGGCGTGGCGGCCGCGGTGTCGGAGCACTTCGTCGGGTCGATCGTGGGGTCGTGCCAGATGATCGGCTGCAGGTCCTTGGTGAGCACGATGTCGAGCTCGAGGGTGTCGACGCCCAGCTTCAGCGCCTGCTCGAACCCGTACAGCGACTCCTCGGTGTGCTCACCGCGTCCGCCACGGTGCGCCTGCAGATCGAAGGCGCGGGCGGACCCGGAGGCCGAACTCGACGAGTCGGACGCGGCGGACGAGGAATCCGAGCCGCACGCGGCGAGGCCGACGGCGGCAGCCGCGGCGGCGGTGAGCAGGGCGGCGCTGCGGAACAGGCGAGAAGAGGTCACGAAGATCCAAACTATGGGGGTCGTGGCGTGCAGGGCCAGCTCAGCCCGGGGTGTTCATCGAGTGTTAATGCCTGCGGACTCAGGCGTTGACCGGCGCGAGGACATCGACCACATCGCACAGCGCCACCCTGGTCACTGCCATCACGTCGTCCTCGGCGTCGGCGAGCGCGCCCACCACGGCGCCGTCCTCGACGGCCATCAGCTGGGCGATGCGCGCGGGACTGCCGACGCGGCCGGACTTCTCCAACACCTCGCCGTGCAGACCGGCCAGCAGCTTGCGCCGGTTCGCCAGCACCGGTCGCAGTCGCGGGAAGCGGGCGCACAGCACGACCATCTCGAAGCGGGTCGTGAGTTCGTCGCGGGTCGTGCAATCGCCGACGAAGACGTCCGCCAGCGCCTCTGCCGTGGCCTCACCGCCGCGACGACGACGCGTCAACAACTCCGACCGCAGCCGGATCGCCTCCTCGTCGTGATGACACGTGAAGGTGACCGCTTCGACGATCAGATCCTCGAGCGACTCGAAGTAGTACGTCGTCGACGCGAGGGGCAGTCCGGCACGTTCGGCGACCGCCCGGTGCCGAACGGCATCAAACCCACCCTCCAGCAAGAGTTCTCCGGCGGCGGAGATCAGTCGCGCCCGCCGTCGCAATCCCTTGGGCGTGGCTGCCGACGTCATCGGCTCATCGTGCCAAAGCACACACGACCTCAGACTTGTTTTGCGCAAATCTGCTCCAGGACGATCACCAATCGGTTCGGGGTGTGAGCAGCGCGGTCAGAGCCGGACGACGGGACCGAGCAACTCGATCCCACGCTCGATGTCGGCCGCACTGCCCGCGAAGCTGAGTCGGACCGTGCGGTGTCCGGTGCGGGTGTCGAAATCCGCGCCCGGGGCCATCGCCACCCCGGTCTCGGTCAGCACCCGCGCACACCACCCCAGGGAGTCGTCGGTCACCGCACCCACGTCGGCGTAGACGTAGAAGGCCCCGTCCGGTGGGGCGATGTCGTCGATCCCCAGACTCGTCAGACCGTCGAGCAGGACGGCCCGGTTCGCGGCGTACCGGGCGACGTGGGAGTCGCACTCGGCGATCGACTCCTCGTCGAAGGCCGCGATCGCCGCGATCTGAGACACCGCGGGCGGGCAGATCGTCAGATTCGCGGTCAGTCGCTCTACGCCCCGGAGGTATCGACGCGGCACCAACATCCAGCCGAGGCGCCACCCCGTCATCGAGAAGTATTTCGACACCGACCCCATCACCACCGACTCACGCGATGTCGCCCACGCGCACGAGGTCGGCCGGTCCGGGCTGCCGTACTCGATCCCGTGGTAGATCTCGTCGGAGATCAGCAGGGTGCCGTGCGCATCGCACCAGCGGGCGAGGTCGGCCAACTCCGCCGGGGTCAGGATCGTCCCGGTGGGGTTGGCCGGGCTGGCCACGATGAGCCCTGCGGGAGGTTCGTCGAGCGCGTCGAGCATGGCCGGGGTCGGGACGAACCGCGACTCCGGGCCGCAGTCGAGTTCGACGACCTCGCACCCCAGGGCGGTCAGCGCGTTGCGGTAGGCGGGGTAGCCCGGCCGTGCCATCGCGACGCGGTCCCCCACATCGAACGCGGCGAGGAAGATCAACGTGAACGCACCGGACGACCCGGTGGTGACGACGACGTCGGTCGCGTCGACGGCCAGTCCGTACCGGCGTCGGTAGAGATCGGCGATGGCCTCACGCAACGGCGTCAGACCGAGCGACTCGGTGTAGCCGAGCAGGTCGGAGTCGAGGGCGGAATGCACCGCGCGCAGTACCGGCGCCGGCGCCGGCGTGGACGGTTGCCCGGCCGCGAACGAGACCACCTCGAGCCCCGTTGCGCGTCGCGCGGCACTCGCAGCCAGCACGTCCATCACGTGGAACATCGCCACGTCCGATCGCCGCGATCCCTCCGCTGCCGCCATCCGTCGAGCGTAGTGGCCCACGCCGCGGCGGCGAGAAAGGGCGCCCACGTCGCGATTCATCGGTCGGCGGCCGCACCGGTACCCTGTGGGTTCGATGGCCAGGGGGCGCACACACCAGGGATTCGGGGGACGACGATGACGGGGCTCGATCTGTGACGAGCAGGTTCAACCGTCGCGCGCTGTTCCGAGCCGGCGCCGGTCTCTCCGCACTCGGTGCGCTGGCCGCGTGCGCCGGCGAACCGGCCACGGGATTGCCTCCGCGGCAACGATTGCAGGCGCGTGCACAGGACGAGGTCGTCCCCGAGAGCACGACCAGCGCGGCCGTCGTCCCCGGCGATCCCGCCCTGATCACCGGCAGTTTCCGCTCCGTCGCCATGCGTGGTCGCGACACCCGTTGGGTCGTCGCGCGACCGCCGGGTGTCACCGGCGACATCCCCGTCGTGGTGATCCTGCACGCGTTGAACTCCGACGAGCGCACCGCCTTCGACAGCAGCCTGCAGATGCACCGGTATCTGGCCCAGTCGGTCGCCGGCGGAACCGCACCGTTCGCCCTCGCGGCCGTCGACGCGGCACGGTCGTACTTCCATCCGCGGGTCGACGGCACCGACAGCGGAGCCATGGTGATCAACGAGTTCCTGCCGATGCTCACCGACAACCGTTCGCTCGGTCTGCGTACCGACCGCATCGGCCTCTACGGCTGGTCGATGGGCGGTTACGGCGCGCTGCGACTCGGGGCCATCATGGGCCCGTCGCGGGTGGCCGGTATCGCGGCTAGTTCGCCTGCGCTGTGGGGCGACCCACGCAATTTCCCGCCCCGCGCCTTCGACAACCCGGCGGATTACCAGGCCAATTCACTCTTCGGCCAGCAGGCCGCGCTGACGAAGATCCCGCTGCTCATCAACATCGGGTCGAGCGACCAGTTCTACCTCTACACCCGTCAGTGGATGGCGGGGCTGCATCCGGCCGCGGCCTTCTCCACCTCGCCCGGTGGTCACAACAACCGGTACTGGCGCAGCGTACTGCCCGACCAGATGGCGTTCCTGGGCCGCAGTCTCGCCGCCTGATGTTCCCGTCGACGATGGTCAGGGGATGGTGATGCGCCCCTCGAGGGCAGCGAGTCCGATGTCGGAACGGTGGTGTGCGCCCGCCAGTTTCACCGCCGCGATGCGCTCGTAGGCCTGGGCCCGCGCTGCCGCGAGGTCAGCGCCCGTGCCCACGACACTCAGCACCCGTCCCCCACTGGAGACGACGGATCCGTCGGAGCCGCGCGCGGTACCCGCGTGCAGCACCCCGTCGGCCTCGCTGCCGGTGATCACGTCACCCTTACGCGGCGTACCGGGGTAGTTCTCGGCCGCGACGACGACGGTGACCGCCGATCCCGCACGCCAGCGCAACGGTTCGAGGTCGGCGAGGGTGCCGGTCGCGGTCGCCGACAGCACCCGTCCCAGCGGGGATTCCAGCAGTGACAGCACGGCCTGGGTCTCGGGATCGCCGAAGCGACAGTTGAACTCGACGACCGCCGGCCCGTCGGCGCCGATGGCGAGCCCGGCGTAGAGCAGGCCGCTGAACGGTATACCGCGCGATTCCATCTCTGCCGCAACGGGTCTGACGACCTCGTCGACGATGCGATCAACCATGCCGTCGGGCAACCAGGGCAGCGGTGTGTAGGCGCCCATGCCGCCGGTGTTGGGGCCCTTGTCGTCGTCACCGACTCGTTTGTGGTCCTGCGCGGGCAGCAACGGGACCACCTCGGTGCCGTCGACGAGACAGAACAGGGACACCTCGGGTCCGTCCAGGAACGACTCCAGCAGGACCGGGTGCCCGTCTTCGAGCAGATCGGCGGCGTGCACACGGGCCGCGGCCCGATCGGTGGTGACCACGACGCCCTTGCCCGCGGCCAGCCCGTCGTCCTTGACGACCCAGGTGGGGCCGAACCGGTCCAGCGCCGCGTCGAGACGAGCCGGGTTGTCGACGATCTCGCTGTGCGCGGTGCGAACGTTCGCCGCGGCCATCACGTCCTTGGCGAACGCCTTCGAGCCCTCGATCCGCGCGGCCTGGGCGCCGGGACCGAATGTCGCGAAGCCCGCGTCCCGCAGGGCGTCGGCGACACCGAGGACCAGGGGCACCTCGGGTCCGATGACCACGAGGTCGGCCTCGACCTCACGCGCCAGGGCGATGACGGCGTCGGCGGAGGCGATGTCGACCGCGTGGTTGGTGGCCAGCGATTCCGTGCCCGCGTTACCAGGAGCGACGTGCAGCGCCGTGACCTCCGGATCGTTCGACAGCCCCACGAGCAGCGCGTGTTCGCGGCCGCCCGATCCGATCACCAGTGTTCGCACGGGGCCACACTCTACTAGCAGCGGCGCCCCGTCAGGACAGGCTGTGTTCCAGCCGTTCCAGGGCCACCGCGCGATGCTTCGTGCCGACGACCTCGTCGAGGATCACCACGGCGACGGGCGCGGCGGCCGTGACCACCAGGGCGTAGACCACCGACAATCCCGCCGCGGCGAGGAACACCGACCCGACGAGGACCGCGAGCGCCGCCACCGTCAGCGCCAGGTTCAGCACGTCGAACTCGACGAGGTAGGTGTACATCGCGGCGATCGACACGATGTAGATGCCGAGGGGGACGGCGACGCACGCCACTGCGGCCGCGGCCGAGATGTGCGACTCGTGTTCGAGATAGAGCGCCGCCACGTGTAACCCCGCACCGACCGCGGCGATGGACATGAAGACGATGATGTGCGCGTACCCCCACCCGAAACATTTGGCGCGCCGCAGTTCCAACGCCTCGCCGGTGGGCACCACGAAGTAGATCCACCACATCGCGAAGGTGGCCGCGGTCCCGGCCAACCCGAGCACGGCCGTCTCCAGGGTCCACCCCTGGGCGTGGACCACCGCCTGCAGCGCGACCACCGTGCCGACGATGCCCTCACCCAGGGTGATGATCGCCAGCAGCCCGTAGCGCTCGGCGATGTGGTGCGGATGCCACGGTGTGTCCGGCTCGGAGTTGAGCCGCTCGGCGATGAACGGTCCGGACAGTTCCACCCCGACCAGCACGAGGGTCGCGACGAGTGTGGGGATCAGCGACGTGTTCACCACGATGAGAACGATCCAGCCGACCTGCGCGACGAGGATGGCCAGCGCGTAGGTGAGGCAGGTCCGTCGGTACTCCGTGCTCTGTAGCGCGGCTCGGATCCACTGGAACATCATCGCCACGCGCATGACCACGTAACCGAGGACGGCGACCCGGTTGTCGATGTGCTCCCCCTCCGCGACAGAGGTGAAGACCGGCTCGATGCCCAGCGCGAGGATGAGGACACCACCCATCTGCACCATCGTCACGACGCGGAACACCCAGTCGTCGGTGTCGAAGGCCGAGGCGAACCACGAGAAGTTGATCCACGCCCAGATACTGGAGAACGTCGCGAACAGGAAGCCGATGATCGCGGTCTTGTAGTCGCCGTCGGCGAGATAGTGCGCCACCTGCGTGCCCGCCAACGAGAACGCGACGACGAAGGTCAGGTCGAAGAACAGTTCCAGATTCGTTGCGGTGCGGCCCTCTTCGTCCCGCGCGCGGCCGGTCATCTTCGCGGCGCGATGGCTCAGGACCTTTGCTCCACCGCTACCGGGGTCTGAAGTCATTGCGAAATAGTACGTATTGCCCGTTCCCTGCGTGCGGCACCGGCACCCGTTAGGTTGGGTAAATGGCCGCCGTCGTGCCCTACCCTCCGACCGTTCCCCATGAAACCGGCATGCTCGACGTCGGCGACGGCAACCTCGTCTACTGGGAGACCTGCGGCAACCCGGACGGTAAGCCGGTGTTGCTGGTACACGGAGGTCCGGGTAGCGGCTACCCGCCGGGCGGGGGACGCACGTTCGATCCGCAGCGGTACCGCATCGTCATCTTCGACCAGCGTGGAAGCGGGCGGAGTCTCCCCCACGCCAGTGATCCGGCGACGTCGCTGGAAGCCAACACGACATGGCACCTCGTCGCCGACATGGAGCTCATTCGCGAACATCTCGGGATCGAGCGATGGATGCTGCAGGGCGGATCATGGGGGTCGACGCTGACCTTGGCGTACGCGCAAACACATCCAGAGCGCGTGTCAGAGATCCTCCTGGTCGCGGTCACAACCTCGAGTCGCCGCGAACTCGACTGGCTCTACCGGGGCGTGGCCAGATTCTTCCCCGAGGAGTGGGATCGATTCCGCGCCGGCGCCGGCGTCGGCGAGCATCGTCCCGCAACCGAACGGCAGGACCTCGTGGCCACGTACGCGCGACTCGTGAACGATCCCGACATCGAGGTCCGTACCGCGGCGGTCGATGCCTGGTGTCGCTGGGAGGACACTGTTCTCTCCCTGGAACCACGTCCCAAGTCGAATCCGTTCGGTGATCGACCGTCGGACGCACGTGTCGCCCTGGTGCGGATCTGTAGTCACTTCTTCGCGAATGCGGCGTGGCTCGACGAAGGAGTCCTCATCCGCGAGGCCCACCGACTCGCGGGCATCCCCGGTGTGTTGGTCCACGGCCGCCTCGACTTCAGCTGTCCCGCCGAAACCGCCTATGACCTGGCCCGCGCGTGGCCCGGCTCGGAGTTGTTCATCACCGACGACGGCGGCCACACCGGGTCGACACAGATCGGGCGGCGTCTCCTCGAAGCCGCAGACCGCTTCGCGCGCACCTGATCACGCCTCAGTCGGACACTCGGGCGACGAAAGCAGCCAGATTGGTGTGCACTCGTTCGATCTTGGCCTCGACGTCGAGGTCCTCGCGGTACTGCTTACCCAAGGCCGGGGTCTTCTTCCCGCGCGCGTAGAGGGAGCAGGCGAGATCGGTGCACATGTATGTCCCGACCGAATTGCCTTTCCGTCCCGCGTCGCCGGACCTGCTCGCCGTCATCAGCGAGACCCCGCCGGACGGGTGCGTGGTCAGGCAGATCTTGCACATCTGGGCGCGCCTGGACCCACCGGTCTCGTGCCGCAGGGCCAGCCCGACGAGTCCGTCCCCGTCCGGGGCGACGAGGTAGCAGCGTCCGGCGTACGTCGGATCGGTCCATCCGAGGAAATCGAGCTCGTCCCACGGGCGCGTGTCGAGATCACGGGGGATGACGATGCGCTTGGCCTCGCCCTTGGTGCAGTTGACGAACGACGACCTGATGTCGGCTTCGGTGACGGGATGCATGGACTCACTCTTCGTTGATCGTCGGTCGGGCTCGGCGAGTGACGCTACGCGCGGGTCAGCGCGACGTACAACGAGTTTTCCGCGCCCGACGACAACGCGACGACCGCCGGATCGGGGGTCCGACGGCCGTCGCTGCCGTGACTCAGCCCTTGGGCTGGGTCAGGTCGTAGAGCGTCACCGAACCGACCGTCTTCTCGGTGTAGTTCGCGGTGACCCACTCCCTGATCTGGGTGGCCGTGCCCTCGGCGTTCATCCCGCCACCCATCATCCCGCCGCCGATGAAGTAGTGGATCTTGCCCTGACGGACGTACTCCTGGAACTGCGCGAGCGTCGGCGACGGATCGCTGCCGTTGAACCCGCCGATCGGCATGACCGGATCCTGCGTCGCCAGCTGATACCCCGCCGCCGACATCGCCGTGACGGTGGCCGCCACCCACGTGTACTTGTCGGAGTCGGATTCCAACAGTTCCACCAGTTGCGTCGACGGCGTCGACGCCTGCATGAACCCGCCGGGACCGCCCATGCCGCCGAATCGCTCGGCCAGGGTCGAACCGGTTGAACCCGTTCCGGCGCCCGGCGTCACACCACCCTGTTGACCGCCGCCCTGAGCCATCCCCGGAGGCATCTGACCGCCGAAGCCACCGGGTGCCTGACCACCGGGTGTCTGGCCTCCTTGTGCCTGGCCACCGAACCCGCCCGGTCCGAAGCCGCCGCGCATCCCGCCACGACGACCGCCCATACCGCCGGGACCGAAGCCGCCCTGCGACGGTCCGGCCGAGACGATCGGTCCGTTCTTCGCGGTCGTCACGGTGTCCAGGGCGTACGCCGTCGGACCGGCGAGGCCCATCACGATCGCGACCGCGGCCGCGATGGCAGCAACCCTCGGCCACTTCGGCACCACCAGCGCGACGGCGGCGACCACGGCGAGGACCACGACCACCCACCGCAGCCACGGCAGAAAGTCCGAGGATCGGTTGAGCAGGAAGAACGACATCGCGCCGGTCACCAGGACGGCGACCGCGAGCACGATCCGCACCCACGTGATGTGACGACCCTTCCAGCACATGACACCGCCGGCCCCGATGAGCGCGGCGATGGCGGGTGCCAGTGCGACGGTGTAATACGCGTGGAAGATGCCGGACATGAAGCTGAAGACAGCCGTCGTGGTGAGCAGCCACAGCATCCAGACGCTGATGAGCGCCCGGTGGATGTTGGTTCGAGACGACCTGCCGCACAACACCAGTGCCGCAACGCCGAGGATGAGCGCGGTGGGGATGAGCCAGGCGATCTGACCGCCCTGCTCGGGCTGGAACATGCGGAACACGCCGGTGTCACCCCAGATGCCGCCGCGTCCGCCCGGCCCGCCCATGCCGCCGGGTGCCTGACCACCGAACCCCGTGGCCGCCTCGGCTGCACCGGACCGGTTGCCGCCACCGGGAACGACGCTGCCGGTCTCGTTTCCGGTGAGTCTGCCGAATCCGTTGTAGCCGAACGTCAACTCCAGGATCGAGTTGTTCTGCGAGCCGCCGATGAAGGGCCGGGAGTCCTTGGGCCAGAACGTCACGGCCAGTACCCACCAACCCGCGCTGACCAACATGGCGGCGAGGGCGGCGAGCAGATGTCCGAACCGCTTGATCCAGGTGTGCTGTCCGAACGCGAGATAGGTGATCGCCAACGGCGGGATCACCAGGAACACCTGCAGCTGCTTGGTGAGGAACCCGATACCCACCAGCACGCCGGTGAGCACCATCCACCGGATCCGGCCGTCCTCGATCCCCTTCAGGGTCGCCCAGACGGCGGCGATCATCAGCAGCACCAGGAGTGCGTCGGGGTTGTTGAAGCGGAACATCAACGTGGCCACGGGTGTCAGCGCCAGCGCGGCGCCGGCCAACAGGCCCGCGGAGACCCCGAGGTACTTCTTGACGATCAGGTAGAGCAACGCCACCGACGCGACCCCCATCAGCACCTGCGGAACCAGGATCGACCAGGAGTTGAGCCCGAAGATGCGCACGGAGATCCCCGGGATCCACAGCGAGACCGGCGGTTTGTCGACGGTGATGGAGTTGCCCGCGTCGGAGGAACCGAAGAACCACGCCTTCCACGACTGCGACCCGGCCTGGATCGCCGCCGAGTAGAAGGAGTTGGCGTAGCCGTTGATGCTCAGATTCCACAGGTAGAGCACGGCAGTGGCGGTGAGCAGTATGCCGAGCCCCCACCGGTCCGGACGGGGAACCGCCCATCGGCGCCTCCCATCGTCGGATGGGGAGACGCCGGTGGGTGTGTCGAGAACGGATGTCACGCTGCGGCCTCCATGCCTGCGTCGTCGGATCGGGCCTGGCTCGCCGAGCCGTGGGCGTTGCGGAACACCCATCGGAAGGCGACGAATCGGGTCAGGGTGGCAACGAGGTTCGCCACGACGAGGACGAGGAGTTCGATGTGCTTCGAGGCGCCCGGGAAACCGGCCTCCAGGGCGAGCAGGGATCCTGCGGTGATCGCCCATCCGAACAGGAACACCGCGATGCCCTGCATGTGGTGCCGGGCGGCGCCCTCGCGCCCCTTGACCCCGAAGGTGAACGCGCGGTTGGCGGCGGTGTTGAACACCGCGGTGATGAGCAGCGCCGCGAAGTTCGCGAACTGGGCGCCGAGCATCGAGTGGAGCACGAGATAGAGCACCGCGTAGGCCACCGTGGAGATGACCCCGATGACGCCGAATCGGACCAGCTGACCGACCATGCCGTGCGGCACCCCGGTGAGTTGCGGATCGTCGAAGCGATTGCGTCCCAGGCTGCGTCGCAGCTCGACCACAGGGAGATCGCCGTTGGCCAGGGCGCGGGCGACGCGCCAGCATCCCTTGAGATCCTCGGTCGCGGTCTTGACGATGTCGACGCTGCTGTTGGGGTCGTCGACCCAGTCGACCGGCACCTCGGCGATCCGAAGTCCGATGCGCTCGGCGAGCACCAACAGCTCGGTGTCGAAGAACCAACCGGTGTCCTCGACGTAGGGCAGCAGCGCGTGCGCGACGTCGGCGCGCATCGCCTTGAAACCGCACTGCGCGTCCGAGAACTTGGCCCCCATCGTGGTGCGCAGGATCAAGTTGTAACTGCGCGAGATGAATTCGCGCTTCGCGCCACGCACGACGCGTGAGGACCGCGACAGCCGGGATCCGATGGCGACATCGGAGTGTCCCGACAGCAGGGGCGCCACCAGCGGCATCAGCGCGTTGAGGTCGGTCGACAGATCGACGTCGCAGTACGCGACGACGGTGGCGTCACTCATGCTCCACGTCGCGTTGACCGCACGACCGCGGCCCTTCTGCGCCAGGTGCACGACGCGCACGTGCTCCATGGTCTGCGCGAGCTCGACGCCGACGGCGAGGGTGCTGTCGGTGCTCGCGTTGTCGGCGATGGTGATCCGCGCCGAGTAGGGAAAGTTGTTCTTCAGGTGTTCGCCGAGGCGACGAATGCACCCGGCGAGGTCGGCCTCCTCGTTGTAGACCGGCACGACGACATCGAGCTCGGGATGGGCGGCCGTGCCGTCCACGACGACGATCATCTCAGGGGCGTCGGCCGGCTCCGGCATCGCGGGACCGCCCGACCGGTCAACGGTGTCTGTTGTCATGACACAGACTCTGATCCCGCAAGCTGCCGCGTCTCTGCGGCCGACCTGTCAGCTTCCTGTGAGCGAGGGCACCCCTAGTCGGACGTGTGCGCCTCGTGCCCGCCCGCCCGCAGAGCTGCACGAACACGGTTCGCGGCGTCGTCGAGCGACGCCGGATCCGGGTCCTTCTCGGCCAACGCGAGGTCGAAGGTCTCCACCGAGTGCGCCGGGAAGACGTGGATGTGCAGGTGCGGCACCTCGAGGCCGGCGATGAGCAGCCCCATCCGTGGGGCATCGAACGCCTCCCGGGTTGCCTGGCCGATGATCTGCGACACCGACGTCAGGTGGGCGAACACCGCCGGGTCGACCTGTTCCCAGTGGTCGATCTCCTCGCGCGGGACCACGAGCACGTGACCTGCGGTCACCGGGTTGATCGTGAGGAACGCGACGGCCGTGTCGTCCTTCCAGACAAAACGTCCCGGGATGTCGCCGTTGATGATCATGCTGAATACCGAAGCCATGGGGTCGATCGTATTGCGTCGCACAATCGAGCACGGGGCGTGTCAGCGCTCAACCCGCGTGAAACTCACGAACCCGCGTCGGGCAGGAGGCGGGTTCGTGAGTTGAGGGCGGAATCGTGTCCGCCTCACTCCAACCGCGGCAACCGAACCCAGAAGGTGGCTCCGCCGCCGGGGGTGTCCTCGACGCCGACGGTGCCTCCGTGGGCGGCGACGAGCGCGGCCACGATCGACAGCCCGAGCCCACTGCCCCCGGAGCGCTCGTCGCGGTGCCGTGAGCTGTCGCCGCGGTAGAAGCGTTCGAAGACCCGCGCCTGGTCGTCCGGACTCAGCCCGGGACCGGTGTCGGCGACGGCGAGGATCGCGCTGTGTTCGTCGGTGCCGACGCGGACGGTGATCCGCGCGTCGTCGCCGGTGTGTCGGATGGCGTTGGTGATGAGGTTGCTGAGCACCTGCGACAACCGCGGTGCGTCGCCCATCACGGCCGGGATGCCGGGCCCGTCGATCATCTCGACGGAGATGTCGCGGTTCGGCGCGGTGGCCCGCGCGCTGTGCACCGAGTCCGACGCCAGACCGAGCAGGTCGACCTGGGCACGTTCCAGCGGACGCTGCGCGTCGAGCCGGGCGAGCATCAGCAACTCCTCGACCAGTAGCCCCATCCGGCCGGCCTCGTGCTCGATCCGCGACATCAACTGGTCGGGATCGGTCATGGCGCCCTGGCGGTACAGCTCGGAGAAGCCACGGATCGACGTGAGCGGCGTGCGCAGTTCGTGACTCGCGTCGGCGACGAACCGGCGCATCTTGTCCTCGGAACGCCGGGCCTGTTCCTCCGACGCGGCGGTGGTGGCGAAGGCGGCCTGGATCTGGTGCAGCATCACGTTCAACGACGCCGCGAGCCGTCCGACCTCGGTGTTGGCCGGCGACACCGGGACACGCTGGTCGAGGTCGCCGCCGGCGATCGCCTCGGCGGTGACCTCCACGCGTCGCAGCGGGCGGAGGCTGCTGCGCACCAGCAGGTATCCGAGTCCACCGACGACGACGACGACCGCGAGTCCCACACCGAGCTGCAGCCAGGTGAGCCGCTGCACGGTGTCGTCGACATCCGTGAGTTTGATGGCCACCACCGACGTCCCGAACGCATTGACCGTCTTGACGACCCGCCATCGTGCCGAACCGCCGTCGGCGGAGAGCACGGTGGTCGGCCCGGTTCCCTGCGCCGGAAGGCTGTCGAGATCCGGCTCGCCGCCGACGTCGTTGATGACGAATTCGGAACCACCCGTCGGGGTCACGCGCACCCAGTAGGGGGATGGTGGTCGCCGTTCGTCCTGCGGCGGACCGAAGCGATCGGCGTTCTCCCGCGGTCGGGCCCATGTGTCCGCTGCGCCCACCAGACCGTTGTCGGTGCGGTCGATGAGCCGGTTCTCCATCGCCGACGTCACCGACACCCCCGACACCACGAGCCCGAGCGCGACGAGCACCAGCATCAACCCGACGAGCGACACCCGCAGTGGGATGCCGCGACGATGTCGAGGCGGGGTCGACGGTGGTGCGGTCGTGACCGCCTCCTGATCCGGGCGGGCAGTGGTCATCGGGGTTCGCGCATCACATATCCCACGCCGCGCAGCGTGTGGATCAGGCGTTTGTCCCCGGTGTCGACCTTGCGGCGCAGGTAGGACACGTACGACTCGACGACGTTGACCTCGCCACCGAAGTCGTAGTTCCAGACGTGGTCGAGGATGCGCGGCTTCGACAACACCGTGCCCGCGTTGATCATGAAGTACCGCAGCAGCGTGAACTCCGTCGGCGACAGCGACACCAGTTCGCCGTCCTTCCACACCTCGTGGGTGTCGTCGTCGAGTTCGATGTCGGCGAACGTGATCCGGGTGGGTTCGGCCTTCTGCTCACCGAAACCGTTGCGACGGAGAATGACCCGAAGCCTGGCCACCACCTCTTCCAGGCTGAACGGCTTGGTGACGTAGTCGTCACCGCCGATGGTGAGGCCGTTGATCTTGTCCTCCATCGAGTCGCGAGCGGTGAGGAACAGCGCCGGCGCCTCGATGCCGTCGGCACGCAGACGCCGCAGGAGGCCGAAACCGTCCATCCCGGGCATCATCACGTCGAGGACGAGCGCGTCGGGACGGAAGGTCCGCGCCTTGTCGATCGCGGCCGGACCGCTCGCCGCGGTGGCGACATCGAAGTGCTGGAACTTCAACGACACCGACAGCAGTTCGAGAATGTTGGGCTCGTCGTCGACGACGAGCACCCGGGCACCGGAATCAGTCATGGTGCCACCTTCCGTGTTTACGCTGGGCCACCGCTGAACACTTCCTGGCAGCTCGCTGTGAACTCTCATCGCACCACGTGAGCCGTCAGAAGAGCGTGGGTTCACCGAACCCCGGGACGCTCTCGGCGGCCAGGATCCGCCCCTTGGTCGCCGCTCCGCCGGGTGCCGAGAACCCTCCCACCTCGGTTCCTGCCCCGAGCACGCGGTGACACGGGATGACGACCGGTATGGGGTTGCGGCCCAGCGATCGCCCGACCGCCTGCGCAGCCAGCGGCTGACCGATCCGGGCCGCCACCTGCCCGTAGGTCAGGGTGCGGCCCCGTGGGATGGACCGGGTGACGGCGTAGACGCGTTGATCGAACTCGGGGAGGTCGGAGACGTGGACCACGATCGCCGACAGGTCGACGTCCTCACCGGCGAACAGACGGACGATGGACTCCGCCGCCTCGGCGACGGCCTCCGGTGGGGTCTGCTCGGTCGCGTCGAAACCGCGCAGATAGACGGCGACGTCGTTCGCGTCCGACTCGGGCAACGCGACGGCGACGATGCGGTCCTGGAGATCCCAGGCCAGCCCGCAGATACCCAACGCGGTGTCGAACAGGGTGAAACCGCGGTCGTCGCGGGTCATGCTCGCACCGCCATCACGAGGCGGTGTTCCGCATGAACGGGGCCGGATACCCCGGCTTCGGCCGCACCTCACCGAGCCAGCCGGCCAGGGCGTCGGCACGTGCGGTCAGGTCCTTCGTGGCGCCGCGCGACAGCTTCTCCAGGGGATGCAGCCCGGTCGAGCCGTCCGGCCGGAGGAACCATCCGCCGACGATCCGGCCGTCCCACCAGATGCTCTGACCGCCGTTGCCGTTGCGGTCGAACATCTCCGCCCCGTGCGCACCGAGATACCACCCGCGCTGTTTCCACCCCATGGTCGTGGGGTCGAGTTCGGGCAGGACGGCCCCGGTGGGCGGTACCGGCTCGACGGGGTCGAGATCGTCGGGCAGCAGATATCCGACCTCGAACCGGTCGGTGTCGACCTCGATGTCCACCTCCACCGCGTCGAGCTGCGCCAACGCCGTCCGGACCGCCTTCTTCGTCGATCCCAACCACCACACGATGTCGGTCTCGGTGCCGGGCCCGAAGGATCGCAGCCACCGCTCCACCATGGCCCGATGTCCGGATTCGGGATCGACGAGCGGGAGCTCGGCACCCAGCCAGCGCGGCATCGACGACCAGCGGGGGCGCGAGACGTGCCAGCCTGCGGTGTTGGGTCCGCGGACGATGTCGCCGGCCGCGCTCATCATGTTGAGCACCCGCGGCCCCATCGGGGACGACCCACCCCAGGTGTCGAGCGGGCCGGAGACGATGACGCCGTCGAGTTCCGGCAGGCGCTTGCGGAGTTCCGACGACGACGCGAGGGTGCCGTCGGACAGTTCGGTGGCGACGGCGGAGCGTGCGGCCTCGATCCAGCCCTCGGGGTCCGGGAAATCAGTGCTGCGGCGCAGATCGCGCAGCATGTTGGTCCGTTCGCTCGCCGCGACCCGCGGACCGACGGCGCTGACCGCATCGGCGAGGGTCGCACGATCCACGACGAACACGGTGCGACGCATCGCCAGCTGTTTGACCAGCGACCGCGACTCGTAGAGCAGGGACTGGAGATCGTCGGGCACGAAACCCGTTGTGCGCGCCCACACCGACATGAACACCGTCGGCGGGCAGGTGGCGTGCAACGCGACGACGGCCTGCGCCACCTCGAGGGCGCCGTCGGCCCGTGCGGTGTCGGTCAACAGGTGCCGTCGCAGCATGCGAGCGCGTCTCTGCGCGGCGGTGACTCGCAACCGGGTGGGCATCGAGGTGCGGGTCAGTTCTGCGGGATGGCCGCGATCGCCTCGATCTCGACGAGCTGACCGTCGTGGGCGAGCACGGTGACACCGATGAGGGTGCCCGCCGGCTTGTGGGCACCGAAGGCCTCGACCACCGCGTCCCAGGCCACCGAGAGGTCGGCCTGCAGACCCTCGGCGACGTAGACGGTCACCTTGGCCACGTCCGAGAGAGAAGCGCCCGCCTCGGACAGGATGGTGGTGAGGTTGAGCATGCATTGGCGTGCCTGGGCCTGTACGTCGCCGGGCCCGAAGGTAGATCCGTCCGCCTCGGTGGGTGCAGCGCCGGCGGTGAAGATGATCGAACCGGGCAACGCCGTTGCGCTGTAGGTGAATCCACCGTCGTAGAGGGTTTCGGAGCCGTTCAGGCGTAACTGCGACATGGGGTCCACCCTACGTCGTTGCCCTCCGCGGACGCCCGCATCCGAGTAGCGTCGAATCGTGTCCCGGATCTCGGGACGCCGCAGCGTCTCCAGCATCGGGCCTGTTCCGCTATCGATGAAGGAGCGCCACATGGCCGCATCCGCACCGGTGATCTTCGTCCACGGCCTCTGGCTGCACTCGTCCACCTGGAAACCCTGGATCGATCTGTTCGTCGCCGAGGGCATCCCCGCGTCCGCACCCGGATGGCCGCGCGAGCACTCCTCGGTGTTCAAGTGCCGCCAACGCGGCGAGGACGTGGTGGGCATGGGCATCGCCGAGGTCGCCACGCACTATGCGCGCATCGCCGCCGAGTTCGACAGCCCGCCGGTGGTGGTCGGTCACTCCCACGGCGGTCTCGTCGCGGAGTACCTGCTCGCCAGGGGACTCGCGTCGGCCGCTGTCGCCATCGACCCGGCCCGTCTGAGTGAGGAACTCCCGCAGCCCATCTCGCAGTTGATCGCCGAGTATCCGGCCATGGCGAACCCGGCCAACCGTGGCCGCGAGGTCAACCTGAACAACCGCCAGTTCCGATCGGTGTTCGGCAACGCCATCAGCGAGGACGAATCGGACAGCCTGTACGAACGATGGACGATCCCCGCGTCCGGGGCCCTCATGTTCGAGACCGAGTTCGCGGGCAGTGAGCCGCCCGCGGCGGACGACCCCGCCCGCGGACCCCTGCTCCTCGTCTCCAGTGGCCGGGGTCAGACCACCGACGACACCGCGCCGACGTCCAGTTTCGAGTCGTATCGCCACGCCGATGCCGTGACCGAGCGACGCACCTTCGCCGACCGGGGACACTCGCTGGTCATCGACAACGACTGGTCCGACGTGGCGAAGTCGGTCCTGGAGTGGGTCGGGGCGCACGGCGGCCGCGGATGACCGAGGAGCAACGCCGCAGCATCGGTCGCAATGACGGTCCCCTCGAGAGCGAACTCGAGGACAGCTTCGAGGTCATCGTCACCGAGGGGGCCGAGCGGCTGCACCGCACCGTCCGGACGGTGATCATCACCGGCCTGTTCGGCGGGATCGAGGTAGCCCTGGGGATCATGGCGATGCTGGCCGTGCTGCACGAGACCGGCAATCACCTGCTCGCCGGCCTGGCGTTCGGCATCGGGCTCATCGCGATCTTCCTGGCGCACAGTGAACTGTTCACCGAGGACTTCCTCATGCCCGTCGCGGCGGTGGTCTCGCGGAACGGATCCGTCGCCCAGCTGGCCAAGTTGTGGGTCGGGACGCTCGCGGCCAACCTCGTCGGTGGGTGGGCGATCATGTGGATCATCACCCGGGCGTTCCCTGAATGGTCCGGGGTGCTGAGCGAATCCGCGCTCCACTTCGTCGACGCACCGCTGGCGTTGCAGTCGATCTGTCTGGCGGTACTCGGTGGGGCCACGATGACCCTGCTGACCCGGATGCAGCAGGGCACGCAGTCCGACGTCGCGAAGATCGTGGCGGCCGTGGGTGCCGCGTTCCTGCTGGCCGGGCTGCAGCTGTTCCATTCGGTCCTGGACTCGCTGATCATCTTCGGCGCCATCCAGACCGGCGCCGAGGTCAGCTATCTCGACTGGCTGAACTGGTTCTGGTACACCACCGCGTTCAACATCATCGGTGGCGTGGTCCTGGTGACGGCGCTGCGACTGCTCCGCACCAAGGAACTCGTCGCGGAGGAACGCGAGCGCTGACGCCCTTCGACCACGACAACAGACCCCGCCGCGACCGAGAACTCATCGCGACGGGGTCTGGTGGAGCGGACGAGATCAGCGCAGGGCGCGGCGGGCGCGCACGGCTCCACTGAGGGTCAACGCGACCACGGCACCGACAACCGCCGAACCCAGCAGCGCGACACCGACACCCAGATCGAAATCCCAGGCGATGAAGCTGATGGAGGTGTGCACCGTGTTCTGCAGGACGAAGACGACGAGCGCGGCGACGAGAACGGTCGCGACGGCGAGCATCAGCTTCGACGCGGCGCCGAAGGTGCGGCGTCCGGAACGGTGGGTGGTGGTCTCGGTGGTGGCGGTGGCCATGGTGATGCCTTCTCTCTGGGGTGATGAAAGTGGATGGGTCAGGGCGGGGCGACGGCGGGTGGCCGGATCGCGGCCCTGCGGGTCGCCGCCGGATGGGCGGCGACCCGACGAGCGTGTGGCGAGCGGCGGATCAAGGGCCGATCAGCTCAGCTTGTCCTTGATGTTCTCGCCGACCTTCTTGGCGCCGGAGACGCCCTGGTCCTTCTTGCCCTCGGCCTCGAGGTCCTTGTTGTCGGTCACGTCACCGACGACCTCCTTGGCCTTGCCGATCGCGTCTTCTGCAGCGTTCTTGGCCTTGTCGACGATTCCCATGATGATTCCTTCCTCAGGTTCCGCGACCGGGGTGCCGCGGTTACATCCAGTGAGTCGTGGACCGACGAAGTTCTGCACTCCACATCCCGCGTGACACCGATCACACAGTGGCGGGCTACCGGTGGATCGGGCCGTTGAGGATCGACAGGGGCCGCGCGGAGGCGTCCGAGCGCACCGCGATGATCTGCGCGGCGATCGACACCGCCGTCTCCTCGGGGGTGCGGGCATCGAGGTCGAGGCCCATCGGGCTGTGCAGACGGGAGAGGTCCTCAGGGGCCACGCCCGCGTCGACGAGGCGCGACCGCCGATCAGCGTGGGTACGACGGGATCCCAGAGCACCGACGTACGCGAACCTGCCGAGGGTGAGGGCCGCCACGATCGTCGGGACGTCGAACTTGTCGTCGTGTGTCATCACCGCGACCACGGTCCGCCCGTCCAGGCGTCCGGCCGCGTGTTCGGCGCGGAGGTAGCGGTCCGGCCAGTCGACCACGACGGCGTCGGCACGCGGAAAGCGTTGCGGTGTTGCGAAAGTGGCGCGGGCGTCGACGACCGTCACCGCGTAGCCGAGCGTCCGGGCGGTGTCGGTGAGCGCGCGGACGAAATCGTTGGCCCCGGCCAGGATCATCCGCGGCGCGGTCGCGAACGACTGCACGAAGACCGGCCGACGGCACCCGGCCGCCTCGTCGCCGTTGTTGACCTCGCTGCCACCGACGATCCCGCTGCGACCGACAGCGAGCAACGCGCGGGAATAGCGATCGACCCGGTTCCACGGCGAATTCGGTTCATACCGCTGCGCGGTCGTCAGCACCGTGCGCAGTGTGGGTGCACCGACGGTGGTCACGAGCGCACACGGCGTGCGTGCGGCGATCCGAGCGCGCAGGTCGAGGAAGACGGAAGGGTCGTCGACGCGTTCGATGAGCACCTCGATCTCGCCGCCACAGGTGAGTCCGACCGCGAACGGGTCGATGTCGGATCCGCCGAAGCGCTCGAACGATGGTTCGCCGGTGGCGATCACGTCGACGGCAGCGGCGACGACCGCCGCCTCGACACACCCGGACGACAACGACCCGACGACGTCTCCGTCGCCGGTCACCACCAGCGCGGAACCCACCGTGCGCGGGGACGATCCGGTGACACCGACGATCCGCGCGAGTGCCACCGGCGATCGGGTGGACCCGACGACGAGGGCGTCGAGGATGTCGAGCATCAAAAGAGATTATCGTGTTCAGCGACAGTGTGATCGGACTCGTGGAGCCTCCTGTCGGGATTGAACCGACGACCTTTCGCTTACAAGGCGAGTGCTCTACCGCTGAGCTAAGGAGGCGTGTGTCTCGTGCGTGAGTATATCGGCCGGATGTTGCGCCCATTGGCGGGCTCCAAACGGGCCACGATCGACACGATCGAGCCGTACACATCGCCGCTGTCACCCCGGCAACCTGTCGATCTCACCGACGACGGCGCGGTCACCGAGGTCCTCGACCTCGCCATCAAGGTCGGGTCGGTGCTGCTCGACTCCGGTACCGGCGCGATCGACACCCAGACCCAGATCCGTTTCGTCGCCGGGATGTTCGGCGTCGAGCGATGCGACGTCGACGTGACCTACAACACGATCATGGCCAGTGCCCGTCGCGGGTCGTCGATGCCGCCGGTCACCGCGATGCGCACGGTGCACTACCGCTCGCTCGACTTCACCCGCCTCGCCCAGGTCGACCGACTCATCCGCAAGATCCGCAGCCTGGCCGTCACCCCGGGCGAGGCCCACCTGGTCATCGACGAGATCATCGCGGCTCCGCACCCCTACGCGCGCTGGGTGGCGACGCTGGCGTGGTCGACGATGGCGGCGGCGCTGTCGGTAACCCTGGGCGGCAACTGGTTGGTCGCGGTGGTCTCGTTTCTCACCACGGCGGTCATCTACCGGCTCAACCAGGCACTCAACCGCCTCGGCACACCGGTGTTCTTCCAGCAGATCGCCGGCGGATTCGTCGCGGTCATCCCGGCGGCGATCGTCTACCAGTATCAGGAGGCACTCGGGGTCGGGATCTCCCCGACCCTGGTCATCGCCGCCGGAGTGATCGTATTGCTGTCCGGACTGTCGCTGGTCGGTTCTGTGCAGGATGCGATCACCGGTGCACCGATCACCGGCGTGGCCCGATTCTTCGAACTGCTCATCCTCACCGGCGGCATCATCGCCGGGGTCAGTGTGGCCATCAAACTGCTGGAGAGCACCGGCATCTATCTGCCGACGATCACCAGCACCACCCAACTGGGCCTCACCGACGCACCGGCCCAGATCCTCGGTGGCGGTATCGCGGCCGGCGCGTACGCGCTGGCCAGCTACGCCGAGAACCGCGCGCTGCCGGTCGCGTTCATGGGCGGACTCATCGGCGCCGCGGTGTCGGCGGGCGCCGCGCTCGCCGGCATCGGCGGGGTCATCGCAGGTGGCATGGCCGCGCTGACCGTCGGGTTCGCCGGTGGTCTGCTGGCCCGCCGTGCACTCACCCCGCCGCTGGTCGTCGCGGTCGCTGGCATCACTCCCCTGCTGCCCGGTCTGGCGGTCTATCGCGGCCTCTACGGCGTCCTCAACGAGCAGACGCTCGACGGGTTCACCGCCATCGCCTCGGCGCTGGGCATCGGTGCGGCGCTCGCCGCGGGCGTCACCCTCGGTGAGTTCATCGCCCGGACCCTGCGCCGCCCGCGCATCCCGTCGCGACCCACCCGCGCGTTGCTCACCGCGCGGTCGGCGCTGCGACCGAAACGGTTCACCCGACCCGACACCGAACCGCAGCCGGTGGCCGATCCGCTGCTCACCGCGATCACCGAGCCGCTCCGGGCACAACCCGAATCGGCGAACCGGGTAAAGTAGAGGTCATGCCAGCGAAGACCACGGACAAGACCGACATTCCCGACGAAGAACTGGCGACGGTCGCAGACGAGACAGCCCGTGCCGCGCGTCGCGTGGTGGCCGCGTTCGCCACCGACGCCGACGAGTGCCGGATGCTGCTGGCCATGCTCGGGATCGCACCCACCGACGAAGCCTGAGTGGTGAGCGAGACCGGAACCGACCTCCAGATCGACCCCGATGAGTTGCACACGGCGGATTTCGTCGTGGTCGCCAACCGTCTCCCGGTCGACAAGGAAACCCTCCCCGACGGCTCGATCCGCTGGAAGCGCAGTCCCGGCGGTCTCGTCACGGCCCTCGAGCCGATCCTGCGGTCACAGACCGGTGCGTGGGTCGGCTGGTCGGGTGTTCCCGACTCGCACGACAACCCCGTCGTCGACGGCCTGCAGCTGATCTCTGTCCCGCTCAGCGCATCGGAGATCAACGAGTACTACGAGGGGTTCTCCAACGCCACCCTGTGGCCGCTCTACCACGACGTCCTGGTCAAGCCGGAGTATCACCGCGAGTGGTGGAACGCCTACGTCGAGGTCAACCGGCGCTTCGCCGAGGCCGCGTCCGCCGCGGCGTCCGAGGGCGCGATGGTCTGGATCCAGGACTACCAGCTGCAGCTCGTCCCGAAGATGCTGCGCATGCTCCGCCCCGATCTCAAGATCGGCTTCTTCCTGCACATCCCGTTCCCGCCGGTCGAGCTGTTCATGCAGCTCCCGTGGCGTACGGAGATCGTCGAGGGATTGCTCGGCGCCGACCTCATCGGTTTCCATCTGCCCGGCGGCGCCCAGAACTTCCTCTACCTCGCGCGCCGACTCGCCGGTCAGGCGACGTCGAAGGGCACCGTCGGGGTGCGCTCGAAGTTCGGTGTCGTCCAGGTCGGTTTCCGACACGTTCGTGTGGGCGCCTTCCCCATCTCCATCGACTCCGGCGCTCTCGACGCCGAGTCGCGGTCGCGCAAGATCCGCGCCCGCGCCGCCCAGATCCGTACCGAGCTGGGCAACCCGTCGACGATCCTGCTGGGCGTCGACCGTCTCGACTACACCAAGGGCATCGACGTCCGCCTGCAGGCGTTGTCGGAGCTGTTGGCCGAGGGGCGCATCGACCCGTCCGACACCGTGATGATCCAGCTGGCCACCCCCAGCCGCGAGCGCGTGGACAGCTACATCCAGATGCGCGCGGGCATCGAGCAGCTCGTCGGCAACATCAACGGCACCTACGGCGAGGTCGCACACCAGGTCGTGCAGTACCTGCATCGCCCGGTCGACCGCGACGAGCTCATCGCCTTCTTCGTCGCCGCCGATGTCATGTTGGTGACGCCACTGCGCGACGGCATGAACCTGGTGGCCAAGGAGTACGTCGCCTGCCGCAGCGACCTCGGGGGCGCGCTGGTGCTCAGCGAGTTCACCGGTGCCGCGGCCGAACTGCGCTCTGCCTACCAGGCCAATCCGTACGACCTCGACGGCGTCAAGGACGCGATCATGGCCGCGGTGGACCAGGACGACGAGGAAGGTCGCCGACGCATGCGGGCGCTGCGCAGGCAGGTCCTCGCGCACGACGTGAGCCGGTGGGCCGAGAGCTTCCTCGGAGCCCTCGGCAGCACCCAGGAGACGACGTCGAGCGCCAACCGCGGCGTCGACATAGTCGAGGAGTGACTCCGTCACGGTCGAGGAGTGAGCGCCCTCACCACCGATCGCCGACAGGGGTCCGCTCGATTGGACGGGTACCTGGTTTCTCGCTCTAGACTCACCGGGTGAGTGCCCAAGATCTAGCACCAGAACTTCGTCGCGCGTTGAAGGACATAGCGCGCACTCCTCGGCTTCTCGTCGCCTCCGACTACGACGGCTGCATGGCCCCGATCGTGTCGCGACCCGAGGACGCCCGACCCAATCCCGATTCGGTCCGGGCGATGCGCGCGATCGCCGACCTCGACTCCACCACCGCCGCGGTCATCTCCGGGCGCGCGCTGCGCGACCTCGCGACGCTGTCGCGCCTGCCCGCCGAGGTCCACCTCGTGGGCAGCCACGGCAGTGAATTCGACATCGGCTTCGTGCACGAGATCAGCCCCGCGGCCAACGAACTGCTGGACACGGTGATCACCGAACTGCGTGCCATCGCCGTCGACTACTCCGGTGTCACCGTCGAGACCAAGCCCGCCAGCACCGCGCTACACGTGCGCAACGCCTCGACGACCGATGCCGACGCCGCCATCCATCGAGTGCGCACCGGGCCCGCGTCGTGGGACGGGGTGCAGGTCACCGAGGGCAAGTCGGTCATCGAACTGGCCGTCATCCGGACCGACAAGGGCCAGGCGCTCGACATCCTCCGCCACCAGGCGGGCGCGGGCGCGGCCATCTTCTTCGGCGACGACGTCACCGACGAGAAGGCCTTCCGCCGGCTGCACGGACCTGATTTCGGGGTCAAGGTCGGCGACGGCGACACCCTCGCCACCTACCGGGTGTCCACCACCGACGACGTCGCGACGGCCCTGGCCTTCCTCTACGAGGAGCGCCGCGCGTGGCTGCGCGGGGAGAACGCCGCCCCGATCGAGCGGTTGTCGATGCTGGCGTCGCCGCGCACCGTCGCGTTGATGACGCCGGACGCCAAGATCTGCTGGATGTGTCATCCCGAGCCCGATTCGGCCGCCGTGTTCGCCAGCCTGCTGGGCACCGTCGACGCAGGCGAGTTCGGTGTCCGACCGTGGGTCGACGACGACCGGCGTCCTCCGCTGCCGCAGAGCCAGCGCTATGTCGACGGCACGATGACGATCCAGACACGTTGGGCCGGGCTCGAGGTCATCGACTACCTGCCGCACGATGTCGCACCGGGCCGTACCGATCTAGTGCGCGTGGTCACCGGCACCGTGCCGACGCTCGTCGAGTTCGCGCCGCGACCGGAGTTCGGTCAGGCCAGCGTCCAGCTCGAGGCCGTCGACGAGGGCCTGCGGGTGCTCGGCTCGAACGAGCCCATCGTGTTGCGGTCGCCGGGGGTCACCTGGCGCATCGACACCGACCGTTTCTACCAGCGCGCGACCGCCGTCGTCGATCCCTCCGACGGGCCGATCGTCCTCGAGTTGCGTTGTGGCACCGACTACATCGGCGAGGAGGAGCGCAGCGAGGAACAGCGTCGTGCACTCACCGAGACCTACTGGAGCGACTGGGTCTCCCGCCTGACGCTGCCCGGTCTCAAGCCCGACCTGATGAAGCGTTCTGCGCTGACGTTGCGCGGACTCGTGCACGCCGATTCCGGGTCGATCATGGCCGCGGCGACGACGTCGCTGCCCGAGGAGATCGGTGGCGTCCGCAACTGGGACTATCGCTACTGCTGGCTGCGCGACGCCGCGATGACCGCGTCGGCGTTGGTGTCGGTGGGGTCGCACGCCGAGGCCGAAGGCTATCTGAACTGGCTCTACCGGGTGTTGGGAACGGTCAACGGCCCCGAATGGCTGCACCCGCTCTACACCCTCGCCGGTGGTGGCCTGCCGCCCGAGGCGATCATCGACTCGCTGCCCGGATACGCGGGCTCGCGGCCGGTCCGGGTCGGCAACGCCGCCAACCAGCAGGTGCAGCTCGACGTGTTCGGCCCGATCGTCGAGCTCATCGGGCACCTCGCCGACGCGCGCGCGGCAGCCGGATCCACGACGCCGCTCACCGACGCCGACTGGGATCTGGTCGCCAACATGGTCTGGGCCGTGGAACGTCGGTGGTTCGAGCCCGATCACGGCATCTGGGAAATCCGCGGCAACCCGCGCCACCACGTGTACTCGAAGGTCATGTGCTGGTTGACCGTCGACCGCGCGCTGAGCATCGGCGCCCGCTTCGGCCGGGAGGTGGAGCCGGGCTGGTCGGTGCTGCGCGACGTGATCGCGGCGCAGGTCCTCGAGCAGGGATGGAACGCCTCGGCCAAGTCGTTCACCGCCGCATACGACGGCATCGACCTCGACGCCGCCACCCTGCACATCGGTTTGTCCGGGCTCATCGACCCGACCGACGAGCGATTCGCTCAGACGGTCAAGGCCACCGAGGCCGAACTACGCAGTGGCGCAACGGTGTACCGCTACCACCACGACGACGGCCTGCCCGGCGGCGAGGGCGGCTTCCACCTGTGTGCCGCCTGGCTCGTGGAGGCCTACCTGCTCATCGGCCGCCGTTCGGACGCCGAGGCGCTGTTCGACCAGCTCGTCAAGGCCGCCGGCCCCACCGGCCTGCTGTCCGAGGAGTACGACCCCGTCGCCGAACGCTCACTGGGCAACCACCCGCAGGCGTACAGCCACATCGGTCTGCTGCGCTGCGCCGCCCTGCTCGGAGCCTGACCGTTCGCTGACATCGTCCGACATACGGGCCGTCGAGGGCATATTGCCCTCGACGAGTCCCATATCGGACGATGTCAGCGCGAAAGTGCGATCAGCCGATGCTGATGTGGTCGGCGCCGTTGTCGATGGGCAGGTCCCCGTCGACGGTCGCGATGACCTCGTAGTTGTTCAGTGTGATGTTGCCCGAGTGGTTGTCGAGGAACGCCGTGTCGGCGGCGTCGCGACCGGTCGCGATGCGGACCAACGCCTGGCGAGGCGCCAGTCCGGTGGCGTCCACGACGAGCCACTTGTCGTCGATCAATGCCTCGGCGACGGCATGGAAGTCCATCGGGACACAACCCGGCGCGTAGACGGCGACAAGGCGGGCCGGGATGTTCAGCGCCCGCAGCAACGCGACCACGAGGTGGGCGAAGTCGCGGCACACACCGGCGTTGGCCAGCAGCGTGTCCGCGGCGCCGTCGATCGGGTCGCTGGCACCGGGGATGTAGTTCAGGCGCGCCGCGACGAACCGCGACACCTCGTAGAGCAGATCGATCGGCGGCTTGCTCAGATCGAATTCCGCTGAGACGTAACCGAAGAACTTGTCCGCCTCGGCGTACCGACTGGGACGCAGGTACAACGACCGCTCGCCGACCTGCACCGCGACGGGATCGGCCGGGGTGTTGATCGCCGCGGAGTACTGCACGAGGACGTTGCCGCGCTCCACGTTCAGCCGATGGATCCGGGTGCCGACCTCCCCAATGATCTCCTCGGGGGTCACGGAATTGCCGTTCACCGACACCGACAGGGTCTCGACGAGGTCCATCCCCGGGAGACGCGCAACGGTGACCTGCAACTCGAGTTCGGTGGCCGAATCCACCCAGATGTCCATCATCGATGAAACGTCACGCTTGATTGTGCCCATGTGCGGTCGGCGCCCTAACCGTCGGTGAATCTCTGCGATACGGCGGTCCTCGACCTGCTTCAAGGCGCCTGTGGGCCTAAGCCTAAGGTGCGCACGCCGCAACCGTAAACTCGTGGACATGAGCGACACATCGAAGCCGTCTGACCCCCGACCGGTCGCGGTTGTCACCGGCGCCAGTTCGGGCATCGGCGAGGCGACCGCGAGAACGCTTGCCGCACAGGGCTATGAGGTCGTGATCGGCGCCCGTCGACTAGACCGACTCAGCGAGGTGGCCGACTCGATCAACGGTCGCGCCATCGAGCTCGACGTCACCGACGACGACTCCGTCGCCCGGTTCTGCGATCAACTCGACTCCGTCGACATCCTCGTCAACAACGCCGGCGGCGCACGCGGACTGTCCACGGTGGCCGACGCCGATCTCGACGAGTGGCGGTGGATGTGGGAGACGAACGTGCTCGGCACGCTGCGGATGACCAAGGCGCTGCTCCCCGCACTGATCGCGTCCGGCGACGGGCTGATCGTCACCGTCACGTCGATCGCGGCCATCGAGGCCTACGACAACGGCGCCGGTTACACCTCGGCCAAGCACGCGCAGGCGGTCCTGCACCGCACGCTGCGGCTCGAGCTCATCGGCCAACCGGTCCGCTTCACCGAGATCCTGCCCGGCATGGTGGAGACCGAGTTCTCGCTGGTTCGGTTCGACGGTGATCAGGAACGCGCCGACGCGGTCTACGACGGCTTGACCCCGCTCACCGCAGACGACGTCGCAGAGGTGATCGGCTTCGTCGCCTCACGCCCGCCGCACGTCAACCTCGACCAGATCCTGCTCAAGCCCCGCGATCAGGCCAGCGCACGCCGCAACATCAAGACCGGATAGGTCCGGTCAGCCCGTCGGGCCCTGGCGTGCCGGGGCCGCCGAGGTGGTCGGTATGCCGGACAGCTGAGGGGCATTCGACGGGGTGGCCGGTGCGGTCGAACTGGTGACCTCACCCTCCAGCGCCGACATCGACTTCCAGTCGTCCCAGGAG
Organism: Williamsia sp.; assembly: GCF_016462415.1. Classification (GTDB taxonomy): domain Bacteria; phylum Actinomycetota; class Actinomycetes; order Mycobacteriales; family Mycobacteriaceae; genus Williamsia_A. The sequence goes on along the minus strand of NZ_JAEMTF010000012.1, from coordinate 51,449 downwards.
AACGTCCAGTCGTAGATGTCGCCGTCGGCCTCCGACAGCGGGATCCGGGTGTTGGTGACCTCGACCGGATCTCCGTAGATCGCGACTCCGAAGTACTGCTGGGCGTTGTCCAGCGACAGGTTGATGCAGCCGTTGGTCACGTTGGACGACCCCTGCACACCGGTGGTCTCCGGGTTGGCGTGGATGAACTCGCCGTTGTTGGAGATGCGCACCGCGAACCGCTCGCGGATGTTGAAGTACCCGGCCGCGGGGTTGGACATGTAGAAGTCCTCGTGCTTCTCGCTCACCACGTGGATGCCCGAGCGCGTCACGTTGCGGTCGAGGTCGCCGCTGCCGTAGCTGCACGGCAGGGTCATCAGGACATTGCTGCCCTGCATGACGTCGATCTTGAACGACGTCGCGTCGGCCTTGACGATCTGCGCGCGACCGATGACGAAATCGCTCGTGACGTCGGCGGCACCGTAGGCACCGTCGCCGTGGTCGAGGCCGTACAGCGATGCCTTCATCGACACCTTGGTCCCCGGAGCGAAGTACTCCTTGCTGCGCCAGTGCGCGCGTGAGCCGTTGTCCTCGGGGAGCCAGGCCCAGCTGCCCTCGGTGGGCGGCGTGGTCGTCACCTTCAGCGCACGCTCGACGGCCTTCTTGTCCGAGATGGTCGAGTCGAACTTCAGGATCAGGGGCGCGGCGATGCCGACCTCCTGGCCGTCGGCGATGTTCACCACGACGTTGACCTGCTCCTGCGGGGTCAGTGTGGTGACAGTGCCCTCGATCGGAACGACCTTGCGGTCCTCACCGGTCGCCGAGCCGGACCAGGTGTAGGTGCCGCCGTACCCGAGCGGCTCGGTGACGGTGTACGTCGACCGGTCCTCCGACAACGTGCCGGTGACGACGGTGCCGCGGGCGTTGGTGAGCTTGACGTCCGGGTTGAGCTGTCCCTTGGACACCTTGACGGCGAACTCGGCCGTCGGGCTGGGGTTGGCGTCGGAGTCCAACTTCGGCAGGTAACTGATCTCCGCGGTCGGCTCGGCGCTCTTCGACGCCGCGACACCGGTGGACGAGCCACCGTTGTCGCTCTTGCTGCAGGCTGCGGCGGTCACACCGACCGCGCCCACGGCCAAAGCCGCGAGAGCCCCTCGCCTGGTCAACCGCACTGGGTCACGACTGTCGATCATGTACACCGACATTACCTGGTGATCTGCGGTGCTCCTTCCGGCCGACGAGCCTAGAGGCAGCAGCCGACCAGCACCGGCTCGGGTTCGAGACGGACCCCGAACGCGGCCTCGACACCGTCGCGCACCTGGCGGGCGAGGGTGAGAAGTTCTTCCGTCGTGGCGCCGCCACGGTTGGTGATGGCCAGGGTGTGCTTGGTGGACAGCCGTACAGAAGCGGTCTCGTCGGGGTGTCCGCGGGAGAACCCGGCACGCTCGATGAGCCACCCGGCGGACAGTTTGACGCCACCGTCGGCGGCGAATCGGGGTACCGGCACGTCTCCCACCCGCGCTGCGATGGCCTCCAGGATGTGAGGGAGATCATCGTCGGTGACGATCGGATTGGTGAAGAACGACCCCGCGCTCCACGTGTCGTGGTCGGCGGCGTCGAGCACCATCCCCTTGCCGGACCGCAGCGCGAGGACCTGTTCGCGGACGACGGCGACCGGGACCCGCTCGCCCTGCTCGACCCCGAGCGTGTGCGCGAGTTCGCGATAGCGGATGGGCGCACTGAGACCGTCGTCGGTCAGCCGCATGGCGACCCGGACCACGACTCGGTCGTCGTGATGCTTGAGAGCGCTGGTCCGGTACGCCAGGGCGAGTTCGGACGGGGTGATCCACCGCAGTGTGCCGTCGGCGCGATCGAGCACCTCGACGCCGTCGAGGACGTCGGCGATCTCCACGCCGTACGCGCCGACGTTCTGCACCGGCGTCGACCCGACCGCCCCGGGGATCCCGGACAGGCACTCGAGTCCTCCGAGGTTCCGCTCGACGGTGTCGGCGACCACGGCGTCCCAGTCGGCACCCGCATCGGCGACCACCCGGGGAGCGCCATCCGGGGCGACGTCGTAGCGGACCTCGTCGTTGGCGATCTGCACCACGGTCCCGGCGAAACCGTCGTCGGAGACAACGAGATTGGAACCGCCGCCGACCAGCAGCGTGGGTTCGCCCGCGCGATCGAGGCGCGTGAGGGTCGCGACGAGGTCATCGGTGGTGGTCACACGCACGAAGGCACGGGCCGGACCGCCGAGTCGCAGGGTGGTGAGCTGCGACAGCGACACCGGCTGACCGGGGCAATCCGCGTATGCGCGTTCGGGGCTCACGGTGTCAACGGTAACGTCTGCAGATCATGGCGACGAAGCTGCGGCACACGATCACCTGCCCGTTCGGGATGGCTGCGTACGTCGCGGCGATCTCCGCCCCCGATTACTGGGAGACGCTGGCGACGAGCATCAAGGCGGCCCCCGGCGAGCTGAACTCGGCCGACGTGGACACCGACACGGCGCAGGTGCACCTCACCCAGCACATCCCGGCCGACAAGCTCCCCTCGGCGGTCACCAAGCTGGTGTCCGGCGACCTGGCCATCAAACGGTCGATGACCTGGGAGTTCCACACCGATGCCCACACCACGGGCACGTTCGCCGCCGATGTGGTCGGGGCGCCCGCGACCACGAAGGGCACGGTGGACGCCACCGGTACCGCCGACGAGTGCACCATCGTCTACACCGGCTCGGTCACTGTCCGAATCCCATTGGTCGGCGGCAAGATCGAGAAGCTGATCGCCGAGAAACTCACCGACCTCCTCGACGCCGAGCGTGATTTCACGGTTGCCTGGCACGAGGAGCACCGCTGATCACCAGGACGGTACGGTAACCACCATGGCGCGCCGTCTCAGTTATTCAGCCCGATATGAGCATCCAACCGAGAAGGTCTACTCGGCACTGTCCAGCCGCGAGTTCTGGGACGACCAGATGGTCGAGTTCCGCAAGCTGACCCCGCAGTCCGACGTCGACAAGTTCGTCGTCGACGAGAACGGTGTCGACATCGTTCTCGTGCAGACCCTCCCGAAGTCCGATCTGCCGGCCATCGCCAGCGCGGTGATCAAGAAGGACATGATCATCACCCGCAAGGAATTCCTCGGGCCGTACAACCCCGAGAAGACCGAGGGCACCTACAGCGCGGGCATCCCCGCCGGTCCGGGCAACGTCACGGGCGTGCAGGAGCTGTTCCCCACCGACACCGGGTGCACGCTGCGACGCACGACCGAGGTCAAGGTCTACGTCCCGTTCGTCAACGGCAAACTCGAGCAGCTCATCCTGGTGAACCTCGTCGACCTGTTCCGCGGAGAGGCGGAGTTCACGGCCGACTGGATCGCCAAGAACAGCTGACCTTCCACCTGGGTTCGCGTGGGTCCCGACGGGTCCGTACGGACAGCGCCATCCCCGGAGGGGCACATCACCCGGGGCACCACCAACCTCAATCGGTTGCGTCGTGTCGATCGGTGGATGGCCGGGCGCCCCGAGATCGTCGAACTCCTTCACGCACAGCATGATCCGCTCGCGGTCGACCTGGGCTACGGCGATCGCCCCGACACCGCGGTGGAGATGTCGCGCCGACTCCGCGCGGTGGCACCGCGGACGACTCTCGTGGGTCTGGAGATCGACCCCGCCCGGGTGGTCGACGCCCGCGAGGGCGTGCGCTTCGCCCGCGGCGGTTTCGAACTCGCCGGACTGCGCCCGCACCTGGTCCGCGCCTTCAACGTCCTGCGACAGTACGACGAGTCCGAGGTGGGTCCCGCGTGGGCCCGGATGCAGGCCGGCCTCGCGCCCGGCGGTCTGATCGTCGAGGGCACGTGCGACGAGATCGGTCGACGATGCGCCTGGATCCTGCTCGACGCCGACGGACCGCGTTCCCTCACCCTCGCCTGGGACCCCGACCACACCGATCGTCCGTCCGACATCGCCGCACGACTGCCCAAGGCACTGATCCACCACAACGTCCCGGGACGCCCGATCCACGATCTGCTGACCGCCGCCGACCGGTGTTGGGACGCCGCGGCGCACTACGCGCCCTACGGCCGCCGCATTCGCTGGAATCACGCCCGGACCGCGCTGCACGGGCAGGGCGTGCCCTGCGAGCTACCCCGCAGACGTCTTCGCGACAACGTGCTGACCGTCCCGTGGGACGTGGTCTCGCCCGTCCGACCGTAGAATCGGGCACATGCGTATCGCGATGGCCCAGGTTCCCAGCGGGACCGATCCCGCCGCCAACCTGGACCTGCTGCGCACCCGGGCCGAACAGGCCGCGGCCGACGGCGCCGATCTGATCGTGTTCCCGGAAGCGATGATGTGCCGGTTCGGGGTCTCCCTGGCCCCGATCGCCGAACCCCTGGACGGTCCGTGGGCCACCGGCGTGCGCGACGCCGCCACCGCGTTCGGCGTGACGATCGTGGCGGGGATGTTCACCCCGGCCGACACCCTCGACGGCCGACGACGGGTGCGCAACACGCTGATCGCCGCCGCGCCGGACGGGACCGTGACCTCCTACGACAAGATCCACCTCTACGACGCGTTCGGGTTCCGCGAGTCCGCGACGGTCGCTCCCGGGTCGACCCCGGTGGTGATCGAGGTCGCCGGACACACCGTCGGACTCGCGACCTGCTACGACATCCGCTTCCCCGAACTGTTCACGACCCTCGCGACGGCCGGCGCCGAGCTGATCGTCGTCCCGGCGTCGTGGGGCGCCGGACCGGGCAAGCAGCAGCAATGGAGGGTGTTGGCCCAGGCCCGTGCACTCGACAGCAGCACCATCGTCGCCGCGGTGGGTCAGCCCGTCCCATCGGATCCCGACGTCGCGGACTCCACCGCGCCGACCGGGATCGGCCACTCCCTGCTCGTCGACCCGTTCGGTGACGTTCTCGCCGAATACGGCGACGAAGAACGTCTCGACCTGCACGTTCTCGACTTCGACCGCGTCGACGCGGCCCGGTCGACGATCGCGGTGCTCGAGAACAGGATGCTGCACGTCTGACGACGCGGTCGGACCTTTCAGAGAAGTCTCACGATCGGCACAACTTGGGCAGGCAGAATCGAGGGCGATGAATGAGCGCAACGACAACGACGACGCCCCCACCGCCAAGGCCTATTCACAGACCCGGCCGTTCGAGGCTCCTCCGGGAACGGAGTATCCGGCCGTGCCCGGATACGGCCCGCCGTCGGGACCGCCTCCGCCGGGTGGGGGGTTCGACGACCGGTCGGAGCCCGCGGGTGAGCCGCCGAAGCCGGCGAAACCGCGTCGTCGCGTGGGTGTGATCGTCACGATCAGCGCCCTGGTGCTGGTGCTCGTGTTGGTCATCGCCGGCGTGGGCAGTGAGCTCTATCTGCGCAGCGCGACCAAGGACTGCCTGCAGAAGTCGTTCGCGGAGCTGACCGGCTCATCGGCGTCGGTGTCGTTGAGCAAGAAGCCCATGCTGTTGCAGGCGGCGACCAAAGAGGTCCCCTACGTCCAGATCGACACCTCCGGTGACGACGGGTCGGCCATCGAACTCCACGGCCGCGCCGACAACATCAAGGGCGTCTCCGGCGGCTCGACCATCGGCAGGCTCGCCGCCACCGGCTCGGTCCCGTTCGCGCGAATCGTCGAGCTGAGCAAGCAGACGTCGCAGCAGTCCACCGAGAACAGCCAGCAGCCGTCGACCGGCCTGGGCGGCCTGTTCGGTGACTTCACGCTGGACAACGTCACCGGCAATCCGTCGAGCGGCACCATCACCGTCACCGCGGGCGTGAGCCTGGCCGGGCTGATCTCGATCCCGGTGAGCACCGAGATCAAGCCCGTCACCACCGGCGGCAAGATCGAATTCCAGGTGGTCAAGGCCAGCGCGCTCGTGTTCGGCATCCCGTCGAACTTCGCGCAGACCCTCGTCGACGGGGTGTCGAAGTCGCTGTTCCCGCCGCTGTTCGACCAGCTGTCGATCGACAAGCTCGCCGTCACCTCCAGCGGTGTCGACTTCGCGGTCACCGGGACCGACGTGCCGCTCGACGAGAGCACGCTCGGGTCGACGCCGAACCAGCAGAGCCAGACCACCTGCACCGTCATCTGATGCGCCCATGACCTCGACACCGGAACCGTTGTGGCTCTTCGCCGATCAGCTCGGCCGCCACATCCACTCGGCGCCGGAACACGCCGATCGCGAGATCATCCTCATCGAGTCGACCGCGGCGCTGCGGCGTCGCGGCGGTCATCGACAGAAGGCGCACCTGCTGCTGTCGGGGATGCGGCACCTCGCAGCCGAACTCGGTGAGCGCGCGCAACTGTGGCAGGCCGACGGCTACCGCGACGCGCTCGTCCAACTCGGCCGTCCGGTCGTCGTCCACGAACCCACCTCGCGGGCGGCGCACGATTTCGTGCACGCCCTCGCCGAGGAGGGCCTCGTCGCCGAGGTGCTGCCGAACCCGTCGTTCGCACTGTCGCGGGACGACTTCGAGACCTGGGCGGGCACGGCGTCGTCGTTCCGGATGGAGACCTTCTACCGCGAACAACGCCGCCGTTTCGACATCCTCATGGACGGCGACCGGCCCGCGGGCGGGACGTGGAACTACGACCACGAGAACCGGGAGTCGCCGCCGAAGTCCGAGACCCTCGGGGTCGACCCGCCCTGGTGGCCGACCGAGGACGAGATCGACGAACAGGTCCGCGCCGACCTCGACGCCCTCGAGATCGAGTGGTCCGGCGCCGACGGCCCGCGCCTGTTCGCGGTGACCACCGACGAGGCGAACGAGGCCCTGCGCACCTTCATCGACCAGCGGCTCGCGACGTTCGGCCGCTACGAGGACGCCATCATGGGGGCGGACTGGACGATGTCGCACTCGCTTCTGTCGGTGCCGCTGAACCTGTCACTGCTCGATCCCCTCGACGTGGTGCACGCCGCCGAGGACGCCGCACGCAGCGGCGACGTGGACCTCGCCGCCGCCGAGGGCTTCATCCGCCAGATCATCGGGTGGCGCGAATTCGTCTGGCATCTCTACTGGCACTTCGGTGCGGAGTACGTGACGAACAACAAGCTCGATGCGCATGTACCGCTGCCGGACTGGTTCCGTGATCTCGACGCCGACGCCGTGACCGCCCGGTGCCTGTCGGACGCGCTCGAGGGCGTCCGCGACCGCGGCTGGGTCCACCACATCCCGCGGTTGATGATCCTGGGCAGCCATGCGCTGCAGCGGAACTACGACCCGGCCGAACTGACCGAGTGGTTCCGCGCCAACTTCGTCGACGGATACGAATGGGTCATGCCGGTCAACGTCATCGGGATGAGCCAACACGCCGACGGCGGACTGATGGCCACGAAGCCGTACACATCCGGCGGCGCGTACATCAACAAGATGTCCGACCACTGTCGCTCCTGCGACTACAACCCGAAGAAGCGGGTCGGCGACGACGCCTGCCCGTTCACCGCCGGGTACTGGGCGTTCACCCATCGACACCAGGAGATGTTGTCGGCCAATCACCGCACCGCACGCGCGGTCTCGACGATGAACCGCCTCTCCGACCTCGACGCGGTGCTCGAGCAGGAAGCCGACCGGGAGGTGTTCTGAAGACGCGGTCGAACGCCGACGCCACAGAGGCGGCGCGCGTACGATCGGCGACAGTTCCCACAGGGGCGAGACGAGGTGCACGTGATCATGCCTGAGCAGAACCGAGCCGCGGTCGCGATCGTGAGTTATGTCGGCGTCCTGTACGCCGCGGTGGCGGTCTTCGCCGTCACCCTGTTCTATTCGACCGCCGTCGACTACGGCCCGCGGCACGAATACCCGCTGGAGCACTGGATTCTCGCGGCCGGGGTCTCTGCGCTGGTCGCGGGCACGCTGCTGTTCGTGGTCAACGCGTTGCTCCGCGACACCCGGATGGCACGCACCCGGATCTGACGCACACCGACCACCACGGCCGAGTTGAACCCGCCGAGGGTCTAACCGTCGACGGCACGTGACGGGCACGCATAGCGTCGGATCGCGTGTCTGTGAAAACCGTCGAAGCGTCCGCACGACCCACCCCGGATGGCTCGGGGAGCGCACCGACGGACCCGACCCGGCTGCGTCTGGTCATCGCGTCGGCACTGCTGGGCACCACCATCGAGTGGTACGACTTCTTCCTCTACGCCACGGCCGCGTCGATCGTGTTCAACAAACTCTTCTTCCCCGACAGCAGCTCGTACGTCGGGACCATGCTGTCGTTGGCGACATTCGCGGTCGGCTTCGTCGTCCGCCCCATCGGCGGCGTGGTGTTCGGCCACATCGGCGACAAGATCGGTCGCAAACGCACGCTCGCCGTCACGATGCTGCTGATGGGTGTCGCGACCGCACTGATGGCGGTGCTGCCGACCGCCACACAGGTCGGGGTCGCGGCGCCAATCCTGCTGTTGGTGCTGCGAGTCGTGCAGGGGTTCGCTCTCGGCGGCGAGTGGGCCGGCGCGGTCCTGATGTCGGTCGAACACGGACCGCGCGGGCGGACCGGCTTCTTCGGGTCGATCCCGCAGATCGGGTTGGCGTTGGGTCTCGGACTCGGCACCGCGGTGTTCGCGACGCTGCAGACCGTCTTCGACACCGCCGAGTTCCTCGCCTACGGCTGGCGCATCGCGTTCGGCGTGAGCGTCATCCTGGTGATCGTCGGCTTCGTGGTCCGTCTCGTCGTCGACGAGACCCCGTCGTTCCGGGCCGCCGAACGCGCGGTGACCACCGTGCGCGCCCCCATCGCGGCGCTGTTCGCCGATCGTCATCTGCGTCGCCAGACGTTCTTCGGCCTGCTGTCCCGTTGGGCGGAGGGCGCGGCGTTCAACACGTGGGGCGTCTTCGCCATCACCTACGCCACCGGCACGCTGGCGATGGACAACGTGTCGGTCCTGTGGTCGGTGACGATCGCGACCGGGGTGATGGCCGCCGTGATCCCCTTCTCCGGCATGATGGCCGACCGCATCTCCCCCAAATGGATCTTCATCAGCGGTGTCGCCGCCTACGGTGTGGCCGTCTACCCGGTGTTCGCACTGTTCAGCACCCGCGACATCGTCTGGTTCACCGTCGGCCTGGTGATCGTGTTCGGTCTCGTACACGGCTGGTTCTACGGCGCGCAGGGCACGCTGTACGCGCTGGTGTACCCCACCGAGGTGCGGTACACCGGCATCTCGTTCATCTACAACTTCGCAGGCGTCTACGCATCCGGCCTCACACCGCTGATCCTCACCGCACTCATCCACGGCGGCAACGGGAAGCCCTGGGGCGCGGCAGGTTATCTCGTGGCGACCGCGGTCATCTCGGTCGTCGGGTCGGCGTTCCTCAAGCCATCACGTCCCGATCAGGCCCTCACCTGGGTCGACGACGCCGTGCTCGTCGAACCCGTGCGCGCGGGTGTGTCGGCGACCGCGATCGCGGGTGTGCCACGCTCGTAGGCATGACGGAGTCCATCACCTCGCAGTACACCCGCCGGCAGGTCGCGGCCATCGTCGACCACACCCTGCTCAAGCCCGAGGCGACCCGCGCCGACGCCGACGCCACCGTGGCCGAGGCCGCCGAGTTGGGTGTCGCGGCGGTCTGCCTGTCCCCCTCGATGCTCCCCATCGACACCGGCCATCAGGCGACCTGCGTGGTCGCGGGATTCCCGTCGGGGAAGCATCATTCGTTGGTGAAGGCGGCCGAGGCGCGGCTCGCCGTGGACTCCGGCGCCCACGAGATCGACATGGTCATCGACGTCGGCGCCGCCGTCGCGGGCCACTACGACGAGATCTTCGCCGATGTGCTGACCGTCCGCGAGGCCGTGGGCCCCGAGGTGGTGCTCAAGGTGATCATCGAGTCAGCGGCCCTGTTGGAGTTCAGCGGGCCCGACTGTGTGACCCAGGTCTGTGTGAAGGCGGCCGCGGCCGGTGCGTCGATGGTCAAGACGTCGACCGGGTTCCACCCGTCCGGCGGGGCGAGCGTCGAGGCCGTGCGGTTGATGCGCGCCGCCGTTCCCGGGCGGGTCGGTATCAAGGCGTCCGGCGGCATCCGAACCGCGGAGTTCGCGGCCGAGTTGATCGCCGCCGGTGCCACCCGGCTGGGGTTGTCGGGCACGCGGGCGGTGCTCGACGGGTTCGACGACGTCTGAGCGGCGCGTGGCGCCCAACCGTCAGGCGATGAACTGCGCTCTGTCGGTGGTCTTCTCGAGCATCTCGGTGAGCAACCGGTCGTAGGCGTCGTGCTCCTCGATGTTGCTCATGTGCCCCGTGTGCGGCAGCACGAGGTACTCGTGGAGGTGACCGGCCTCCTCCAGCGTCGCGGCGATGGCGTCGGAATGCTTGCGCGGGGTGAGGCGGTCGTCGGTTCCGACGACCACGGCGGTGGGCACGGTCAGGTTGAGCACGCCCTGCCACACGTCGAGGTCCAACATCGCGGCACCCCATCGTGCCCGTGCGACCGCCGGGCACTCGGAGATCATCCGGTCGCAGAACTCCACGTGCGCGAGTCGGGCCTGGGTGTTCAGCGCGATGTACTGCGCCATCTTCGGCGAAACGGTGGTGTGCGGCAACGGAAGCGGAGTGGTCGCGATCATCCGACCCACCGCGTACTCCAGCGGACGGGTGAACCGCGGCAAACCCTCCGGGATCACCGCGAGGTTCTGCATGATCTCCACCGCGGCCGTCGACGTGAGCACGACGCCCCTGGCGAACCGGTCGACGCTGCTCGGATGGTTGGCGGCCCAGGCGAGCACCGACATCCCGCCCATGCTGTGGCCGGCGATGATGGCCCGCCGATCCGGCGGGACCACCGCCTGCAGAACCGATTGCAGATCGGAGCCGAGCAGATCGGTGCTGAGCTTGGTCTTGCCGAGTGGGGTCTCGCCATGGCCACGCTGGTCGTAGACCACGACGCGGCACGTGTCGGCGAAGTCGTTGATCTGCGCCCACCAGTGCCGGGTGTTGCAGGTCCATCCGTGGGCGGCGACGATCAGATCCCCGTCGGCGGGTCCGTAGGCGAGCACGTTGATCGGGTTGCCGTCCGCGGCGCGCACCGCGATCCGCTCGGGTGTCGCGCGTGGTCGGTCGAGCAGATGGTCGGGGCCGTCGTCGACCGGCGGGGCCGCGGTGAGCGCCGAACGCACCAGCGCGGTGAGAATCGTTCCGACACCGATCCCGGCCGCGCCGACGCCGACGCCCCCGGCAACGGCGAGTCCGGTGAGTGCCTTGCTGGACCTGCTCATGGAATCGGGCCTCTCGTCAGGTGGTCTGGGTTCCGCTGCCGTCAGGCGCGATGTCGATCTGATCGAACTCGCCGGGGTCGCCCTCGAGTATCTCCGACGCCTCGCCGATCGCGATCGAGATCTTCCGATCGAGGGCGCGGCGGAAAGCCGACTGCACGATCTCGTGCGCCATCGGCCGTACCGTCCGGATGAGGTGGGCGGCCTTCGCGACCTCTTTCTCCTCGAGGTCGAGCAGTTGGCCGTCCTCGCCGAAGTACTTGTCGGTGATGATCGCGACGAAGCTGTCGGCCACGTCGTCGAGGTCGTTCTGCACCCGCTCCCACTTGCGCAGCAACGACTCGAGATCGATTCCCGCCTTCACCAACACCTCGGCTCCCTCGAGGAGTTCCGGGCTCTTGATCGCGTACTGCGCACCCTCCTTGGCCAGCAAGCCCAGTCGCTGACTCATGGCGATGGTGGTGTCGGTGGCCCCGATGGTGCGGCGCAGTTCGGTCATGGTGATCGTCGCCGCCCGCTTGAAGGTCCGCCACCGGCCCCCCTTGGGCTCGCCGTCGAGGACGTGCTCGACCTTCATCCCGTAGTGCGCGGCCAGGAGCAACTCGCTGATCGTCGCGAACGTGTACCCGCGGTCGAGCAGCTTCGAGATGAGGTTCAGTCGAACGAGATGCTCCTGCGAGTACCACCCGGTCCGCCCCTTGATCTTGGGAGATGGCAGCAGACCACGATCCTGGTACACCCGGATGTTTCGGACACTGACACCCGAGATGTCGGCAAGCTCGTTGATCCGGTATTCAGCCACCGGCCGATTCTATCCGCGCACGTCGCGCGTTCTCGTACGCGGCGATCAGATGATCGCGCCGCGGCGCAGCAGGAACGTGCCGGGACCGCCGATGAGACCGCATTCGTCGAGGAAGGACACGGTCTTGGCGCACCCGTTGCGCTTGCGGTCGTTGTAGAACGTGTTGGTCCGCGCGGCCTTGACGGCAGCCTTCTTGTCCAGCCCGGCCGCCTCGTAGACCTTGGGGTTGACCAGGCAGAACACCACCATGTAGACGGTGATGGCCAGCATCAGGCGGGTCATGTGACGACGGATGGGGCTCATCTGCGCCGCGATGCGGACGGTCTCCTCGCGGGCGAAGCGGATGTGGCGCGCCTCTTCGAGGACGTGGATCTTGCTGACGGTGCGGGTGACCGGCTGGACGCGCGGATCCTTCATGAAATCGCGCTGCATCATGTCGAGGATCTCCTCGGCGGCGAGCGTGCCACCGAAGGCGAGCGATCCCGAGGCCAGCGCCTTGAACGGCCGGCTGAGGAAGTTGATCCACTTCGGGCGCTCGTAGTTGGGGATGCCGAAGTAGTCGGCCGCCTTGGCGAACATCGTCGAGTGGCGGCACTCGTCGGCGATCTCGGTCAGCGCGAACTGGAAGTGCGGCGACGCGGGATCCTGCTTGTAGGCGTCGCGGATGAGCATCTGCATGAGGATGACCTCGAACCAGATGCCGGTTGCGCTGATGCTGGCGGCCTCGTGCTCGGTGAGCGTGATCCGCTGCTTCTCGGTCATCTGATCCCACATCTCGGTGCCGTAGAGGCTGCACCATTCGGGGGTCATCCCGTAGAAGCTCTCGTGATCGATCGGGGCATCCCAGTCGACCTCGATCAGCGGGTCGTAGGACTTACGTGCCGACGACGCGAGCAGGCGACGCGCAACATCCTGGCGGTCGAGTACCTTGTCGAGCCGGGTGAGCGGTTCTGCGATGGTCATCGTGCACTCCTATGCGGGCCGGATGACCCGTCGTCGACGACAAAAACCTTGTCAATCAACGATGCAACATGACACTGCTCGATGTCAAGGTTTTCCGACAACGAACATTGTCATATCGACGCGCTCAGACCTTGCGGAACCACTTCTTGTTCTGGACGGAGTCGACGCGGGGGCGGACGTCGACCAGGTAGACCAGCACCGCGACGATCCCGATGATGCCGAAGATGCCGAGGAGTCCGAACAGCCAGAGGAACAGGGTCGCGACCACGAGGATGCTGACCCAGATCACCTTGCTCTGACGGTCGACGGCCGGGAACGCATCGGGACGTTGGATCGCGGCGTGGATGAGTGCGACCACCGCCGCCACACCGGCGATCACGGTGAGGATCAGCACGAAGAAGCTGCGGGAGTAGTCGAGTACGGAGACGAAGTTCACGCGCGCAGTCTATATCGGACATCGGCGGATGCCGGCGTCCGCGATGACCGGACACGACGATGCCCCCGCAACTCGTGGAGTCGCGGGGGCACGGGGTCGAGCGGGTGCGAGGGTCTTACTTCGCAGCCTTCTTGGCCGGAGCCTTCTTGGCCGGGGTGGCCTTCTTGGCCGGAGCCTTCTTCGCGGGCGCCTTCTTGGCCGGCGCCTTCTTCGCGGTGACCGGCTCGTTCTTCAGCTCCTCGAGCTTCTTGGCCGGCGAGTCCTTGGCGCCACGGCCCTTGGCCTCGACGGTGCCTGCGGCGCCGGCGACCTTGCCCGAGGCGAGGTTCGCGAGCTTGGCGGCACGCTCACCGACGGCCTTGGTCTGCGACGAGATGGTGCCCAGCGCGTCCTCGGTCAGGTCGATCGCGTCGTTGTAGGCCTTCTCGGCCTTCGACACGTTCTCCTGGAACTCAGGCTGCTGACGCAGGCGCTCGACGGTCTCCTCGCCGCGCTCGGCGAGCGAGTTGTAGATGCCGGTGGCGACCTCGATGTAGGCCTCGGCGACCTTGCGCAGCTCCTCCTGGGTGAAGCGGGTACGCAGCTCGTCGATGCCGGCCGGGACGTCCTCGGGCAGCGAGTTCAGGCGCTCACGGGTCTCTTCGATGCGGGTCTGCGCGGTCTCGGCAGCCGCCTCGGTGCGCTCACGGAGCTGGCTGAGGACCTCGTTGACCTGCTGCAGGGCGAGGTCGCCCGCGCCGACGGCGGCGAAGATCGGGGTGGTGATCTTACGATCTGACTTGCTCATGCTGTCTCCTCATTTGACTGATCTGGTGATGTCGGCGCGGTGGTCGCGACCGATGATTCTCGAATAACCATGTGCTGCTAGGACTTCGCGGAGTCCGAGCTGTTCTCTCTGCAGAACGACTCGTAGATCTCCAGCAGCATCTGCTTCTGTCGCTCACTGATCGCCGAATCGACGAGCAGCGCGTCGCGCACAGGGCTGGCTGGGCGTTCTTCGAGAATGCCGGCGCGCACATAGAGCACTTCGGCCGACACGCGCAGACCCTTGGCGATCTGCGCCAGCACATCGGCGGAGGGCTTGCGCAGCCCTCGTTCGATCTGACTGAGATACGGGTTGCTCACGCCTGCGCGCTCCGCCAACTGGCGGAGCGACACCTCCGCGGCGACCCGCTGAGACCGGATGAATCCACCGATGTCCAGTGCGGCACTGGCAACGCCTGCGACCGCTCGACTGGCTGCGTCCTCGAGGTCGGCGTCATCTGACGCGTTCTCCGAGGGATCAACCGCCTCTGGCTTCATCGGTGACCTCCTCTGGTTCCGATCGCCAGTATTCGCATGAGTGCTAGCAAATGCAAGCACTCAGCTAATTTTCCCCCTGATTAGTGGTCGACGCCACATTTCAGGAGAACAGCAGCACCGACACCGTGTAGATCGCGAGGCCCGCGAGCGAGCCCACGACCGTGCCGTTGATACGGATGAACTGCAGATCGCGACCGACCTGGAGCTCGATCTTGCGGCTGGTGTCCTCGGCGTCCCACCCGCGAACGGTCTCGGTGATCACCGAAACGATCTCGGTCGCATAGTTGTTCGCGACGTGGCGGGCGACTCGGACGGTCCACATGTTCATCTTGGCCTGCAGCGGCTCGTCGTTGCTGACGCGTGTCGCGACCTTGATGACGGCCTCGGCGAGGTTGGATCGCAGGGTGCTGTCGGGGTCGTCGAGGGCCTGGCCCAGCACCGCTTTCGCCGAACGCCACGCCGTCGATGCCGCGCCCGCGACCTCGTCGCGTCCGATGAACTCCTCCTTGATCTGCTCGAGCCGGGCGATGGTCTCCGGGTCGTGCTGCAGGTCCTGGGCGAACTGTTCGAGGAACTCGTTCATCGCCCGACGGATGTCGTGGTCGGGATCGGTGCGCACCTTGTCGGTGTAGTCGACGAGTTCGCGGTGGATCCTCTCGCCCACCACGGCATTGAGGAACTTCGGCGCCCACGTGGGCCCGTCCTTGTCGATGACCTTGTCGATCAGGCCCTGGCTGCCCAGCGCCCAGTCGTGCGCGCGGTCGCACAGCATCTGGATGACCGGCGCGAGCCGGTTCTCCTCGATGAGCGACTCCAGCACCCGGCCGGCAGGCGGGCCCCACTGCGGCTCGGCCATCCAGCGCATGCCGGCGACGATGAACTGCTCGATGTCGTCGTCCTGCAGCATCTCCCCGGCGAGTCCGATGGCGCGGGACGCCTCCGCGCTGACCCGGGGCGAGTTCTTCGGATCGGCCAGCCACCGCGAGACGCGCTGCGGCAGCTCCAGCTTCGAGACCTGTCCCTCGATCACCGACGGGGTCATGAAGTTCTGTTCGACGAAATCGCCGAGCTGCTCCCCGATCTGATCCTTCTTGCGACGGATGAGAGCGGTGTGCGGGATCGGCAGTCCGAGGGGTTGGCGGAACAGGGCGGTGACGGCGAACCAGTCGGCGAGAGCGCCGACCATACCCGCCTCGGATGCCGCCCGGACGTAGGCCACCCAGCCCGCGGTGTCGTCACCGCCGCGGTCCTCGAGCCACCGGGTGAACAGGTAGACGCACGCGGCGAACACCAGCAGCCCGGTCGCCACGATCTTCATCTTGCGCAACGAACGGCGGCGTTCGTCGTCGGCGGCGGTGCCGCCGCTGAGGCCGCCGAGCGAGCTCGACGACGGGGGCGACACGGCGGTGTCGCGCTCCTGGACGGGGGTCGTATTCACTCGTCCAGTCTTACCCGAATCCGCCCCATCCGTAGTCACCGCGGCAGCAACGTCGTCGACCATCGTGACCAGCGATACTGTTGTGTCATGCCAGCCCGCCACACCACAGCCGCTGCCGCTCGCGCTGCCGTGGCCGCGGCCGCGCACGCGACGAAGGGGCTGGAGGCGGCACTGCGCGCCACGGCCCCCGCCGAGGCGAACGGCACCAAGACCGACGGTCGAAAGCAGCGGTGGCAGCAGCACAAGGAGGAGCGGCGCACCGAGTTGGTCGACGGGACCCTCGAGGCGGTGCGGGTGCTCGGGGCCGATGTGGGGATGGACGAGATCGCCGCCCACATCGGGGTGTCGAAGACCGTCCTCTACCGGTACTTCACCGACAAGAACGACCTGAACACCGCCGCGATGGTTCGGTTCATCGAGATCACGCTGCTGCCACGACTCACCGAGACCCTCGTGGAGGACGTCGACGAGTTCACGATGACCCGCGGGGTCATCTCGGTCTATGTGCAGACGATCTCCGACGAGCCGGAGATCTACGCGTTCGTCACCAGTTCGAACTACGCCAGCCCGAAGGTCCTCGCCGATTCCGAGAAGCTCATCGCCCAGGTGGTGGCCTACGCGATGACCGATCGGTTGTCCGACCGCGACCTCGACACCAGCGGGTTCGAGACCTGGGCGTACGCCCTCGTCGGCGGGGTGCAGTTGGCAACCCACTGGTGGATGGTGGAGCGACGCCTGTCCCAGGAGGCGCTCATCAACCACCTCACGATGCTGGTGTGGACCTCGTTCGTGGGCATCACCGAGGTCGGCGGGTCCGCGGAGCTGTTCATCGCGCAGGAACACCCGCTCCCGCACTTTCCCTCCGACGCGGCACCCGAACGATCGGCCGATGGCTAGTCTCCTTGCATGAGCGATGCCGATGAGTCCGGCCACGACGACGACGATGCGGGGAGTTACTCCGGCCCCGCCACGGTGACCGTCACGGGGCGTCGGCCGGTCGAGGTCTCCGTGCAGCTGGTCGGTCACTTCGACCCCATCGGCGGGAAGTTCGTGTGGCAGGGCCGTATTCGCGGGTTGACCGCGGCGTCCGACCCGAACGATCCACCGGTGACCGACGGCACCGAGGTCCACATCGCGACCCCTCGCGGTGCCGGCGACGGACTGCTCGCCGCACAGGACGCCTTCGGCGGCCATGTCGTGACCGGGGTGGGCGCTCCCCCGTTCGCGCAGCTGCCCGACGACGTGGACCGGTGACCGACCACCGGGTTGCCCTGGTGACCGGCGGCAGCCGCGGCGTGGGCCGCGGTGTCGCCACCGCACTGGGCGCAGCCGGGTGGACGGTCTACCTCACCGGCCGCGGCGGAACCGACGCCGACGAGCCCCTCGGCCGGGTCGCGGCCGACATCCGGGACGCGGGCGGGCGCGCACACGCGGTGACCTGCGATCACATCGACGACGATCAGGTGGCCGAGGTCTTCACCCGGATCCGCTCCGACGAATCACGGTTGGATCTGCTCGTCAACAACGTCTGGGCCGCGCCGCGGGGGTTCGGCGGATTCAGCGACACCTTCTGGCAACGGCCGATCTCGGACTGGGACACCCTGATCGAGGTGGGTCTGCGGGCGCACTACGTCGCGTCGGTGCACGCCGCGCAGATCATGGTGCCGCAGGGCTCGGGGTTGCTGGTGAACATCTCGTCGTTCGGGTCGCGCGGCCACCTGCACTCGGTGCTCTACGGGATGAGCAAGACCGCGCTGGACAAGATGGCGTTCGACATGGGCCACGAGCTCGAGGGCACCGGGGTGTCGGCGATCAGCCTGTGGCTCGGCCTCATCCGCACCGAACTGCTCATGTCCCTGGGCGTCGACGAGTTCGCCGGGTTCTCGCTCGAACGCGCGGAGGACCCGACGTTCGTCGGACGCGTGATCGACGCGCTGGCCACCGATCCCGACCTGGCGACACACAACGGCGCCACCCTCGTCAGCGCGGAGTTGGGCGCCGGCTACGGCCTCACCAACGACAACGGCAGCCGGCCGGACTCGCATCGCGAGGCATTCGGCGGTGGCGGGATGTTCGGACCGGTACGTTGACTCGATGGCCTCATCGACAGACGCCGATCCGCCGGCAGCCCCCACGACCACTCTGCGCGCGTCCTCGATAGGCCCTCTGGCCGACATCGACCCCCGCGACACACCGGGTTTCAAGGGTTACAAGTCGGACGGCAAGGCGTTGCTCAAGGAGCGCGGCGAGGTTCTCGCGGCCCTGCAGGAGCGGTTGTACGCCCACGGGCGCAGCGGCGACCGACGCTCGATCCTGCTGGTGCTGCAGGGCATGGACACGTCCGGAAAGGGTGGCATCGTCCGGCACGTCGTGGGCATGGTCGACCCGCAGGGCGTCTCACACGCGACGTTCGGCAAGCCCACCGAGGAAGAACTCGCCCACGATTTCCTGTGGCGCATACGCAAGAAGTTGCCGCTGCCCGGTCAGATCGGCGTGTTCGACCGGTCGCACTACGAGGACGTCCTGGCGGTGCGAGTCCACGAACTGGTGCCCGAGTCACAGTGGCAGGCACGGTACGAGGTCATCAACGATTTCGAGCGCGAGCTCGTGGCGGAGGGGACCACCGTCATCAAGGCGATGCTGCACATCTCGCCGGGCGAGCAACGCAAGCGGCTGACGAAACGACTCAACCGCCCGGACAAGTACTGGAAGTACAACCCCTCCGACATCGACGAGCGCGGGTTCTGGTCGGCGTACCAGGAGGCCTACCAGGTCGTCCTCGACCGCACCGACAACGACGACGCACCCTGGTACGTCATCCCCGCGGACCGTAAGTGGTTCGCGCGGTTGTCCATCACGGAACTGCTGATCGACGCGCTGGAGGCCATGGACCTCGAGTGGCCGGACCCCGATTTCGATGTCGAACACGAGAAGAAGCGCCTCGCCAAGAGCTGACGCGGAATGGTCAGCAGACTTTCCCGGTGAGCGGGAAACTCTGCTGACGATCCGACGACACCGCGGGTCAGCGGGTAACAGGCGAGCCCGATGAGGACCGCCGAGAGGTGCCCGAGGTTGGTGACACCGACATCGAGGATCAGCGGTGTCGCACAACAGGTCACGATGACCGCGATGTAGACCGTCCGCCACCGCCCGGTGAAGCGGTAGGCGAGCACGCCCATGATGGCGAACATGAAGTAGCTGACGCCGACGTCACGCATCGACATCTCCGACGAACCGGCCGACCCGGCGTAGATCGCCAGCCAGAGCGCACCCTGGCTGATGTAGGTGGCCAGCACATGGCCGGCCACCCCGACCATCAGCCAACGGCGCGCCCCCAGCCAGCGCTCGGTCGGAACGAGCAGGACGCCGAAGAACACCGCGTACGGGAGCCAGTAGGCGCCGTCGAGCCAGACGAGGCTCGACGCCAGCACCGACAGCGGCTCACGCGACAGGTGCACCAGGTCGGTCGACGACTCGGCCAACCACCTCGACACCGTCGTCGCCGACACCGTGTGCTGCACGATCGTGGTGATCAGCAGGACCAGCAACCACGCGGTGGTCAGCGGTGCGTGGGCGAAGTGCTTCCACACCGATCTGCCCAGGTCCATGCAGTCGACACTGCCGGGCCCGACTGCGGATCGGCTCCCTCCCGGCTGGGAGGTCGCTGAGCGTCTGCGGCTACTTCTTCGCGTACTCGTAGAAGCCGTGTCCCGACTTCTTGCCGAGACGACCGGCCTCGACCAGGCGCAGCAGCAGCGGCGGCGGTGCGTACAGCGGCTCCTTGTACTCGTCGAACATCTTGTCGGCGATCGACTTCACGGTGTCGAGGCCGACGAGGTCGGTGAGCTTGAGCGGACCCATCGGGTGCGCACACCCGAGGACCATGCCCTTGTCGACGTCCTCTGCGGTGGCGAAACCGCTCTCCACCATGCGGATCGCCGACAGCAGGTACGGAACCAGGAGAGCGTTGACGATGAAGCCCGAGCGGTCGGCCGAGCGCACGACCTGCTTGCCCAGGATCTCCCCGGCGAACTGCTCGGCGCGCGCCGACACCGCGTCCGACGTCGCGAGGCTGGTGATCAGCTCGACCAGCGGCAGCACCGGAACGGGGTTGAAGAAGTGCATGCCGATGACGCGTTCGGGGTTGGCGGTGGCCACACCGAGTCGCGTGATCGGGATCGAGGAGGTGTTCGACGCGAGCACGGCGTCGGGGTCGGTGACGACCTTGTCGAGCTCGGCGAAGACCTTCGTCTTGATCGTCTCGTCCTCGATGATGGCCTCACACACGATCTGACGATCGGCGAAGTCGGCGAGGTCGGAGGTGAAACGCAGGTTGTCGGTGGCCTGTTCGCGTTCGCGCTCGGTCAACTTGCCGCTGCTCACGCCGCGGTCGAGCGACTTGAGGATCCGGTCACGACCGGCGGCGACCAGTTCGGGGGTGTTCTCGTACACCAGGACGTCGGCGTGGGCACGTGCACACACCTCGGCAATGCCTGCGCCCATCTGACCGGCGCCGATGACACCGACCCGCGAAATCTTCTCGTTTGCCATGTACTTCAGGCTCCTCGACTCGAAAGCTGTTCGTGCTGTTGAACAAGTATGTGAATACAGGTCCGGGGTGGGCACGACAGTCGTCGCGCCCACCCCGGTCCGGTCATGCTGGGAGAGTCACTTCCTAGTGGAACTGGCCTTCCTCGGTGGAGCCCTTCAGTGCTGCGGTCGACGTGTTGGGGTCGACGGTGGTGGCGATGCGGTCGAAGTAACCGGCGCCGACCTCACGCTGGTGCTTGACGGCGGTGAAGCCACGCTCCTCGGCGGCCTTGAACTCGCGGTTCTGCAGGTCGACGAACGCGGTCATGCCGTTGCGGGCGTAGCCGTGGGCCAGATCGAACATGCCGTAGTTGAGCGAGTGGAAACCGGCCAGCGTGATGAACTGGAACGTGAAGCCCATGGCGCCGAGTTCCTTCTGGAACTTCGCGATGGTCTCGTCGTCCAGGTGCTGCGACCAGTTGAACGACGGGCTGCAGTTGTAGGCCAGCAGCTGGTCGGGGAAGTCGGCCTTGACCGCCTCGGAGAACTTGCGGGCCAGCTGGAGATCGGGGGTGCCGGTCTCCATCCAGATCAGGTCGGCGTACGGCGCGTAGGACTTCGCACGCGCGATGCAGGGCTCGATGCCGTTCTTGACGTTGTAGTAACCCTCGGCGGTGCGCTCGCCGGTGACGAACTGCTTGTCGCGGTCGTCGACGTCGGAGGTGATGAGCGTGGCGGCCTCGGCGTCGGTGCGGGCGATGACCACGGTGGGCACGTTCGCGACGTCGGCGGCCAGACGAGCCGAGTTCAGGGTGCGGATGTGCTGCTGGGTGGGGATGAGCACCTTGCCACCGAGGTGGCCACACTTCTTCTCCGACGCCAGCTGGTCCTCCCAGTGGGTGCCGGCGGCACCGGCGGCGATGAGCGCCTTCTGCAGCTCGTAGACGTTGAGTGCGCCACCGAAGCCGGCCTCACCGTCGGCGACGATCGGGACGAGCCAGTTGTCGACGGACTTGTCACCCTCGACAGCGGCGACCTCGTCGGCGCGCAGCAGCGCGTTGTTGATGCGACGGACCACGGTCGGGACCGAGTTCGCCGGGTACAGCGACTGGTCGGGGTAGGTGTGACCGGACAGGTTCGCATCACCGGCGACCTGCCAACCGGAGAGGTACACGGCCTTCAGACCGGCGCGGACCTGCTGCACGGCCTGGTTTCCGGTGAGCGCACCGAGCGAGTTGAGGTAGCTGCCGTCACCCTTGGTGACGCCGTCCCACAGGATCTCCGCGCCGCGGCGGGCGAGGGTGTGCTCCTCGACGACGGTGCCCTGGAGCTCCGACACCTGCTCGGCGGTGTAGTCACGCTGGACACCCTTCCAGCGGGGGTTGGTGTCCCAGTCCTGCTGGATCTCGGCGGGGGTCTTCGGCTTTCCGACAGTGCTCATGTTCGCCACTTCGCTTTCGTTGTTCCGTCGTGCGATTTGCGGACCACCTCATGGAGTGCGAATCATCTTCGCAACTGTGCTGCCCGATGGGCGGTGCCTGCAACGAGAGTGCCACAGAACAAACGTGCTGGTCCACACCTCGCAAGTGCCAATTCAGGCCAGCATTTGCACGGTTTTTGCGAAGTTTGCAAAGTTGGGTCTGCGAAGCCCCGTGCCGAGCAGTGCGAAAAAGTACGCCCGTACTGCGTTTTTACACGGGCGGCGTGCAAGGCCCGACGCGAGCATTCGGCGCGCCACACGACGAGTCCTGGCCGAGAGGACCCGCCGCACAGTGACGACAATCACATCTCAGGTCCGACAACCCGGACCCCGACGTCGGCACCGCGACACACCGAACCCGTCGTAGCCTGAGACGGTGAGCAAGACCTACGTGGGATCGCGGCTGCGGCAACTGCGGTCCGAGCGCGGTCTCTCGCAGGTCTCATTGGCCCAGACGCTGTCGATCTCGCCGTCGTACCTCAACCAGCTCGAGCACGATGCCCGCCCGCTGACCGACCCGGTGCTGCTCAAGCTCAGCGAGGTCTTCGGCGTCGACGAGGTGTTCTTCAGCTCGCAGGACAACGTGCGACTGGTCGCCGAGATGAACGAGGTGCTCCAGGACCCCGACGTCGGCGGCGGCACCGAATCGGCCGAGGTCGCCGACATGGTCCGCGCCCACCCCGAGCTCGCCCGCGCCATGGTCAACCTGCACCGGCGCTACCGAATCGCCACCGACCAGCTCGCGGCCGCGACCGACGACCGCGTCGACGGCAGCATGCGTGGCGCGATCACCGCACCCCACGAAGAGGTCCGCGACTACTTCTATCAGCGGCACAACTACCTGCACGACCTCGACACCGCCGCCGAGGAACTGACCAACCGGATGCGGATGCACTCGGGCGACGTACGCCGCGAGATCCACAACCGACTCGAGACGGTGCACGGGGTGTCAGTGGTGCGCCGCGTCGACATGGGCGACACCGTCCTGCACCGGTTCGACCCGACCGCACGCCGGCTCGAGATCTCGCGTCACCTCTCCGGTGGCCAGCGGACCTTCAAGCTCGCAGCCGAACTCGCCTACCTCGAGTACGGCGACCTGCTGAACTCGTTGGCCGACGAGGGCAACTTCACCAACGACGAGGCGCGCAGTCTCGCGATGCTGGGCCTGGCCAACTACTTCGCCGCGGCCACCGTGTTGCCCTACGCCCAGTTCCACGGTGCCGCCGAGGATTTCCGCTACGACATCGAGCGCCTCTCGGCGTTCTACCAGGTGTCCTACGAGACCGTCTGCCACCGGCTGTCGACGCTGCAACGCCCGAACCTGCGCGGTGTGCCGTTCTCGTTCGTCCGGGTCGACCGCGCCGGCAACATGTCGAAGCGCCAGTCCGCCACCGGATTCCACTTCTCGTCGAGCGGCGGCACCTGCCCGCTGTGGAACGTCTACGAGACCTTCGCCTCGCCAGGCAAGATCCTCACGCAGATCGCTCAGATGCCCGACGGGCGCACCTACCTGTGGGTCGCGCGGACGGTGGAGCGTCGCGCGGCCCGCTACGGCCAGCCGGGCAAGACCTTCGCCATCGGTCTCGGATGCGAGCTGCGCCACGCCGGGCGCCTGGTCTACGCAGACGGCCTGGAGATCGGTCCGCAGGCGCAGGTGACACCGATCGGTGCCGGCTGCCGAGTCTGCGAGCGGGTCAACTGCGCCCAGCGCGCGTTCCCCGCTCTCGGAGCGACGCTGCAGATCGATGAGCACCGCAGCACCATCTCGCCGTACCTGATCGAGTGACTCGGCTACCGTCGAGCCCGTGACCGAACCTCGCATCACCCCTGGCACCCTGCGGCAACTCGGACCCGTCAACTGGGCGTTCTGCCGAATCGCCTCGCGCACCCTGGGTCTGCCCGACATGCACATCTTCTCCACCCTCGGCCGCACCGGCGGGTTGTTCCGCGGGTGGTTGTACTACTCGGCCCGGCTCATGCCGTTCGGGACGCTGTCGCGCCGCGACACCGAGATGGTCATCCTGCGGACCGCACACCTGCGTGACTCCGCCTACGAGATGGACCACCACATCCGTCTCGGCCGTCGCGCCGGGGTCGACGCCGCGATGGTCGAACGCATCGTCGCCGGCCCCGACGCCGGGTGGTCCCCTCGGGACACGGCGATCCTGCGCGCGGTCGACGAGCTCGTCACCGACCGCGACATCACCGACGGGACGTGGCAGACGATCACCGAGCACCTGTCCGAACGGCAGCAGATCGGGCTGGTCATGCTTGTCGGACAGTACGATTCGTTGGCCACCACGCTGGGGACCCTGCGTGTGCAGCGGGACCGATGACCGCGCCCACCGACCGGATCCGGGCCCTGCTGACCGTTCCCGTCCGCGACGACTCCGCTGGGTACCTCGACGTCCTCGATCCGCCGGAGGCCGCAGCGTCGCTCAGTCTCCGGGTCATGCAGAACCCACTGTTCGCCGAGGTCTACGAGCGCGCGTGGCGCCCTGTGTTCACCCGCCTGTTCAGTCTGGGCGGCGCATCGACGGTCGTGCACGATCGCACCCTGACCACCCACCTCAGCCGCTCCGGTGACCGCAAGGTCCTCGACGTCGCCTGCGGTCCCGGCAACTACACGCGCCGCTTCGCCGCCGGATTGACCGGCGACGGACTCAGTGTCGGGGTGGACTTCTCCGCACCGATGCTCGGTCGGGCGGTGCGCGACAACAGCGGGGAGCGCACCGGATACGTGCGCGGGGATGCGCACGCACTGCCGTTCGCCGACAACACCTTCGACACCGTCGCGTGTCTGGCCGCGCTCTACCTGATCACCGATCCGTTCGCGGTCGTCGACGAGTTGGCCCGTGTCGTCGCCCCCGGCGGCGAGGTCGCGGTCTTCACCACCGTCCGCACCCGCATCACGGCGGCGCCCGGACTCGGTGTCCTCAACCGGGTCAGCGGTTTCCGGATCTTCGGCCGACACGAGATCACCGACCGACTCGCCGCGGCCGGCCTGGTCGACATCGAGCAGACCATCACCGGTCAGGGCCAGTTCGTCACCGCCCGGAAATCACCTGCCCCGACGTCTCGGTAACGACGCGACGGATCGGTCACGTGGGTTAGCCTGTGGGTTCATGCCGGGGGGCATGTCCACAGAGCATCCGGGGGGAAGCTGCCATGATCACGCGTGAACGCACGTCGAGCGAGCCATCGATGACCGACGCACTGCACCAGACATTCCGGGCATATCTGCGCGATCCGAAGTCCGCGGCCGACCTCAGGCCGTTGGCCCATCACCTCGTCGACCGCGCGGCGGCCACCATCCCCTCACATCGTGTTCCCACGCCGGATGCGTCCGCACACGTCGTCGACGCGCTCGTCGAGACGTCGATGCGGGCCGCGATGGCCACCGTGCCCGATGCCATGGGGCCGTCGGGGTACCTGCGCACCGGACCCGAACCCCTTGTCCGACTCGGCGAGACGGTCGCCGAGTGGGCTCAGGACGGGGTGGACCTCGTGTCAGTGTTGGCGCTGCTGGACCGTGGTTTCGACATCGTCTTCACAGCGTTGGCCGACCGCGCTGCCAGCACCGGCAGGTTCACCACCGACATCAAACTCCTCGTCGACGTCCGCGCCGACGTCGCCACCCAGGCCGCCGGGGTGTTCGCCGTCACCGACACCCGCGCGGTCACCGCGTCGTCACGCCGGGCCTTCGGCGAGGCGCTGCTCGCCGGACGGATCGACATCGGCGGTGCGCGCCGAGTCGGCCTCGCGGTGGCCGACCGCTACCAGGTGATCGCCCTGGCCGTCGAGGAGCGGGTACTCGACGACGACGGACGCAGCGTCCCCGGCGCGTCGACCGTCGGGTCCCTGGACTCGGTGGTCCGCCGGATACTGGGGCATCAGGCGTTGTCGGTGCTGAGCGACGCCGGCGGAACCGTTGTACTGCCGGCTGACGGGCCGCACGGACTCGTCACCGCAGAGGCGGTGACCGCGTTGGGCCACGCCGTCGGCGCCGAGATCACCGCGACGCGGGTTGTGGGCACCGCCGAGTCCATCCCCGACATGGCCCTGCGTGCAGATGAACTGCTCGACCTCGCCCGGGCGATCGGCAGGCCACCGGGCGTGTACACCATGGACGACCTCGTCGTCGAGTACCAGATCACCCGTCCCGGACCCGCCCTCGACCGGCTTGCCGCCCTCATCCATCCCCTGGAAGATGCCAGTGCGGAGCTGCTCGAGACCCTGCGGGTGCACATGTCGTGCGGGATGAACCGCCGGGAGACCGCCCGCCGGCTGTCGGTCCATCCGAACACCGTCGACAACCGGATGACCCGGGTGGCCGCTGCACTGGGCCTCGACCTCAACCGCCCCAAGGCCATTGCGCAGACGCAGTCGGCGATCCTCGCCTTCGACACCGTGCGCCGACCCGGACGCCGTGGTCACCTGCCCTCACCCGCCTGATCGGCGACCCGCGATGTGAACGGACGATCCGGACAACTGCGGTCCCGGCGGACCGGTCCGTTTGTTCCCTCTGTTTACAATCGCTGGTGCCCATTTCGGTAGTGCTTCCCGCTTTCAACGAGGAAGCCGGCATCGTCGCCTGTCTCGAACGGCTGATCCGCCAGGGCGAGGCGGTCGCCGAGATCATCGTGGTGAACAACAACAGCACTGATTCGACCGCGGACCTGGTTGCCGATATCGCCCAGCGTGACAGTCGTGTTCGGATGATCGATGAGACGAAGGCGGGGGTCTCGTATGCCCGCTACGCCGGCTTCGACGAGGCGTCGCAGGACGTGATCGCGTGCATCGACTCCGACACCCAGGTCGCGGCCGGCTGGGCCGATGCGATCGAGCAGATCTTTGCCGATCACGCCGAGATCAGCGCGGGCGGGGCGCCCATGATCATGCACGATCTACCGTTCCAGAAACACTTCGAGCGCCGCTGGGACAGGGTCAAGCGCGTCGCGGCCACGCGACTGGCGGCCGGGCGGCCGATACCGCTGATCGCCCTGAGCGGTGCCAATTCCGCCATCCGCCGCTGCGCCTGGGAGACCATCCGGGACAGGGTGTCCTACCGGCGCGATGTCTTCGAGGATCTCGATCGGAGCCTGCATCTCAAGGCGGCCGGCTTCACCCTTGTCCTCATCCCCGGCATGGATGCCACCGTGTCCGGTCGGCGGTTGCTCACCGGTCCGCGCGAGTTCCTGAGGTACGTCGCGTGCGGCGCGCGGACCTATCGGCTGCACGGGAAGAACGGCATGGCCCTGCTGACCTGGATCACCGGCACCGTCAACCTCGTGCGAATGGCCGTACTGCTGCCCGCGAACCGCGCGTGGGATCCGCAGACCGGGCGGTTCTCCATCGAGCACCTGAGGTCGCACCGCGAGGTTCGCGAGTCCCCGATCAAGGCGGGACTCGACTGAGCCGTCGTCAGATCGAGCGGTAGTCGCGGATCGACATCCGCGCCCCGTGCCGCTCGGCCCGGGTACCGAACATCTCGGCCAGCCGGACCACCCGATAGCGCTGTCCGGCATACGGTTTCAGCAGTTCGAGCATGCCGGCGTCGTCGACCGGGCGGCCGATCAACGTCTGCCCGACGGTCCGGCAGACGTGATAGTCGCCGACCGGGACCACGTCGGGGTCGCCGAGAGCGCGACACCGTGTCTCCGACTCGGTCCACCGGCCGACACCGCGCAACATCGTCAGTCGGGTGTGGTGACGTTCGACGTCGAGCATGGTCGCGCCGCGGATCGTTCGCATCCGGACCGGCTCGGCGCCGCTGCGATGCCATTCCCAACTGGGGATGTCCTGCCAATCGCGCTGCGGTGGAGCCACTCTCATGTCCGGAGCACCCGGAGCCGGTGTGCCGTGGCGCATCAGCAGATGCCGCCAGGCCCGAAACGCCTCCCGGCCGACCACCTTCTGCTCCAGGATCGCCGGCACCAACGCCTCCCACACGCGGTCGGTCCGGCCGAGACGTACTCCCCCGGATCGCTTGATCAGCCCCGCGACCACCTCGTCCTGCGCAACGAGAGCGTCGGGATCGTCGTCCGCCCCGAGCAGACCAGGCAGGTGCTCGAGCATCCACGACGCACCCGGGCCCCAGCCGTGACCGGTGACCACTCCGTCGCGACGGGTGATGGCCAGCGTGCCCGGACCGTCCGGCGTGTGCGAGGTCTTCCATACCGAGCCGTCGGTACGGAAC
The DNA here is from genome assembly GCF_016462415.1 of Williamsia sp. Classification (GTDB taxonomy): domain Bacteria; phylum Actinomycetota; class Actinomycetes; order Mycobacteriales; family Mycobacteriaceae; genus Williamsia_A. The sequence continues at coordinate 23,095 of NZ_JAEMTF010000012.1, read as the reverse complement.
CGGAACGCCGGATCACCCGCGCCGCGACGGTGCAACGACAGCGTCCGTCGGATGTCGAGCGGCCAGGGTGGTGTCCAAGCCCTGGTCAGCTCGGCATCCACACTGTGCCTCTCCAACGGCAGGCCTCTCCAACGACAGGCCTCTCGAACGGTCCTACAGGTTGATCATGTGGCC
>NZ_JAEMTF010000012.1:4393-22821 GCF_016462415.1 Williamsia sp. | reverse complement strand
CAGGCCTCTCCAACGACAGGCCTCTCGAACGGTCCTACAGGTTGATCATGTGGCCGATCGCGCCGTGGAACGTCTCCTGCATCGCCTCCGACAGCGTCGGGTGGGTGTGGACGTTACGCGCCAACTCGTTGGCGGTGAGATCCCACTTCTGCGCGAGCGTGAGCTCCGGCAGCATCTCGGAGACGTTGTCGCCGACGAGGTGGCCACCGAGGAGTTCGTCGTGCGTCTTGTCGGTGACGAGCTTGACGAAGCCGGCTGGCTCGCCGAGGCCCTGCGCCTTGCCGTTGGCGGTGAACGGGAAGGTGGTGACCTTCACGTCGTAGCCCTCGTCCTTGGCCTGGTCCTCGGTGAGTCCGAACGACGCGACCTGCGGCTGACAGAACGTCGCCCGCGGCATCATCCGGTAGTCGCCCAGCGTCATGGTCTCCGCGCCCGCGATCGTCTCCGCGGCGACGACGCCCTGCGCCTCGGCCACGTGGGCGAGCTGCAGCTTGGCCGTCACGTCGCCGATGGCGTACACGCCGTCGACGTTGGTGCGCATGTGGTCGTCGATGGCGATGGCGCCACGCTCGGTGAGCTCGACGCCGGCCTTGTCGAGACCGAAGCCGTCGACGCGGGGCGCGAAGCCGACCGACATGAGCACCTTGTCGACGGTGAGCTCGCCCTCGTTGTCCTTGGCGTCGGTGTACTTCACGACGACCTGCGACCCCTGGTCGTCGATGGTGTTCACCTTGGTCGACGTCATGATCTTGATGCCGAGCTTCTTGTACTGCTTGGCCAGCTCCTTCGAGGAGTCCTTGTCCTCGTTGGGCAGCACGCGGTCGAGGAACTCGACGATGGTGACGTCGACGCCGTAGTTCGCCATCACGTAGCCGAACTCCATGCCGATGGCGCCCGCGCCGACGATGACGATCGACTTCGGCAGGTCACGGGTGAGGATCTGCGTCTCGTAGGTGACGACATTGTCGGACAGCTCGACTCCGGGGAGCAGCTTGACCCTCGAGCCGGTGTCGATGATGACGTTGTCGAAGGTGATCTGACGGTCGTCGCCCACCGTGATCGTCTTCGAGTCCGTGAAAACGCCGTAGCCGTCGATCTCGGTGATCTTGTTCTTCTTCATCAGGAAGTGAACGCCCTTGACGATCCCGTCGGAGACCTTCCGGCTACGGTCGAACGCCGCGCCGTAGTCGAAGGAGACGTCTCCGGAGATACCGAAGGTCTTCGCCTGAGAGTGGAAGATGTGCGCCAGCTCGGCGTTGCGCAGCAACGCCTTCGACGGGATGCAGCCCACGTTCAGGCACACACCGCCCCAGTACTTCTCTTCGATGACGGCGGTCTTCTGCCCGAGTTGCGCCAGCCGGATCGCGGCGACGTACCCTCCGGGACCTGCGCCGAGGACAACTGTGTCAAAGTGTTCAGCCACGATGGTCAGCCTACGTGGCGACCCCGACTCGAGGTAGGCCGAGTGCCCCCGTTTCGCCGTGGGCGTGATCGGAGCGCGTTCTCGACCGGGGTCGGAGGCCGCCGGACGGTCACACCCGGGGGCGGTGCCGGGCATTCCGCACCAACCGGTCACGGACGTGGCCGAATGCCCGCGATAGGCGCACACTCGACCCGGTGAGCGCACTGCACGAACCGCTGACCGTCGAAACCGCCCTCGTCACAGGGCATCTCGACCTTGCCACCATCACTGTCTGTCTTGTCGTACTCGCCGGATACTGGTGGGGGTGGCGGCGCTCGACGGTGTCGGTGGGTCGCGGGGTCGCGTTCACCGTGCTCGGGGTCGGGATCTGGGTCGCGAGCACCTCGAGTTTCGTGGGCGCCTACGCCGACGTCCTGTTCTGGGTGCGCGCCCTGCAGGTGGTCCTGTTGCTGCTGGTGGTGCCGTTCGGGCTGGCCTCGGGCATGCCGATCACCGTCCTGCGCGACGCGCTCGGGACATCGGGGACCCACCGGTTCGACGTCGCGCTGGCGAGTCGGTTCGCGCGGGTGCTGACCTACCCGGCGGTGGCGTCGGGCCTCATCCTCGTCACGCCGTGGTTGTTCTACCTGACGGGTTGGTACGAGGCGGTGCTGCGCGGGACCGCCGTCGACGTCGCGACGAGACTGCTGTTCGTCGCGGTCGGATTCCTCTATTTCTATTCGCGCCTGCAGCTCGATCCGGTGCCGCGTCGCTTCCCCCAGGTCATCTCCCTGGTGATCACGATCGTCGAGACCATCGGTGACGGTGCGCTGGGCGTGGTCATCTGGCAGGGCCACGACATCGCCCACGGCTACTACGCCGCGCTGGAACGCACGTGGGGTCCCGCTCTGCGCACCGACCAGATCATCGGGGCGGGGGTGCTGTGGGTGCTCGGCGACGTGGTCGGGCTGCCGTTCCTGCTGACGTTGATGAGTCGATTCACCTCCGACGAGAAGGTGCGCGCGACGGAGATCGACGCAGAACTCGACGCGGCCGCCGCCGCGACCCCGTCCGGCACCGATCACCCCGACGCAGCGGTGCCCGATCCGCCCGCGCTGTGGTGGGAGGCCGACCCGGGCCTCAAGGACCGGTTCACCCGGTGAGTGGGCGGCCCGGCCCGGCGCACTGAGACAATCGACCGGTGACCGACACCCACTCCGATCCCGCGGATCGCACCGCTGCCGACTCCGCTGCCGACGACCCGTACATCTGGCTCGAGGACGTCTCCGGGGAGCGATCCCTCGACTGGGTCCGTGCGCACAACGCACCCACGGTGGCTGCACTCACCGAGGGCGAACGGTTCGCCGATCTGCAGGCCTCCGCTCAGGAGGTCCTCGACACCGACGAGCGGATCCCCTACGCGCGCCGACGCGGCGCCTACCTCTACAACTTCTGGCGCGACGCCACCAACACCCGCGGGCTGTGGCGGCGGACGGACCTGGAGTCGTATCGCACCGAGTCACCCGTGTGGGACGTCCTCGTCGATCTCGATCAGCTCGCCGAGTCCGACGGCGAGAACTGGGTGTGGCAGAGCGCGTCGGTGCTGCGACCCGACTACGACCGCGCCCTGATCTCGCTGTCGCGCGGCGGCGCCGACGCCGCGGTGGTCCGCGAGTTCGACCTCGTCACACGCACCTGGGTCGAGGCCGACTCCGAGTCGGACGGTTTCGCACTGGCGGAGAACAAGTCCGACGTCAGCTGGATCGACCGCGACACCGTGTTCGTCGGGACCGACTTCGGCGTGCACACCGACGGCCTGGCGTCGTTGACCGACTCGGGCTACCCCCGGGTGGTCAAGCGGTGGACGCGCGGCACGCCGTTGGACGCGGCCGAGACCGTCTTCGTCGGCGACGTCGCCGATGTCGCGATCCAGGTCGGCCACGACCACACGCCCGGTTTCGAACGCGATTTCCTCGTGCGCGCCACCGACTTCTTCCATCAGGAGATGGTCGAACTGCGTCCCGGCGGCGACGTGAGGATCCCCGTTCCGACCGACGCGCACACCATGATCCGATGCGAGTGGTTGTTCGTCCTGACCCGGTCGGACTGGGAGCACGGCGGCGTCACGCACCCGACGGGGACTCTGGTCGCCTTCGACTACGACGACTTCGTCGGCGGCGGTGACGCACCCGGCGAGGTCCTGTTCCGCCCCGACGCGCACACCAGCCTGCAGGACGTGCAGTTCACCAAGTCGCACCTCGTGCTGGTCACCTTGCGCGACGTGCAGACCCACGTGCACCTGCGCGACATCGGAAACGGGTGGACCGAGTCGACCCTCGCGGGCCTGCCCGAATTGGCGACCGTCTCCGTCCTCGACACCGACCCGGACGTCAGCGACGAGATCTTCCTCTCGGCCAGCAGCTTCACCACTCCGCCGAGCCTGTTGCACGGCACGACGACCGACGGGGTGTCGGTGCTCAAGCAGACACCAGCCTTCTTCGACGCCGAATCCATATCGGCCACCCAGCATTTCGTCGATTCCGACGACGGGACCCCGATCCCCTACTTCGTCGTCAAGCGCGACGACGTGGACACCGGCCCCACCCTGCTCTACGGGTACGGCGGCTTCGAGAACTCGATGACGCCCGGCTACTCCGCCATCGCCGCCCGCAGCTGGATCACCCGCGGGGGAATCTATGTGATCGCGAACATCCGTGGCGGCGGCGAGTACGGCCCGTCCTGGCACACCCAGGCGATCAAGGCCGGTCGGCATCTCGTCTACGAGGACTTCGCCTCGGTGGCCAAGGCTCTGGTGGCGCGTGGTCTGACGACGCCCGCGCAACTGGCCGCACAGGGCGGGTCGAACGGCGGTCTGCTGATGGGCGTCATGGCGACGTCGTACCCGGAGTTGTTCGGGGCGTTGGTGTGCCAGGTCCCGCTGCTGGACATGCGCCGCTACCACCTGTTGTTGGCCGGCGCCTCGTGGGTCGCCGAGTACGGGAACCCCGACGACCCGGCCGAGTGGGAGTTCATCTCGGCGTACTCGCCGTACCAGCGCGTGCGACGCGAGGCGACCTACCCGGCTCTGCTGGTGACCACCTCCACTCGCGACGACCGCGTCCATCCCGGGCACGCCCGCAAGTTCACCGCCCGACTCGAGGAGTACGGGCACACCGTCTCGTACTACGAGAACATCGAGGGTGGACACGGCGGCGCGGCCGACAACAAGCAGGCCGCGTTCAAATCGGCTCTGGCGTACGAGTTCCTGTGGCAGACCGTGGGCGCCCCGAGCGCCTGAGCGAGGCGGGTCAGCGCGCCTGACGCCGCTCGAAGATCAGCGACACCAGGATCCCGAGCGCCACGGCCACGACCCCCGCCCCGCCGACGACCAGCGCGGTGGTGTGGAAGTCGCTCACGGCTTTGTCGATGATGAGTTCGGCGACCTGCCGAGGGGAGTTCTCCGCGCCCGCGACCTCGTCGCGTGCCCGGCTGCGCATCAACGCACCCAGCAACCAGCTGATCGCCGCGGCGACCACCACCCCGACGCCCAAAGCGGCCAGCGTGAACCCGCGTCGGCGGGCGATCACGAGTGCGAGCAGCGCGGCGATCACCGCGACCACGGCCGCTCCGAAGCCGACCTGCGTGATGCGGTCGCCGATGGCGCGGTATCGACCGGCCTCGAGACCGCTGCGCTGCGACTCGCTCAGCGCCACCTCGATCTGTCCGTCGACCCGGACACCGGAGAGCCCGTATCCCTTGAGGACGCGGTTGACCATGGGGGTCAGGTTGAGCTCCATGATGCCGTTGCGCTGCGCCTCGGTGGTCGGTTCGGTGAACAGCCAATCATGTTGCTGACTCAGGACATCGGCGAAGTCGGCCGGGAACTGGTCGCTGCGGGTGTACGCGCGTGTCGCGGGCTCGACGATCGACGACGGGACCACCCCCGACGCCTGATCGGAGATCTGCACCGCCAATTCGTCGGCGATCAGATCCTGGATGGCGCGGTCGGTGGCCATGGGTTCGACGAACGACGTGAAGCCCCCGGGGTCGACGACCCGGTAGTGCGCCCACAGTGATGGCACCGCACAGACCATTGCGATCGTCGCGATCAGGGTGAGCAGGCCCGCGCCGAGAGTTCGCACCCGTTCAGGCTACCGATGCGGTCGGTAGGGGTTCGCCTCCCGGTGAGGACGGTAGCGTCGGAACCGTGATCGTCTGGATCAACGGCACCCACGGCGCAGGCAAGACGACGACCGGCGCCGTCTTGTCGACGTTGATCCCGAACTCTCGGGTGCTCGATGCCGAGAAGGTGGGCGAGACCCTGATGGACATAACACCCGGGCTACCCACGACGGACAACTTCCAACACTGGCCTCCATGGCGATCGCTGGTGGTGGAGACAGCGCATCACGTGCTCGCGTACACGGGCGGTGTCCTGATCATGCCCATGACGGTTCTCGTTCAGCAGTACTGGGACGAGATCAGTAGGGGTATCGCCGACCACGGGATCCCGTTGCGCCATTTCGTGCTCCACGCCGACCCCGGCACACTCCGCGGACGAATCATGGGAGACACCGTGATGGGTCCGTCGTCGTTTCGGCTGCACCACCTCGACGAGTACGCAGAGGCCGCGCAGAGCTGGCTCCACGACGCCGCTGACGTGGTCGACACCTCCGACCTGGATCCCCACAGCGCCGCTCAGGTCATCGCCGACGCCGTGTCGTAGAACCCACCTGGAGGGCTCGGTCGGCATCTGATCGAGTTGTCCACAACCGTGTACGAGCGCCTGTTTCGTGTCATACCCCTGTCATAGAATCGAACACATGATCGATTCGCGGGGGGTCGCCGAGTGAGAATCGAGCGCAGCGAGGCTCGGAGCGAGAGCGGGCCCACCGTGGGGACGTCCAGTTGGTCGGCGGTTCCGGCAGCAGCGGTGGGGCTGCTCGCCGACCCCGTCGGCGCGCCGGTCAACGACCTCCTCCTCGACATGAAGCATGCGGCGGCCGGACAGTCGTACCTCGAGTGGGTGCGGTTCCAGCGGGCCGCGGAGCTGCACACACAGTTGGTGGCGCCGGACGAGGCGAACGACAAGCGACGGTTGGATGCGTTGTCGCGGTGCGCGACCCGGATCGCGGTGGTGCATTCGATTCCCCAGTCCACCGCAGAACGTCTGGTGGACACCTCGATCGCACTGCGGGACCGGTTACCCAGGGTGAGCGACTGCCTCCGGGACGGACTGATCACGGTCCAGCAGGTCAGGACGATCGTGGAGCGAACCGATCTCGTCCTCGACCCCGATCTGCAGACCTCGGTCGATGGCGACATCGCCTCCACGCTGCGCCGGGGCGGGTCGTGGTCCACGCCCCGGATGCGCGACATGATCGACCGGATCGTGTTCCGCGTCGACCCCGCCGCCGTTCGCGCACGACGGGCGCGGGCCCGCGACGCACGCGGGTACTGGTTCGAACGCGGCGAGGACGGAATGGCGACCGTCAACTCGTCGATGACGGCCGAGAACGCCATTGCCCTGACACGACGTATCGCGCAGTTGGCCTCGTGCGTGTGTCGTGACGACCCACGGACGAAACAGGCCCGTGGCAGTGAAGCCCTGTTCTGCCTGGCGATGGGTGTGGCCTGGGAATGCCAGTGCGGCAGCGCGGACTGCGACGCACCCCCCGTCCCCGAGCCGGCCGCGCCCGCACCGAGGGATGTTCCCGGCACGTCGAACACCACCACCGTCATCCACGTTCTGTGCGATCTCGAGACCGCGGCCGGAGACGGCGAGCACCCCGGTTTCCTCGACGGCTACGGTGTCGTCTCCGCTGACCATGTGCGGGAGATGATGTCGGAGCCCGGGACCAAGATCCGGCCGATCGGCGCCGACGATGCACGCCTCCCGTCGACTCAACCCAGCGATCCGTACCGTCCGTCGACCGCCCTGGACACCGTCATCCGCGCCCGTGGTCTGTACTGCGACATCCCCGGCTGCAACCAGCCGGCGTGGCGCTGCGACCTCGACCACACCGACGAGTACGACCACGAGAACCCGGAGCGCGGTGGGCAGACCACTCCGGCCGGACTGGGCCCCAAGTGCCGGTTCCACCACAACGTGAAGACGTTCAGCGACTTCCTCGACACCCTGGTCATCGGCGATGACGGTCGCGCGGAGACCAGCATCGTCACCCCCGAGGGGCTGATCGCTCCCGGGCCGGCATTCACCGGCGACGACCTCTTCCCATCCCTGCGAGACATCCAGTTCGAACAGCCCACCCACGCGCCGCCGCCCGCGGACAGCGAACCCGACATCGAACCCACCAGACGCCGAACGCGCCTGGAGGAGAAGCATGCCCGCCGACGGAACGAACGGGCCGAAAATCTGCAGAAGATCGCGGACGACGCGGCAGCGGCCGAGATCGCCGCTGCGGAGTTCGAGGCGAAAGCGGCCAACGACCCGGACGGCATCTACGACCTCGGACGGATCCCGGAGTCGGAGGCCCAGCCGGGCGACCACGGATTCGACGACGACAGCGACCCGCCGTTCTGACCCAGGCTCGAGGGTCGCCCGCTATTCGCCGATGAGGCTCTTGGCTCGTCCGACGATCAGCGGGTCCGGGGTGGCGACAATGGACTCGTCCTTGCCGTCGTAGTTGAACAGGCTCAGCACGTGGCGCATGGCGTTGACGCGTGCACGCTTCTTGTCGTTGCTCTTGACCACGGTCCACGGGGCGAAGTCGGTGTCGGTGTGGGAGAACATCTCTTCCTTGGCCGCGGTGTACTTGTCCCATTTGTCCAGCGACGCCAGATCCATCGGCGACAGCTTCCACTGCCGCACCGGGTCGACCTGACGGATCGCGAACCGGGTCCGCTGCTCCAGAGCGGTCACCGAGAACCAGAACTTCACGAGATGGATGCCGTCGTCGATCAGCATCTTCTCGAAGAGCGGGACCTGACGAACGAAACGCTCGTGCTCGGCGTCGGTGCAGAAACCCATCACCCGCTCGACGCCGGTGCGGTTGTACCAGGAGCGGTCGAGCAGGACGAGCTCCCCCGCGGCAGGAAGATGCTTCACGTAGCGCTGGAAATACCACTGCGTCGACTCACGCTCGGACGGCTTCTCCAACGCGACCACCCGCGCGCCGCGGGGGTTGAGGTGCTCCATGAACCGCTTGATCGTGCCGCCCTTGCCCGCGGCGTCGCGACCCTCGAACAGCAGGACCACCCGCGCGCCGGTCTCCTTCGTCCAGTTCTGCAACTTGAGCAGCTCGATCTGGAGGAGACGCTTCTCCATCTCGTAGTCGGCGCGCGACATGCGCTCGTCGTACGGATAGTCCTCGCGCCACGTGTCGACCACCGCGTGGTCGGACTTGAGGATCAGCCGGGGATCGTCGTCGTCGGTGTCGTCGACGGCGAAGCCCGACGTGTCCGCCAGGTCGACGATGTCGGCGAGCTGCTCGCGACCGATCGACGTGCTGAGATCGACGATGTCGGTCACGGGCGCCAGGTAATGATCCTTGAGTTCACTCACCGCTACACGCTAGAACGTCACCGGTACGGCCACATGACCTCCAGGTGAACGAACGGGGCCCCGACTCACCAGGTGAGCAGACTCAGTGGGTCGACGCCGCGGTCAGCGCACGTTGGTGAAGTACGTCCGACCGGTGCCGAAGCAGTAGGTGCCCGTGGTGGTGTCGTAGGCCGCGGCCGCACCACCCGAGCAGCGCACGCCGCCGGCTCCGGAGAACGCAGATCCGCCGATGCCCGCAACGGCGATCGAGGTGCCGCCCAAGCGTGCCTGTGCGACCGCGATCCCACCCGGCCCGGTGGTGACCGAGTAGCTCGTGCCCCCGGAATCAGCACCCGACAGCGCACTGGACTTCGGCGCGGTGTTGTACGCGTTGGCCCGACCGTTGCGCTGCGCCGACGCGACAGCGGTACCGACACCACTGCGATCCTCGGCGTGTGCACGGCTGGGGGTCAGCGCCTTCGCGCCGCAGCCACCGGTGCCGACGACACGGTTGACCTGCTGGCCGTTGACCGCATCGCAGACCAGCGGCGCGGCCGACGCGCCGCCCGCCCCGATCAGCGAGGTGAGGGCCACCGCGGAGGACCCGATGAAGGCAACTGCGACACCGCGTAGAGCGGACCGACGATCAACACGAAACATGGTGCACCTCAAATGATTTTCTCTTCGCAGCGAGCAGACAGACAACTATTTCGTCTGCCGAATGATCGCTAGCGTACTACCAGCGGCAGCGGTTTCGATCGCAACGCGTGCAACGGTCCGATCACGAACTCACACGCCTACGAACTACGACGCTTCGCCTCGGCGATGAGTCCCTTCTTCGCGGTGTCGACCGCCTTCTTCTGGGCCTGCTTGACGATCATCCCGGGGAGCTTGATCTTCAGATCGGCCTCGAGTTCGAACGCGACATGCGAACCGCCGTTGCGCTCGGTGACGGTGTACTTGCCTTTCTGCGAGGACAGCTGATCGGCCTCCACCAGTTCCCAGGAGCACGAGTTGTCGGTCCAGGTGTAGTCGAGCACCTCGTTGTCGGTCAGTCCGGCCATGCTGACGGCGACCTTGACCCGCTTCGGAGAACCATCGGAATGCGTCTCGACGATCTCAGCGCTCTTGTGCGGTCCCGACCAATCGGGCAGCGCCTCCACATCGAGCAAGATCTCCATGATCACCGACGGCGCGACGTCGACATCGAATTCGGTTTCTCCACTGACAGCCATGCCGCGAAGTTACCCGACACCACCGGCGCGAGGTGACGCTATTCGCGCTCTTCGAGACGCAGCAACCTATTCGCGCTCTTCGAGACGCAGCAACCTATTCGCGCTCTTCGAGACGCAGCGGCCAGGCCTCGTCCGGGATCTCGTGAATCGAGCACGGCCGATCCGCCGCCGTGAACCACCCGCGGAAGTGCATGATCTCGCCCAGGGTCACGTTGCGGACGGTCGCGTCCAGACGAAACCGCTGCGCGTCGTCGTCCCACTCCTCGACGTACCGCATGGACGTCGCGAACAACCCGCGCATGCCCATGCGGAGTCCGCGGCTGAGCATCCGCATCGGCTCGCTCTCCAGGATCAGCGATCCACCCGGGCCGACACGCGGGGTGAGCGGGATCAACAGATCAGGACCGTCGCCGAAGTAGTCGATCAGACCGGTCGAGCCGTTCACCAGCAACGAGTGCAGACGCTGCTCGCCGTTGGAGTAGGCGAACCGTCGGATGACGGCCAGGCACTCGCGGCCGCGCTCGTCGCGATAGCAGTAGTTGTCCATGAAGAACGGGACCAGTCGACTCGTCGTCGTCGGCATGACGTTGCGCTTGCGGAAGAACCGGAGCACCGGCGGCGTCAACTTCGACGTGCAGAAAACCGATTCGACCATCCCGCTGGTCATCTGGGCCACACCGGACGTCGAGTCCACCCCGTACCGCCACTGCACGTTGGGATGGAGGTTCTCGAAGTCGCTGCCGAGTGCCGCGCGATAGACCGGAGTCATGGTCTCGACGCGCTCCGGACATGATCGGACATGGCTGCAGAATCTACCCCCGGCCCGCCTCCCAGGACCCACAAGCCCACCAAGACACTGGTCCGGACCCCGATATCGCGCACGAACCGCACGGAATTCGCCCGCGCCGAGCGGAGTTGACCCGATCATGAGCCCAACCGTTGTCGCCACCGCGTTCGGTGGACCCGAGGTCCTGTCCGTCATCGATGCCGACGTTCCCGAGCCCGGCCCGGGCGAGGTGGTCGTCGACTTCCGTGCCATCGGCGTCAACCCGATCGACTACAAGCTCTACAGCGGCGCGTTCGGCACCGACGAGTCGCAACTACCCAAGCGCCTCGGATCCGAGGGCGCGGGTGTGGTCTCTGCGGTCGGCACGGACGCCGTCGGACCCGCCGGCCCGATCGCGGTCGGAGACGAGGTCATCGCGTTCCGAGGGGTCGGGACCTACGCGTCGCGGGCGGTGCAGCCGGCCTCGTCGATCACCCCGAAGCCCGCCGGTCTCGACTGGGAGCAGGCCGGAGGACTACTACTCACCGCCGCGACCGCCTACGACGCGCTCGAGGTACTCGGGGTCGGCGATGGTGACACCGTGCTGATCCACGGCGCGGCCGGCGGCGTCGGACTGCTCGCGGTACAGCTCGCCCGACTGCGCGGGGCGACGGTCATCGGCACCGGTCGCGAGGTCAACCACGACTACCTGCGCAGCATCGGCGCCGAGCCGACCACCTACGGCGACGGGCTCGCCGATCGTGTCCGCGACCTCGCTCCCGGCGGCATCACCGCAGCGTTCGACACCGTGGGAGCCGACGAGGCCGTCGACGTCTCTCTCGAACTCGTCGCCGACCGGTCGCGCATCGTGACCACAGCCGCGTTCGAGCGCGCTGCGGCGGAGGGATTCGGATCCATCGGCGGCTCGAACCCGGAGAGCACCGAGCGCCGCGACGCGGCACGATCCGAACTCGTGGGGCTCGCCGGTGAGGGAAAGCTCGTCAACGCCGTGGCCAAGACGTTCCCGTTGGCCGACGTGGCGACCGCGCACTCCGAACTGCAGCAACCCCACGACATCGGCAAATTCATCCTGATCCCCTGACCGTTCGGGGCAGGGGGCAGCTCGCATCGCACCGATGACGTAGGTTCACCGACAAAGCCCTGTGCACCGGCGTCTACCGGGAGAGATCAATGCCCCTGAGCGACACGCTCGTCGACATGCCCTCCGAGGGATACGTCTTCCACACCTCGTGGCCGGTGGCCACCAGCGACATGGATCAGTTCGAGCAGCTGAGCGTCGACGGCGTGGCCCGCTATCTCCAGGAGGTCGGGGCGTACCACCTCATCGACGCCGGAGCGATGGAGACCGACCCCTTCTGGATCGTCCGGCGCACCGTGATCGACATGATCGAGCCCGTCACGTGGCCCAACACGCTCACCCTGTCGCGCTGGTGTGCCGCGCTGGGTTCGCGGTGGTGCAACATGCGGGTGAAGATCGTCGGCGACCACGGCGGACGCGTCGAGACCGAGGCGTTCTGGATCCACATGAACATGGAGACCCGGGGACCCGGCCACATCGAGGGCAAGTTCCTGGAGATGCTCGGCAGCACCACCGACGAGCGACGACTCAGGTGGTCCCCGTGGCTGACGACCCCGATGACGCAGGAATCGCCGCGGATCTTCCAGATCCGCCACAGCGACACCGACCGGTTCGGGCACGTCACCAACGCCATCTACTGGCAGGCCCTGCGCGAGGTCTTCGACGAGGTACCCGACGTGGTCGCCGGCAAGCATCGTCTCGTCATCGAGTACAACAAGCCGATCATGTACGGCGAAGAGGTCCACCTCACGACCACACCGATCGACGACGGTGTGCTGGTGTACCTCTCGGTCGACGGGCGCGCCCGGACCCACATGTCGATCACCGCACTACCGCACTGATGGAGACCACCGTGACCGGCACACTCGCCGACCTGCCCGACGAGGGGTACGTCTTCCGGACCTCGTGGCCGCTGTCGAGTGGCGACATCGACCGGTACGAGAAACTCAGCGTCGACGGTATGGCCCGCTACCTGCAAGAGTGCGGCGCACAGCATCTCGTGGATTGCGGCGCGTTCGAGACGCACAAGTTCTGGATCGTCCGTCGCACCGTCATCGACGTGATCCGGCCGATCGAGTGGCCCGACACCGTCCGACTCTCGCGCTGGTGCGCCGGTATCTCCCCGCGGTGGTGCAACATGCGGGTCCGCATGACCAGCGACGGTGTCGACGGACGCGAGGGCGGTCTCATCGAGACCGAGGGTTTCTGGATCAACATGAACATGGAGACCGGCGCGCCATCGCGTCTCGAGGACAAGTTCTTCGAACTCCTCGCGACCACCACCGATGAACGCCGGCTGCGGTGGAAGGCATGGCTGAACGACCCGGTGGACGCGCAGACCGAGCAGCCGTTCCCGCTGCGCCTGGGCGACACCGATCGGCTCGACCACGTCAACAACGCGGTGTACCTGCAGGCCATGCGCGAGGTGTTCCCGCAGATCCCCGAGGTCATCGACGGCCCGTACCGCCTCGTCATCGAGTACAACAAGCCGATCACCTACGGCGAGGACGTCCGCATCGCGACCGCCCCCACCGAGGGCGGGATCCTGGTGTGGATGACCGTCGACGGCGAGGCCCGCACCCACGCGTCGATCACCGCGCTGCCGGGGACCGGTCAGTAGATCGCGTTGCGATCACGCGCCAGCGTGAAGCCATGGGCACCGTCGAAGCAGGTGATCCCCGCCGTCGTCGATGTGCAGGTGACCTCGAGGATCGAGATGGTCTGCCCGTAGTCGAGAACCCGTCCGCCGTAGGGGGTTCCCGGGTTGGTTCGCCGGGCGTCACCGACATAGGTGGACAGCGTCACGCAACGACTCCGTGCGACACCGCCGACGAACTCGCTCGCGTAGACGTTGAGACCGGTGTTGTCGCAGTGCGGGCCCCCCGCCGATTGCACCGACACCCGCGCCTGGCACGCCGGCGGCACCTGCGGTTTACTGAAACCCAGTGAGCACGTGACGTTTCCCGATGGCGACCGAAAGTACACGGCCTGCCCGCCGTCACCGTAGAAATCGCCCTCGTTGACGTTGGCGTCGGCGGCGCCGAGGTGGGTCGGTATGCCCCCGGCCGCGTCGGCGGCGGGTGCTGCGGGGGCGGTCGTGCCGGTCGTCGGTGTCGCGGCGTCTGTCGAACTCGCGCCTTCCTCGGCGACCTGCGCGGCCGACGAGGACGCGGTCACCGTGAGAGTTGTCGGGACGGTCGAACCCCTGTCGGACCCACACGCCGCGACAGCCGACAGCACCATCAGACATGCTGCGACAGCCCGTGCGCGCCTCATCTGGTCTGCCCGTAGCCGGGGGCATAGGTGTCGTTGCGGTCGCGCGCCAGGGTGAAGCCCACCGAACTCGCCCAGCACGAGATCCCGACGGCGGCCGACTCACACGTGGCGCCACCGCTGGAGATGATCTGCCCGTACTGCAGAACCCGGCCACCGACGGTGCCCTGGCCCGGGTTGCCGGATCCGCCCACGAAGACCGGCTGGTTCACGCATTTGCTGACCGCGGCACCGCTGATCAATTGGGTGGAATAGACGCTGTTGCCGCCGTTGCGGCAGCTCACCCCATCGGAGCTGCGAACCGAGACCAGCGCCTGACAACCACTGGGGAGCTGAGGGTTGTCGAAATGTATGCCGCAGCGCACATTCCCCGACGGCGACTGGAAGAAGTAGCCGTTGATCCCGGCACCGGGGCCGAAGAAGTCGGCGGCATTCACGTTCGCGTCCCCCGGGAACCGCATGATCGGCGCCCCGCCGGTCGCCGGGGCGGACGCTTCGGCCGCCTCTGTGGAACCGGCGTCCGCACTCGTCGCGGCCTCGGTGGCCGCCGAGTTGTCGACCGACGTCGGCACGTCCGACTGCGTGACGGTCACCGTCGACGCCGGCGTGGGGGACGACTTCGCGTCTTCGGCACCACACGCTGCAACGCCCACGACCGAGACTGCACACGCGATCACCCCCATGAATCGCCACATTCTGTTCTGGGTTCGCATCGTGACTCCTGTCGGCCGGGGCGGTACTCCCTGGTACCAACCGGATATCGCCACGTCGAGCTGCAGGGTTACTTACGTTATGCAACTGAGATGTTGTGCCGACTAACAGTATGGGCGTACTGTTTTCTAGCAGTACGCCCGTACTGCTAGAGGAGGTCCGACCATGTGGAACCCTGCCGAGTACCTGACCTTCGCCGACCATCGCGGACGGCCCTACGGCGAGTTGCTCGCCCGTATCGACCTCGCAGATCCGCGCCGGATCGTCGACCTCGGTTGCGGCCCCGGCAATCTCACGGTCGAACTGTCCCGTCGGTGGCCGGACGCCGCCATCGAGGCGACCGACAACTCCCCGGAGATGGTCGACGCCGCGCGTGGTCGCGGACTCGATGCCCGGCTGCAGGATGTGCGTGACTGGACACCATCGGCCGACACCGATGTGGTCATCTCCAACGCGACGCTGCAGTGGGTGCCCGAGCACCGCGACCTGCTGCGTCGATGGCCCACCCAGCTGTCCTCCGGCGCCTGGCTGGCCTTCCAGGTCCCCGGCAACTTCGAAGCACCGTCGCACCGGATCATCCGCGAGGTGGCGCGGTCCGATCGGTGGCGGGAGGCGTTGTCCGACATCGACTTCCGCGGCGGTGACACCGTCGACGATCCGGACGGGTACGCATCGCTGCTGTCCGATGCGGGGTGCCGTGTCGACGCCTGGGAGACCACCTACCTGCAGGAGCTGTCCGGTCCGGACCCGGTGCTGGAGTGGGTCACCGGCACGGCACTCACGCCGGTCCGAGGTGTGCTGTCCGAGGACGACTGGGCGGCGTTCCGCGCCGATCTCGCTCCCGAACTGACCGCGGCGTACCCGGTGCGGCCGGACGGCACCACCTACTTCCCGTTCCGCCGGGTGTTCGTGGTCGCGCAGGTCAGATGACCGTCGCGCCTGCCTCGCTCATCTCGGCGAGTGCGGCGGTGGAGGATTCGGCGGCGACGCCGGCGACGAGGTCGGTGAGCACCCGGGCCGAGAACCCGGCGCCGAGCGCATCGAGTGCGGATGCCCGCACGCAGTAGTCGGTGGCGATACCGACCACGTCGACGTCGGTCACTCCCAGTTCGCGCAACACATCCGACAACTGCGCCCCGTCGTCGGTCGTGCCCTCGAACATCGAATAGGCCGGCACGCCCTGCCCTTTGCGGACGTGGACGTCGACGGCGTCGGCCACGAGATCCGGGTGGTACTCGGCGCCTGCGGTGCCGGCCACGCAGTGCACGGGCCAGGTGGTGACGAAGTCCGGGGGCCCGACGGTGGCGAAGTGACCGCCGTTGTCGTTGTCGGCGTCGTGCCAGTCCCGCGAGGCCACGACGACGTCGTATTCGGCGTCCGACGCCAGATACTCGGTGACCCGACGTGCGACCGACGCTCCCCCGGTGACACCGAGCGCACCACCCTCGGTGAAGTCGTTCTGCACGTCGACGATCAACAACGCTGTGGGCATGGTCGCGATTTTAGTGCCCTGTTGCCTACGGCCGGACGCGGACCACCTGCGGGTCGTGGTCGGAGGTCTGCCCGGCGAACTCGGCATTGAGATGCACGACCTCGTAGCGCGCGCGGGGACGCAGGCTGCGGCTGACGAGGATGTGGTCGAGGACCTGCGAGACGCCGGAGTAGACGTAGGTGTACTGCTGCGCACGGGGAAGCGTGGCGATGAGGTCGGTGAGACCCGACCCGTTGCCGGTCAGGGTGCGGACCGCCGGGCTGAACTGGTAGTCGTTCAGATCGCCGGCGACGACGATCGCCGCCCGTGGGTCGATGGTCTGCAGCGACCGCACCCACGCGTTCTCCACCGTCGCCTGCGCCGTGCGTTGGGTCTCCGACGATCGGGCCGGAGGCTGGAAGCGACCGTCGGCCGACTGGTCGCCGCCCTTGGAGTTGAAGTGGTTTCCCACGACGAAGACGGTGTGCCCACGGAAGGTGAACTCGCCCGCCAGCGGCTTGCGGCTGTTCGTCCATGCGGGGTCGGCGGGCGCGATCCGTCCCGGCGACACCGACAGCTGCACCTGCCCCGCGGGACCGCGCTGGGCGACGGTCGCGGCCGAGGAGGACGGGGCACCGCGATCGACGAACGACACGCGAGACGGGTTGAACAGGAACACCGTTCGGATGTTGCCGCCGGGTTGGCCGCCGTCGGTGTCGTTGGCCGGGTCGATGCCGCGATGGTCGTACCGCGGGCCACCGGCGGCCGAGACGGCGGCGGTCAGCCGGGCGACCGTGGCGTCGGCGGCGACCGTGCCGTCGTCGGCCGCACCCGAGTTGTCCTGCACCTCTTCGACTGCCACCACATCCGGGCTCGACAGATTGGTCACGATCCCCCGCGCGAGGGCCGCGTACTTGCCCGCGGAGTCGCCGGGGGCGAGGTTCTCGACGTTGTAGGTGGCCACCGACAACTCGGCATCGGATGCCTTCGCCGCGACGGTCGGCGTCAACCCGCTCGAGACCACTGCGGGCAGTGTCGGCGCGTCGATGACGTAGCCGCCGAAGTTCGACCAGTCGAGCGGACCGACGACCGGGCCCGCGAAGCGGTCGCCCGTGTTCATCACGGGCTTGCTGCCGTCGAGCGCCGAGACCTTGATGCGGCCGGTCGGGAGATTGTAGCTCGACAGCACGGCGCCACCGTGAATGCTTCTGTCCGCCTGCGGTTTCGAGGTGATGTAGATGTCGCCGAACGAGTTGCTCGGTGCGATGATGCGCGGGGACGGCACCGACACGCGTTCCCCTTCGTGCGCCTCGAGGAACTCCTGCGCGGAGCGCGCCGGTATCGCGCGCGCGATCTGCTCGACATCCCCCGACACCGGCGGCGCGAACCGCGCCGGGACCGAGGACGGCGAGATCGTCACCGGAGCCGGCAGCGGGTTGCCCGACGAGGTCACCGTGACGATCGGCTTGGTCAACTCCGTGACGCTGAGATTGGCTGTGTTCGCCGCGGTCTCGCCGGATCCGACGGCGCGGTACTCCGTCACCGTCGCCGCGACGGTCACGGCGTCGCCCGGCGTCACCGTGGGTGCGGTCGATCCGGTGAACACGAAGATGCCATCGGAGGTCGACCGGTCGCGATCGGGAACCGCGGACTGCATCCAGAACCCCCGTGGTGAGGTGGTCCTGACCGTCGTGACGATTCCCGGGACACCCGAGACCGAACGACCCACGAGCGGGGACGTGAACCCGGCGCCCTGGACCGCTGCGATGCTGACGCCGGTCGGGGCCGGCGATGCCTGCGCGGGCGCTGCGATGAGTGTGGCCGCGAGCACGGCCGCAGTCGACAGGAGCGTCGTGGACGCACGGTTGTTCACCGTAGGAACGTTAGCCGTGCTGAGTACCCGGGAGGTGAACGCGCGGCGAACTGCGATGAGCTAGTCGGCCGCCTCCGCGGCGGTGTCGGTGGC
>NZ_JAEMTF010000012.1:0-4293 GCF_016462415.1 Williamsia sp. | reverse complement strand
GCACACGCGTCGCCCTCGCATGCCGCCGCGGCGTCCGATCCGATCATCGTGAATGTCGGGGTCACACCGGGTTCGGTACTCACTGTGCCGCCACCTGACCGTCGGCCCGGGCCTGCTCGAGTGCGGAACGGAAGACCTCGGGCTGCTGCGCACCCGAGACCCCGTAACGCCCGTCGATCACATAGAACGGGACTCCGCTGATGCCGTACGCACGCGCCTGGGAGATGTCGGCGTCGACCGCGTCGACGAAATCCCCGCCCGCCAGCGCGGCCAGCACCTCGTCTCGATCGAGTCCGACCTCCGCGGCCAGATCCGCCAGCTCGTCGTCGCGGCCGAGGTGACGCCCCTGGGTGAAGTAGGCGGCGAACAACCGCTCGGCGAGGTCGAGCTGCACCCCGTGCTGCTTGGCGAAGTGCAACACCTCGTGGGCTTTGCGGGTGTTGGTGTGCGCCAGCGCGTCGTAGTCGAAGGCAAGGCCCTCGTCGGCCGCGAGACCCGTCATCTGGGTGAGCATCTGCTCCACCTTGTCGACCGGAATCCCCTTGTGCTGGGCCAGGAAGTCGATCTCGGAACCGTCGAAGTCCACCGGGGTGTCGGGGGCCAGCTCAAAGCTGTGATAGGTCAGCGTGACGTCGTCACGACCATCGAAGGCGGCCAGACCGGCCTCGAAGCGTCGCTTGCCCACGTAGCACCAGGGGCAGGCGATGTCGGACCACACGTCGACGGAGATGGGGTTGCTCATGACGAGCACAACACCGGACGGCCGTGGTCGATTCCGCGCTATCGCCTCGCCGGTAGCAATGGCGTCGTGACCGGGGCCTGCGGCGCGCTGGTCACCGACGTGCGACCGGTGCGGAGGTACTCGACGATCGCGGCGTCGACGACCGGGTTCGCCCGGCCGAACTGAGCGTGGTCGCCCCCGCCGACCGTGATCAGGTGCGACCCCATGCGGTCGCGGTGCACCAGACCGCCCCGATACGGGGTCTGCGGGTCTCCGACGCTCTGCAACTGCAGCGGTTGTGTCGCCAGACCACGGTTGCTGATCCGTACCGGCCGCGCCACCGGCGCAGCGCCGGAGCAGGCCAGGCCCGACTCGTAGAGGTAGCCCGGACCGGTGAACACGTCACCGATGACGAAGGAGTCGAGCA
The DNA here is from genome assembly GCF_016462415.1 of Williamsia sp. Classification (GTDB taxonomy): domain Bacteria; phylum Actinomycetota; class Actinomycetes; order Mycobacteriales; family Mycobacteriaceae; genus Williamsia_A. The sequence continues at coordinate 3,145 of NZ_JAEMTF010000012.1, read as the reverse complement.
GCGACGCGGGCGCCACCTGCGGGCGGGCGGGGACCGCGTTCTCGTTGCACAGCAGGATCGTCTGCATCTGAGACGAGTTCACGAGCAGCTTCTGCACGTCCGGCGGGTACTTCGGCGCCGGCTTCGGGGCGGCGATGATGCGCTGGGCGATGATCGGCCAGTTGTCACGGGACGGCGCCGCGGCGCGCGTCAACGAGAGCAGCGTCGACGCGTTCTGCGACTTGCCGGTCGCGATGCTCGCCACGAGGTTGTCGAAGTACGCACGGGTGGCCGCGTTCGTGTTTACACCGGCCAGGTAGGCCCGGGCCGCACCACGCAGGGCCGGGGGCGCGTCGCCGACCCGAGCGGGCGGCGGTGACAGCGACGGCGGCACACCGGCCTCCGCGGTCACCTTGCGGCTCCACGTGCGGTACACCGCCAGCGGGGTCTTCCCGAGGTGATAGACGTTGTCGCGCTGCGCGATCCAGGCGAACAGAGCGTGCACACGCGCCTTGTACCCCTCGGTCTGGGCGGTGAGCAGCGTGTTCCATTCCAGGTTCGGGTCGACGGCGGAATCGAGGATCAGTCGGTCGACGTGCTGAGGGAACAGTGTCGCGTACGTCGACATCAACGTCGTGCCGTAGGAGATCCCGAGCAGGCTGACCTTTGTACCGAGGCCGAGTTGCGCTCGCGCGGACTCGATGTCGCGGGCCGTGTTCGCGGTCGTGATGTCCGCGGTGCCACCCGGCGTGCGCGCGTTGCAGGCCGAGCGGGCGACCGCTCCGGCGGTGAAGACGGCGGCCGGACTGATGCCGGAGACCTCGGCACAGGCGACGGGATTCGCGTCGAGCAGGCCGCGCGGCTGGACCGCGATCAGGTCCCACTGGTCACGAAGAGGCGCGGGGGTGAGCAACTGACTGAACATCGGGATGCCGTCGCCGCCGGGTCCACCGGGGTTGCCGATCAGCACCCCGCGCTTGTTCGCCTGATCGCGCGCGGGCAGTTTCGACACCGTCACCGCGATGGTCCCGGCCGAGGGCCGCGCGTAGTCGCGGGGCATCCGCAGAACGGTGCACTGCGTGGCCAGAGACGCGCCGTGGATCTTGGGGCACGGACCCCAGTTGATCGGAGCTGCCTGCGCGGGGGACGCCGCCACCGCGGTGGTCAGAGACGCGGCAGCCACCGCGACGAGGAATGCAGCACTGAACCGGCCACCCCGGCCACTCTTAGTCACGCGAATAACGTACCCGGTGTCCGACTTTCCGGCGGTGTGACAACGCCGAAGGCCGGCCACCCGTGTCGGGTGACCGGCCTTCGGTCGTCAGCTGCGTGGTGCGACTGCGGGTTCTGATCTAGATCAGAAGCCCATGCCGCCCATCTCGTCGCCGCCCGGCATCGCCGGGGCGCCGCCCTTTTCGGGCTTGTCGGCGACAACGGCCTCGGTGGTGAGGAACAGAGCCGCGATCGAGGCTGCGTTCTGCAGCGCCGAGCGGGTGACCTTCACCGGGTCGTTGATGCCACGCGCGAGCAGGTCCTCGTACACGCCGGTCGCGGCGTTGAGGCCGGTGCCGATCGGCGAGTTGCGGATCTTGTCGGCGACAACTCCGGGCTCGAGGCCCGCGTTGAAGGCGATCTGCTTGGCCGGGGCCTCGAGCGCGACGCGCACGATGTTGGCACCGGTGGCCTCGTCACCCTCGAGGGTGAGGCCGTCGATGGCCGACTCCGACTGCAGGAGAGCGACGCCACCACCGGCGACGATGCCCTCTTCGACAGCGGCCTTGGCGTTGCGCACGGCATCTTCGATGCGGTGCTTGCGCTCCTTGAGCTCGACCTCGGTCGCAGCGCCGGCCTTGATGACCGCGACGCCGCCGGCCAGCTTGGCCAGACGCTCCTGCAGCTTCTCACGGTCGTAGTCGGAATCGCTGTTCTCGATCTCGCCACGGATCTGCGAGACACGACCGGCGATGGCGTCGGAATCTCCCGCGCCCTCGACGATGGTGGTCTCGTCCTTGGTGACGACGACCTTGCGAGCGGTACCGAGCAGCTCGATGCCGGCGCTCTCCAAGGAGAGTCCGACCTCTTCGCTGATGACCTCGCCACCGGTGAGGATGGCGATGTCGGCGAGCATGGCCTTGCGGCGGTCACCGAAGCCGGGGGCCTTGACGGCAACCGACTTGAAGGTGCCACGGATCTTGTTGACCACCAGGGTCGAGAGCGCTTCGCCCTCGATGTCCTCGGCGATGATCAGCAGCGGCTTGCCGGCCTGGATGACCTTCTCCAGCAGCGGCAGCAGGTCCTTGACGGTCGAGACCTTGCCCGAGACCAGCAGGATGTAGGGGTCCTCGAGGACCGCTTCCTGACGATCGGCGTCGGTGACGAAGTAGCCCGAGATGTAGCCCTTGTCGAAGCGCATGCCCTCGGTCAGCTCGAGGGACAGACCGAAGGTCTGCGCCTCTTCGACGGTGATGACGCCTTCCTTGCCGACCTTGTCCATGGCCTCGGCGATGAGCTCACCGATGGACGCGTCGCCCGCGGAGATACCGGCGGTCGCAGCGATCTGCTCCTTGGTGTCGATCTCCTTGGCCGAGGCCAGCAGCGACTCGGTGACGGCCGCGACGGCCTTCTCGATGCCGCGCTTCAGGCCCAGCGGGTTCGCGCCGGCCGCGACGTTGCGCAGGCCTTCACGGACGAGAGCCTGGGCGAGCACGGTGGCGGTGGTGGTGCCGTCGCCCGCGACGTCGTCGGTCTTCTTGGCGACCTCTTTGACCAGCTCGGCGCCGATCTTCTCGTAGGGGTCCTCCAGCTCGATCTCCTTGGCGATGGAAACACCATCGTTGGTGATCGTGGGGGCGCCCCACTTCTTCTCCAGAACGACGTTGCGACCCTTGGGTCCCAACGTCACCTTTACTGCGTCGGCGAGGGCGTTCAGGCCCCGCTCGAGGCCGCGACGGGCCTCTTCGTCGAACGCGATGATCTTGGCCATTGCGAAGTGATCCTCCGATTGGGGGTGACACTGAAAGATTTCATGGCCGGATTCGGTGCCCGCGACGGACGACCGGGGTGTCAGTGAAGACCCGATCTCACCGGTCCGACCTGGCACTCACGGTTCGAGAGTGCCAACAGCCTTTTTAGCACTCGGGTGGGTCGAGTGCAAGGTCGGTGGGGC
>NZ_JAEMTF010000236.1 GCF_016462415.1 Williamsia sp. | reverse complement strand
GTTGTCGAGTGCGGCGATGGCGTTGCCGAGGAGCTCCGAGGCCCGGGCCGCGACTGGTTCGAGGCCGGCTTCGCCGGTGACGGACACCATGAGGTCGGGGTTCATTGCCTCGATGATCATGGAACGGCCGCTGGTGTCGGAGGTGTCGGCGCGGACGACGACGTTGCAGGGCAACAGCATTCCGATCTGTGGTTGCACGCCGAGCGCCTGGTGGGCGAGGGTGGGGTTGCAGGCGCCGAGGATGGTGTAGGGCTCCATGTCCTCGTCGAGCTTCTTCTTCAACGTCGCCTGGACGTCGATCTCGGTGAGGATGCCGAAGCCCTGGTCGGCGAGTGCGGCGGTCACTTTCTGTTTGGCGTCGTCGAAGTCGGTGTCGGTCAGTGTGGTGGTCAGTCCGAGGTTCATGGGTGCTCCTTGGTGTGGTCGTGCTGGTGGGTGTGGGGTGATTCAGTTGTGGGAGAAACTGATCGCCGGTAGCGCTCGCCGTAGCCAGGTGGGCGACCACCACCCGGCGTGTCCGGTGATGCGCAGCAACACCGGCAGCAGGATCAGTCGGATGAGCACGGCGTCGAGCAGGACTGCGACTCCCAGGATGATCCCCATCTCCTTCGGGGGGAGTGGATCGGCGAGGGCGAAGGTGAAGAACACCGCGACCATCACCGCCGCGGCGGCGAAGATGACCCGTCCCGAGTGAGCCATGCCGTCGATCTGGGCGCAGTAGGGGTCGCCGGACCGCTCGTAGTGTTCCTTCGCTGTGGCCAGCAGGAACACGGTGTAGTCCATCGCGATCGCGAAGATCATGGCGAAGAAGAACACCGGCCCCCACCCGTCGAGGAATCCCTGCGGGGTGAAGCCGAGCAGCGATGACCCGTGCCCGTCCTGAAAGATCAGCTTGGCAACACCGAACGCAGCTCCGGTCGAGAGCAGGCTGACGATCGTGCCCATCAATGCGATGAGCGGTGCCTGCAACGCGACGAGGAGCAACACGAATCCCAGGGCGAGGATGACCCCGACGATGACCGGCAGGTAGTCGTTCAATGCCTTCTGCAGGTCGAGGTTCTCTGCGGGAGCGCCGCCGACCAGTGCGTCGGTGGGCAGCCGGTCACGCAGGGTGTTCAGGATCGACCCCATCCGCGCATCGGACGGGTCGACCGACGGAATCGCCTGCAGCAATGCGTAGCCCGATCCGTCGCGCGCGGGCTGCGGCGAGGTCACCATCGCGATTCCCGGACTCGATGCGGCGGCGGTCGCGGTCGAGGCAGCGTCGGTCTGCGGCACGACGACCTGCAACGCACCGGGAGCACCGGGACCGAACTGCTCTTGCACGAGGGCGTAGCCCTGTCGCACAGCGGAGTCCTGCGGCACCACCGAGATCGATGGCATCGCGACCTTGAGTCCGAACACCGGTAGCGCCAGCAACACCAGGATGCCCAGTGAGACGACGGCGAACGGCCACGGATGCTTGTGGAGCAGCGTGCCCCACCGGTGGAACACCGGTGAGCGATGCTCCTGACGTTTCGCATACGGCAGCGCGATGGCGTTGACCCTGGGTCCGAGCGCACCGAGGACCGTCGGCAACAGCGTGAGAGTGGCCGCCAGGACGAACACCACGGCCAGCATGATCCCGACCGCCATGGTGCGCACGGCCGGTGCCGGCACCAACAGCACCGCCGACAGACTCACGAGAACTGTCAGTCCGGACAGGAACACAGC
>NZ_JAEMTF010000011.1:64717-80062 GCF_016462415.1 Williamsia sp. | reverse complement strand
GTCGTGAAGCGCGCGCCCGCCGCCCCCGGTGACCCGTCGACCGCTGCCGGACCGGCCGCGCGCTTCACGACGGTGTCCACCACGTTCACCACCCCGGCCACGATCGTCGTCACCTCACCGGCCGGGCCGGTGACCTGCACCCTCGACCTGACCGGCGCGACCAGCGCCGACGGGACGACCGCCACCATCAGCAAGGCCGTGATCCGGGGCGCCAACGCACTGTGCGGTCTGGCCCGCACCGCGAACATCCCCTGGACGGTGACACCCACCAGCGCGACGGCCGTCGAGGTGTCGAACGTCGGGGTCGATGCACTCGGCGCGCGCTGCGGACCCGTCGTACTGAGCGGCGCCCTGACCGAGGCCCTCACGACGACGACGGAGAGCACGGGCACCTGCACCGTCCGCACCCTGACGCTGCGTCCGACACCGGCGCTCGCATTGGCATAGCCACACGCCGGTCCGACCCGCTCGCGGCGGCGGATACTCTGGTCGGCGATGACTGACAACTCCCCCCGAACCCCCGCGGACACCGAATCGGCGATCCGGATCGCGCTGTCGAAGGTGACCGATCCCGAGATCGGCAAACCCATCACCGACCTCGGCATGGTCAAGTCCATCGCCGTGGCCCCGGACGGCAGCGTCGACGTGGGCATCTACCTGACCACCTCGGGCTGCCCGCTGCGTACCGAGATCACCGACCGCGTCACGACCGCAGCCGCGGACGTACCCGGTGTCGGTGCGGTCCGGGTCGAACTCGACGTCATGGACGACGCCCAGCGCACCGAGCTCCGCAAGTCCCTACGCGGTGACCGTGCCGAGCCGGTGATCCCCTTCGCCCAGCCGGGCTCGCTGACCCGCGTCTACGCCGTCGCGTCCGGCAAGGGCGGGGTCGGCAAGTCGAGCGTCACAGTCAACCTCGCCGCGGCGATGGCGCAGCGCGGTCTCACCGTCGGCGTGCTCGATGCCGACATCTACGGCCACTCCGTTCCCCGGATGATGGGCAACGACGCCAAGCCGACCCAGGTCGAGAAGATGATCATGCCGCCGATGGCGCACGGCGTGAAGTTCATCTCGATCGCGCAGTTCACCAGCGGGAATACTCCCGTCGTGTGGCGCGGACCCATGCTGCACCGCGCCCTGCAGCAGTTCCTCGCCGACGTCTACTGGGGCGATCTCGACGTGCTGCTGCTCGACCTGCCCCCGGGTACCGGTGACGTGGCCATCTCCATCGCGCAGCTCATCCCGGGTGCGGAGATCCTCGTCGTCACCACCCCACAGCAGGCCGCCGCCGAGGTCGCCGAACGCGCAGGTGCGATCGCGCTGCAGACGCGTCAGAAGATCGTCGGCGTCGTGGAGAACATGTCATGGATGGAGCTGCCCGACGGCAGCCGCATCGAGCCGTTCGGCTCCGGTGGCGGCGAACTCGTCGCCGAACGCCTCACCCGGGCAGTCGGTTCCGACGTCGCACTGCTCGGCAAGATCCCACTCGACACCGCGCTGCGTGAGGGCGGCGACTCGGGGATGCCCCTGGTGCTCTCCGCGCCGTCCTCGGCCGCCGGTGCGGCGCTGCTCGAGGTGGCGGAGCGTCTCGCGGTCCGCAGGCGTGGACTGGCCGGCATGAGCCTGGGCATCGACACCGCGCGCAACCTCTAGGCGGTGACGCCCGGCGGTTCTCCGGATCCGCCTAGGTGGCGTCCCAGTCGGCGATCTCGCGCCGCGGCGGCGTCACCGGTCGGTCCAGATCGAACGCCGGGTCGGCGGCGTTCGTGGTCGCCTTGGTCGTGGCCTTCGTGACCGACGTCTTGTCCATCGACACCGCAGACGCCGAGGGCGCCGGGGTGATCTCGGGCATCGGCGCCGAGACGGGCTTGATCGTCGTGGTGTCGTCGAAGTTGCCGGTGAAGAACGACTCGTCGCCGTCGAGCAGGTGCTTGGTGATGATCGAGCGCGGGCTCATCCCGCGCAGCTGGTTCAGCTCGGCGAGGGGCGCCCGGAAGTCCTCGAACTCCGGCCCGAGGTCGTCCTTGAGCTGACTGGTCGCGCCGGAGGCGTACTCGCGCACCTGACGCAGCGACTTCATGCTCCAGGTGACCGCACCGGGCAGACGCTCCGGCCCCAGGATGACGAGACCGGCGATCAGAAGTATGAGGAGCTCTCCCCAACCGACGCTGCTGAACACGGCTTCAGGCTACCCCGGGTCCGACCACGCCGATCAGGCGTCGCTCGCCGGCGTGATGGTGGTGTCGAAGGTCCGACCGTCCCGCCAGTAGGTCAGCGGAACCCTCTTGCCCGGTGTCGACGTGCGCTCGGCGACGGTGAGCTCGTCGGCGCCGTCGATCGGTCGACCGTCGAACTCGGTGACGACGTCACCCTCCCGCAGGCCGGCGCGCTGCGCCGGGGATCCGTCGACCACGTTGCGGACCTGGGCGCCGAGCACCCGGTCGTTGCGCACCGAACTGCTGTTGACGCCGATCTGCGCGTGCACGGCGCGCCCGTCTCGGATCAGTTCCTCGGCGATACCGCGGACCTCGTTGATGGGGATCGCGAAACCGAGGCCGATGGACCCGCCTCCGGGGACCAGGCCCGCGGTGTTGATGCCGACGACCTTCGCGTCGTCGTCGACCAGGGGTCCGCCGGAGTTGCCGGGGTTGATCGCGGCGTCGGTCTGGATCCCGTCGATGACGGCGTTGGTGTCGGAGGTGTCGTCGGGGCGGAGCGGGACGGCGCGGTGGGTGGCGCTGACGATCCCGCTGGTGACGGTGCGGTCGAGGCCCAGAGGCGATCCGAAGGCGATGACCTCCTGCCCGATGGCGAGATCGTCGGAGTTGCCCAGTGCCGCGGTGGTGAGGTTGTCGATGTTGTCGACCTTGATCACCGCGAGGTCGGTGCGGATGTCGCGCCCGACGATGCGCGCGGGTACCCGCTGGCGGTCGAAGAAGGTGACCTCGAGCTTCGCCTTCTGGGTGGCGGCGAGCGAGATGACGTGGTTGTTGGTGACGATGTAACCGTTCTTGTCCAGGACGACCCCGGACCCGGTGCCGACGGCACTCGAGGTGCTGACGGTGATGGCGACGACCGCCTTCTCGACGGCCGATGCGACCCGGGCGACCTGTCCCCGGTTCCCGCCGGGGGTCGACCCGCCCTCGCCGAGGGAGACCGAGTCGGAGTTCAGCGGAGGGGTGACCTCGGCGGTGACCCGACCCAGCAGGCCGCCGATCCCGCCGATGAGCACCGCGACGACGGCCAGCACGGCCAGCGCCCGCCAACTGACGACGCGGTCGAAGAGCAGTTCGCGCGCACCGAGCTTGCGTCCGGGGACGGTCGGCACGGGAGCGGCCGGACGGTCGACCGCGGGGCGGTCCATGGCGGCGATGCTGGCCGGATCGCGCCACGGGTCGGCGGGGACGGGCACCTGCTCGGTCTCACCGAAGCGGGAGTCCGGATCTCGCTGCAGCGAGTCGACATCGTCGGACGGTCGCGCGAACGCCTCTCGCAGCACCGGGTCGGGGTCGGCCACCACGGGCTGTCGGGGTCCGGTACGGGCGTGGTCGGGGGTCGCGAACGAACCGGCCACCCCGTCGGGACGTCCGAAGACAGCCGCGGTCTGCGGTGAGATCGGCGAGTGCCGGGGGCGGCGAGCTCCGGGCTGCGGCTCTGAGGAGGACGGACCGTTCGGACCGTCGGGGCCGGGGTCCGACGACGTCGGGCCGCCGAACTGCTGATCAGAGGTCAACGATTACGCCACCGGCTCGGGCGGTGGATGGGGAAGCCCGGGGCCGACAGCGGTCCGCGCGGGACGCGACGCTCGTCGTTGCGCTCGGCCTCGCGACGCGCCATGGCGCTGCGCAGATCGATCTCCCGGGTCGGGATCTGGTTGAGCTGGCCCAGCAGGTCGACGGGCATGGTCACGTCGGCACACGAACGCAGGGCGCTGCGGGCGGAGGTCTGGGCCTCGACCTCGGCGGCGCACTCGGTACAGGCCGCGATGTGACGGGCGGCCCGGAGGTAGGCGTTCATGCGCAGTTCGCCGTCGACATAGGCGGCGATCGCCTCGGTGGCCAGGTGGTCGGTCGATGCGAACGACCGGCCACCATCGGAGCCGGGCGCTCGGTAGGACGCGTTCGGCGAGAACGACGAGTTCGCGGGAGTCCAGCGATTTCGGTCGGCCATCTCGATCACCCCTCTTCGCGGTTCGGCCCGGATGCGAACGGTCCGCGGTTCGCGGACCATCGACCACGATAGCGAACGCGCATCCGGCGTGCCGGGCATCCACCCGCCCGACCTCGAGGACAACGAACCGAGCGTCCGGAGGGTTCCCGGGGGTGCGACTACAGCGCGGGGGTGGCGACCGAGCGGCTGGTGGTGTGGCCGTTCGACGCGAGGTGATCGCGGATGGCCTGGCGGCCGCGGTGGATGCGACTGCGTACGGTCCCGAGCTTCACCCCCAGCGTCGTGGCGATCTCCTCGTAGGAGAGACCCTCGATGTCACACAGCACCACCGCGGCGCGGAACTCCGGGGCCAGCGCGTCGAGCGCCTGCTGCAGGTCGGGGTCGAGGTTGGCCTCGACGTAGACGCGCTCCGGGTCGGGGGCGGTGCCGGGAACTCGCTCGTAGTCCTCGGGGAGTGCCTCCATGCGGATCTTCGCGCGGCGCCGGACCATGTCCAGGAACAGGTTGGTGGTGATGCGGTGCAACCATCCCTCGAACGTGCCCGCGCGGTAGTTCGACAGCGATCGGAAGACCCGGATGAAGGTCTCCTGGGTGAGGTCCTCGGCGTCGTGCTGATTGCCGGAGAGCCGGTAGGCCAGGCGGTACACCCGGTCGGCGTGCTCACGAACCAGCTCGTCCCAGGACGGCATCAGGGCGCCGTCGCCGGTCTCGTCGAAGCGCGCGGTACCTCCCACGACGGTGCCGTCGGTGTCGCTGGTGAGCTGGGGAGATTCGGTCATCTGCGCGGCTCCACTTCCTCTGGGTGAGATGTGGGGGTCACTGCTGGCAACTCGAGCCCCGGAGGGTTTGTTCCCATGACCACCACATCTGCTGTTGGTGATGACTCTGGTACATCGGCGTGTGCAAGCAGTGTGAGTGAGCTGAGGTTTCCCTGAGAGTCGCGTTCCCTGGTCGACGGGCACGGGGGATAACCTCTTCGATGTGTCCGACACCACCGGTGAGACCTCACCCGATCCCCACTCGCTGCGCGCCTACGCCGAGTCGGCCATCGCCGAGGACGACGCGCTGATCGCGGCCCGCGAACGCGCCCAGGAACTCGGCGCGCCCGCCGTCTCCCCCGCCGTCGGCGCGATGCTCTGCCTGCTCGCCCGGCTCGTCGACGCACGGTCGGTCGTCGAGATCGGCACCGGCGCAGGCGTCAGCGGTCTGTGGCTGCTGGGCGGGATGCGCGCCGATGGCGTACTCACCACGATCGACCCGGAGTCCGAACACCAGCGCGCCGCCAAGCTGGGTTTCACCGCCGCCGGGGTCGCGGCCTCACGGACACGCCTGATCAACGGCCGCGCCGCCGAGGTCCTCCCCCGCCTCGCCGACGCCTCCTACGACCTCGTCTTCGTCGACGGGGCCGTGATCGACCAGCCCCGCTACGTCCGTGAGGGCCTGCGCCTGTTGCGAACCGGCGGTGTGCTGTTGGTGCACAACGCGACCGCGGACGGTCGGATCGCCGACCCGTCGCACACCGACCCCGACACCGTGGCGGCACGGGAGGCGGCCCTGCTCATCTCGGAGAACGACGCACTGCTGCCGGTGGTGATCCCGCTCGGGCGGGGACTGCTCGCGGCCACCCGGGCCGAGCGCCCCGGTCCCGAGGACTGACGCGTCGGTCCGCCGGCGCCGATCACCGTGTCGCAGGCGACAGTTCGGTGAGGTCGGGGTATTTGGGGGTCATGTTGTCGCCGCGGGACCGGCCGCGCAGGCGCCGCCCGATCCACGGTGCGGCCGCCTGAGCAGCCCACTGCCGGTTGTCTTTTCGCCGCTGCGCCGCCGTCATCGTCTCGGGCGGACCGAACGCCACGGGCACGAGGTCGTGGTCGATGCCCAGCGACTCCAACACGCGGATCGCCATCTGGTGGTGACCCGCCGAGGACAGATGCATCCGGTCGAACTCCCACATCCGTCGATCCGAGAACTCACGCATGCGCCAGAAATCGACCAGCTCGATGCCACGCCGTTCGACGACCTCACGCAGTAGTTCGTTGTAGATCGCGAACCGGCCGCGCATCGCGGCGAACAGCGGTCGGCCCCCGGTGTCGAAGGCCGTGAACGTGAACACCCGGGCGCCGGTGTCGACCAATGCACCCAGCGCGTCGTCGTAGCGGGCGATGATGGCATCGATGTCGACCGACGGGCGCAACAGATCGTTTGCCCCCGCGCACATCCCGATGAGGTCGGGGTCCAACGCCACGGCGGGCTCGAGTTGTTCGTCGACGACCGGACCGAGCAACTTACCGCGGATCGCGAGGTTCGCATATCGCGTGGGACTGCCGCCGGTCTCGACCGCACGGCGCGCGAGCACCTCGGCCATCCGATCCGCCCACCCGCGAACACCGTTGGGACAGCGCGGTTCCGGGTCCCCGACACCCTCGGGGAACGAGTCGCCGATGACGACGAACCGGCGCACGGCCGGTCCGGTGTCAGACATCGGTGGAGAAGCGCACCCCGCCGTCGGGGATGGTCACACCGGGCCAGACCCGGGCGCCGCGCAGCAGTTCGCAGCGCGCCCCGATGTCGGCGCCGTCGCCGATGACGCCGTCGCGGACCAGGGCTCGCGGACCGATCCGGGCACCGAAGCCGATGATGCTGCGTTCGACCACCGCGCCCGCCTCGATCACCGCACCGTCGAACACCACGGCGCCGTCGAGGCGTGCCCGCGCACCGATCTCGGCGCCGCGGCCGACGACCGTGCCACCGATGAGTACGGCCCCGGGAGCGACGCCCGCGCCCTCGTGCACGAGGGACTCCCCGCGCTGACCCGACAGCGCCGGCGACGGCGCGATACCGCGCACCAGATCGGCCGAGCCCTGCACGAAGTCCTCGGGGGTACCCATGTCGCGCCAGTACCCCGCGTCGACGTGCGCGTGGACGTGACGCCCGTGGGCCAACAGGTTGGGGAACACCTCCCGCTCGACCGACACGGGACGGTCGGCGTCGATCTCCTCGATGACCGACCGCTTGAAGACGTAGCACCCGGCGTTGATCTGATCGGTGGGCGGATCCTGGGTCTTCTCCAGGAAGGCGGTCACGCGACCGTCGTCGTCGGTGGGGACGCACCCGAACGCGCGGGGGTCACCGACCCGCACGAGGTGGATGGTGACGTCGGCACCGGAGGTGTGGTGTGTGTCGAGCACGGCCCGGACGTCGGTGCCACCGAGCACGTCTCCGTTGAAGACCAGGATCGTGTCCGCGGTGAGCTCGCCCAGCACGTTGCGGATCGCACCGCCGGTGCCCATGGGCTCGGTCTCGGTGACGTAGCGGATCTGCATCCCGAGCTTCGAGCCGTCACCGAAATGGTCCTCGAACACCTCCGCCTTGAACGAGGTCCCGAGCACGACGTCGGTGATACCCGCGGCCTCGATCCGCGACAGCAGATGGGTCAGGAACGGCACTCCCGCGGTCGGCAGCATCGGTTTCGGGGCCGACAGGGTCAACGGGCGCAGCCGAGTTCCCTTGCCTCCGACCAGGATCACAGCTTGAACGGCGGGTGCGCCTGCCGACTTGTCGGCAGCGCTGTCGGACTCGGACACTCAGGCCTCCCTCGGAGGTGTCGATGGTGGGATCACGATAGGCGAATCCGACCGGCTCGTCGCGGCGCGTTGGGCCGATGCGACCGCCATGCGTGACCGAACCCACAACCCGGCGCGCAGACCAGCCCTCAACGGGGCCCAGCGGGCTCCCGGATGCCGGTCGGCCTGGAAACGGTAGGCACTCTCGTGGTGCGCGGGCAACATCAATTCGGGGTGTGCACCGGCGACGTGCCCCTTGCGGTGGATCACCTCGGCGCTGGGCGCGAAGACGTTGAGCCATCCGGCACGCGCGAGGCGATCACCCAGGTCGACGTCCTCCATGTACATGAAGTAGCGCGAGTCGAAACCGTTGATCGACTCGAACGCCGCGCGACGCAGGAGCAGACACGAACCGGACAGCCACCCGACGGTGCGCTCGGCGATCGCCTCGTCGTCCTGCCGGTAGCCGGCGGTCCAGGGGTTGCCCTTCCACACCCGGCCCAACAGTGCGTGACCGGTTCCCGACACCAGGTCGGGGACGCGGCGCGCCGAGGGGTACACGGTCCCGTCGGGCTCGCGGATCAGCGGTCCGACCGCACCGGCTCGCGGCCAGCGGCGGGCCACGGCCAGCATCTCGTCGATGGAACCGGGCACCCACTCGACATCGGGGTTGGCCACGATCACGAATTCCGTGGACGAATCGGTCGCGGCAACCGCTCGATTGGAGGCACCGCCGTAACCGATGTTGGCGCCGGTGCGCAGCAGGGTGACGTTGTCGAAGTCGCGCTCGGCGGCCTCGGGGGCGCCGTCGGTGGATCCGTTGTCGGCGATGACCACCTCGTGGTCGACCGTGGTCGCCGCGGAGAGGCTGCGCAGGAAGTTGAAGAGGTGGTCGCCGGAGGAATAGGTCACCGTCACCACGGCCAACTCAGCTGTCACGGGGCAAGGGTAACGAACGCGGGTGCAGCGCCACGTCCAGGGCGGGACGCCACTCGCGCAGCGGCCGCAACCCGGCATCCGCCCACGAGACGCCCGAGAGCACCGAATACGCCGGACGTGGTGCGGGGCGCGGGAACTCGGCGGTCGTGACCGGTCGAACCCGGTCAGGATCGGCCCCGAGGCCTGCGAACACCGCCTGGGCGAGGTCGAACCAGCTGCACCGGCCCGCGTTGGTGGCGTGCAGCGCGGTGCCCACCACCCGGGCCATGTGCTCGGGGGGCGTCTGTGCGAGCTGGTGCAGGGCGGCGGCCAAGTCCACCGCATAGGTCGGCGACCCGATCTGGTCGTCGACCACCCCGATCGTGTCGCGCTCGACCTCGAGCCTCCGCATCGTGGAGACGAAGTCCGAACCTCCCACGGCACCGGTGTAGACCCAGGCCGTCCGCACGATCGTCGTCCGTGGGTCCGTCGACCGCGCGGCACGCTCGCCGTCGAGTTTGGTCCGCCCGTAGACGGTGGCCGGCGTCGCGTCGGGATCCAGGTCGGCCGGCTCGAGCGGCCGGTCCCTGGTCACGTCGCCGGAGAAGACGTAGTCGGTCGAGAGGTGGATCAGCCAGGCCCCGGCGGCTGCGGTTGCGCCTGCGAGCGCGGCGGGACCCGCCACGTTGATCGACTCGGCCGCCGCGACGTCGGTCTCCGCGGCGTCGACGGCGGTGTAGGCCGCGCAGTTGACGACCACGTCGTCGGGCGCCAGGTCGGCGAGGACCCGTCGCACCGCGTCGGCGTCGGAGATGTCGAGGTCGGCGTGACCGAGCCCGACCGCACCGGGTGTATCGGCGAGCAGGCGACCGACCTGGCCACCGGCGCCGGTGACGATCAGCCGGCCCGATCTCGTCGAATTCGTCACACCCGTGCCCTCCTGGTCAGACATCGCCGTGAGCATATTGGACCCCCGCGCCCGGCGTTGCGCTCACCGATCGACCCCACCGGCCCCAGTAGCCTCAGGGTTGGGGGACAGCAAGGACATCATCGCCACCACAGAACTCGAAGGGGTCACGTGCACCAGCCACCCGACGATCGGCGTGCGCGTCGCGCCGTACCCCGGGAACCCGGCGAGCCGCGTCGACCACGTCCGGCCGGCGCCTCCACCCGAGCCGGTGCCCGGCGATCGACCGCACCACCCGCGACACCCCCCGCCGCGGCGTCGTCGGAGGCCGCGGGTTCGTCGGCCGGGCCTGCACGCGGCGCGACACCGACCCTGTCGGGCAACGTCGGACGAATCGCGATCGCGCTGCTGTCGGTGGTCGTGCTGCTGATCACGGGGTTCGCGTGGAGCAGCATCACCTCACTGCAGAACGGGGTGACCCGCCTCGGAGGCCTCGCGCTCGGCGACGGCAAGGACGGCGCCGTCGACATCCTCATGGTCGGCACCGATTCCCGTGTCGACGCGCAGGGCAACCCGCTGTCGGCGTCGGAGGCCGCCCAACTGCACGCCGGCGACGAGGTCGCCACCAACACCGACACCATCCTGCTGATCCGGATCCCGAACGACGGGTCCTCGGCCACGGCGATCTCGATCCCCCGCGACTCCTACGTCGACGTCCCCGGGATCGGCATGAGCAAGATCAACGCCGCCTACGGCGCCACCAAGGAGACGAAGCGCGCCGCGCTCGTCGAGGCCGGGACCGATCCCGCCGAGGCCGAGAAAGTGGCGACGGTGGCCGGCCGCAAGGCCCTGATCCAGACGGTCGCGCAACTGACCGGCGTCCAGGTCGACCGGTACGCCGAGGTCGGGCTGGTCGGCTTCGTGCTGCTGACCAACGCGGTCGACGGCGTGGACGTCTGCCTGCGCAACCCGGTGAACGAGCCCCTCTCGGGCGCACGCTTCCGGGCCGGTCGGCAGACCCTCGACGGGGCCAAGGCCCTGAGCTTCGTCCGACAACGACACGACCTCCCCCGCGGGGACCTCGACCGCATCGTGCGCCAGCAGGTGTTCATGGCGTCACTGGCACAGAAGGTGCTCTCGGCGGGGACACTGACCGATCCGGGCAAGCTGAGCGCGCTCGAGGACGCGGTGTCGCGGTCGATCGTCATCGACGACAACTGGGACATCCTCAAGTTCGTCGAGCAACTCAAGGACCTCACCGGCGGCAAGGTGAAGTTCGCGACCATCCCGGTCACCGACGAGCAGGGCTGGAGCGAGGACGGCGAGCAGTCGGTCGTCACCGTGGACCCGGCCGCCGTGCACCGGTTCACCGCGGCGTTGCTGACGTCGAAGAAGGGTGCCCTGGCGCGCGACGAGTACACCGTGGACGTGACCAACGCCGGGACCGTGGACGGACTCGCCACGAACGTCTCGGGCATCGTCGCCGCCAAGGGCTACACCCGCGGCACGACCGACACCAAGGGCACCGACGACGCCGACAGCTATGTCGCGACGTCGGAGAACAACGCCGGCGCAACCGATCTGGCCAAGCAGATGGGCGGCCTGCCGGTTCGGGTCGACGGCTCGGTCCCGTCGGGACACCTCCGCCTCGTGCTCACCGATTCCTACACCGGACCGGGGTCGATCAGCGACACCGGTGCGCAGGCGCAGGGGGGCGCCGCACCGGCGACGCCTGCCGCCGCGACGACCGCACCACCGATCACCGCCGCCGGTTCCGGACCCCAATGTGTCAACTGAGGAAGGCGTCGTCCCGATGACCCCGAACACCCACGCGACGGTCACCGACGCGGTCTTCGCGTACGCGATGGCGCACGACCCCGCGGGGCCGTTGATCACCTTCTACGACGACGCGAGCGGCGAGCGGACCGAACTGTCCACCGTCACCACCGCCAACTGGGCCGCGAAGACGGCCAACATGATCCGGGACGAGTTCGGTCTCGCCCCGGGCGATCTCGTCGCGGTCGACCTGCCCGCGCACTGGCAGACGTTCGCGATCCTGCTCGGCGCGTGGTGGGCGGGGTGCGAGGTCGTCATCGGTCCGTCCGATGCCGCCGGGGGTGCCTTCTGCTCCCGTGACCGCCTCGCGGCCAACGACCACGGCGGCGAGGTCGCGGTCGCGCCGCTCGACCCGTTCGCTCGCCCCGTCCCCGACCTTCCGATCGGGGTCACCGACTTCGGGTCCGCGGTGCGGGTGCACGGCGACCAGTTCGCCCCCATCGTGGCGGGACCGATCGCCCTCGCAGGCCGCAGCACCGGTGAGACCATCACCGCCGCACTCGACTTCGCAGGTACCGCGGGGATCGGTCCCGGGGCGCGCATCGTGTCGACCCGGCACTGGGACACCGCGGACAACGTCGTCGCCAACCTGCTGTCGGTCACGATCGCCGGCGGGAGCCTGGTGCAGATCGCGAACCCCGACGTCGCCCGACTCGCCGATCGGACGGCGAGCGAAAAGGCCACCGCGACACTGTCTTAGTCGCGATGGCCTCGTCGTGGGACGTGGGGTGTGATCGCCTCACGGCGACCGGTGTCAGCGCAGCAGCGCGCGCGACATCACGACCCGCTGGATCTGGTTGGTGCCCTCGTAGATCTGGGTGATCTTGGCGTCGCGCATCATCCGCTCGACCGGGAAGTCACGGGTGTAGCCCGCGCCACCGAACAGCTGGACCGCGTCGGTGGTGACCTTCATCGCGACATCGGATGCGAAACACTTCGAGGCCGACGAGATGAACCCCAGGTTCTTCTCACCACGCTCGGCGCGCGCCGCGGAGGTGTAGACCATCAGCCGGGCCGCCTCGATGTTCATCGCCATGTCGGCGATCATGAACTCGACGCCCTGGAACTGCGAGATCGTCTTGCCGAACTGCTTGCGGTCCTTGATGTACTCGATGGTCTTGTCCAGCGCACCCTGCGCGATACCGACGGCCTGCGCGCCGATGGTGGGGCGGGTGTGGTCGAGGGTCTGCAGGGCGGTCTTGAAACCGGTGCCCGGGTCGCCGATCATGCGATCGGCCGGGATCTCGCAGTTCTCGAAGTACAGCTCCGCGGTCGGTGAGCCCTTGATGCCGAGCTTGCGCTCGTAGCCGCCGGTCGAGAACCCGGGATCGTCCTTGTGGACCATGAACGCCGAGATGCCGTTGGCCCCCTTGTCGGGGTCGGTCACCGCCATCACGGTGTACCAGGTCGATTTGCCGCCGTTGGTGATCCACGCCTTCGCGCCGTTGAGGACCCAGCCGTCGGCGGTCTCCTTGGCGCGCGTGCGCATCGCGGCGGCATCGGAACCGGCCTCTCGCTCGGACAGTCCGTAGGACGCGAGTGCGCCGCCGGTCGCGAGATCGGGCAGGACCTGCTTCTTGAGCTCGTCGGAGCCGTTGAGGATCAGGCCCATCGTGCCGAGCTTGTTGACCGCGGGGATCAGCGAGGCCGACGCGTCGGCCCGCGCGACCTCCTCGATGACGATGCACGCGGCGACCGAGTCGGCGCCCTGGCCCTCGAACTCCTCGGGCACGTGGATCGCGTTGAAACCCGACGCGTTCAGTGCGTCGAGCGCTTCCTGCGGAAAACGCGAGTTCTCGTCGACGTCGGCCGCGTACGGCTCGATCTCCTTCTCCGTGAGCGCGCGGATGGCCTCGCGGAGCGCGTCGTGTTCCTCGGGCAGTGCGAACAGGTCGAAATCCGGGTTACCCGACATCGGCGAAACTCCTAGAGAACTGTGGTGGACCGGTGGATACGTGCTCCTCATGCTAGCGCCGGAAATCGGAAATAGTTACTCACGGGTAACCCAGATCATGTGGTCTGGTCCGGCTCCGGATGCAAGGCTGACGACATGACCTCCCACGAAGGACGATGCCGGTGAGCAACGACACATTGGCCGATTTCGAACGAACCGAGTTCACCGCACACGGCCGCACGGCACCGGTCTACCGCCTCGGCAGCGGCCCCGCGGTCGTCGTCATCTCCGAGATGCCCGGCATCACCCCGAAGGTGGCCGACTTCGCACGGACGGTGGCGGGCATCGGATGCACGGCGGTGATGCCGCATCTGTTCGGCGTTGACGGCAAGGACCCGATGGACGCTCGGATCCCCGCACTCGGCGCGGTCGCGACCATCTCCCGCGCAATCGTCCCCGCCTGCATCAGCCGGGAGTTCACCGTCCTGGCGACCGGCAAGTCGTCGCCGGTGGTGACGTGGCTACGCGCGCTGGCCGCGCAGCAACACGAGCGGTGCGGCGGACCCGGCGTCGGTGCGATCGGCATGTGTTTCACCGGTGGGTTCGCACTCGCGATGGCCGCCGACGACCGGTTGATCGCGCCGGTGTTGTCGCAACCGTCGTTGCCGTTCGCGATGTCGAGTCGGCGGGCCCGCTCGATCGACATCGACCCCGCCGACCTCGAGAAGGTCAAGGGACGGTGTGCCGCAGGTGATCTCACGGTGCTCGGCCTCCGTTTCCAGGGCGACCGAATGTGCCCGTCCGCGCGGTTCGGGTGGTTGCGCGAGCAGCTCGGCGATGCGTTCACCGCCGTCGAACTGCCTGACGCATCGGCGAACCCGGCTGCGATGGGACCGCCGCACTCGGTGGTGACCGAGGGGCTGATCGACGAGCCCGGTCAACCGACCCGTGCGGCGTTGGACGAGGTGCTCGACCTGTTCCGACGGCGCCTGCTCACACCCGCCTGACCGTCCCGCGTCGGGCCGTCGTCACCCCGTGTTGGGCCCTCGTTCTCCGGTGTTGGGCCCTCGTCACCCCGCGTTGGGCCGTAGCTCTGCCGTGTTGGGCCGTCGTTGGCCCGTGGTGGGCTCTCGTCACGCAGTTGCGGCCCGGCTGAACCGTTCTGGCGGCCTGTGCGTCGAAGAGCGCATGACATCTCCCCACCCTGATCCCCCGAGCACGCCGAGAATCATCCGATCGGACGCCCGATCGACCGACATCCGGCGCGACCACCAACGACTGCACCGCGGCGTCTACACGCCACTGGCGTCCGAGTTGTCGGCGACGGACCGGATCCGTGCGGCGGCCATGCGCGCAGGCGACGGGGCCGTGGTGGCCGGACTCAGCGCGGCCATCCTGCACGGCGCCCAGTTCATCGACGAGGACCACGACGTGGAACTGATCCGCGGTCTGGACGGCCAGGGCAGGATGCGCGGGTCGGTCCGCGTCATCCGTACCGACCAGCTCGGACCAGGCGACATCGAGACGATCGACGGAGTCACGGTCACATCCCCTGTACGAACGGCATACGACCTGGGCCGACGACGTCCGGACTGGATCGCACTGGCGCGACTGGACGATCTGGTTCGCGCGACCGGGCTGAGCCTCACCGAACTGTGGTCCTACACCCGAGCCCACCCGAGAACACACGGTGTCCCACAGATGCGCGAGCTGATCCAGTACATCGACCCCGCAGCCGAATCACCGGGCGAGAGCTGGCTGCGTCTGGTCATGATTCGCAACCACCTGCCGCGACCGGACTCACAGATCGTGCTCAACGACACCGACGGCCGCATGATCGCCCGGTTCGACCTCGGCTATCGGCGCTACAAGATCGGGATCGACTACGACGGAGTCGAGTTCCACACCTCCGACGAGCAACGCGCCCACGACAGCCGACGGGATCGTGCGGCGCGAGAGCGTGGGTGGGAGGCGATCCGGGTCGCAGGAGACCTGTTGTCCCGCGACCCCTGCGCGGTGATCAACACCATCGAGAACGCGATGCGGCTCCGCGGCTA
>NZ_JAEMTF010000011.1:16992-64617 GCF_016462415.1 Williamsia sp. | reverse complement strand
GCGACGTCCTTCTCCAACACCATCGCCTCGAGTTCGCGTTGGAACGCCTGCATCCGTGCCAACAGGACACGATCACCGGTCGCGAGGATCCGCACCGCCAGCAGCCCGGCGTTGCGGGCCCCGCCGATGGAGACGGTCGCGACCGGGACGCCCGCGGGCATCTGCACGATCGACAGCAGCGAGTCCATCCCGTCGAGGTACTTCAACGGAACCGGCACACCGATCACCGGGAGCGGCGTGGCCGAGGCCACCATGCCCGGCAGGTGGGCGGCACCACCGGCGCCGGCGATGATCACCGAGACACCGCGATCGGCGGCACCCGCGGCGTAGTCGAGCATGCGTTGCGGGGTGCGATGCGCGGACACCACACCGACCTCGAACGGCACCTCGAACTCGGCGAGGGCCTGCGCCGCGGCCTCCATCGTGGGCCAGTCGGAGTCGCTGCCCATGATCAGACCCACCCGTGGTCCCGACGGGCTGGTGCCCATCGGATCGCCCGCGGGGGCGGGTCCCGTCGATTCAGCCATCGCTGTGTTCATCCCATCCATCGGTCCATACCGCGGTCGACATCCAGTGTGCGGCCCGCTCGGCGCGCTCACGCACGGCGGCCACGTAGTCGGGGTCGGAGATCGAGCCGGGGCCACCGACGACGTTGACGTGACCGATCTTCCGGTCCGGACGCTCCCCCTTGGCGTAGAGGTGCACCTTGGCGTCGGGCATGCGCGCCATCAGGTGGTGCAGGCGTTCGTCCATCGACATCGTCGGCGCCTGCGCCGCACCCAGGATGTTGCCCATGACGGTCACCGGCGCACGACTTCGGGTGTCGCCCAGCGGATAGTCCAGGACCGCCCGCAGGTGCTGTTCGAACTGGCCGGTAACGGCACCGTCCATGCTCCAGTGGCCACTGTTGTGCGGACGCATCGCGAGCTCGTTGATCAGCAGGCGACCGCCGTCGGGCCCGGGCGTGGTGGTCTCGAACAGCTCGACGGCCATCACACCGACCACGCCGAGGTCGGCGGCGAGCCGCAGCGCGATCCGCTCCGCCGCTTCGGCGAGATCGTCGGACAGGTCGGGGGCGGGGGCGATGACCACTGCGCACTGTCCGTTGCGCTGCACGGTCTCGACGACCGGCCACACCGCACCCTGCCCGAACTCCGAGCGGGCCACCATCGCCGACAACTCGCGACGCATCGACACCTTCTGCTCGGCGATCAGCGCCGAGTCGGAGGACTGCGCGTCGAGGAGGATCTGCCGGGCCTCGTCGAGACTGTCGGGCATCCAGACCCCGCGACCGTCGTATCCGCCGCGGATGGCCTTGAGGACGATCCGACCGTCGTGACGAGTCCAGAAGTCGTCGAGAAGCGTGCGCGCGTCCACCCCGGCATCGGCGGCGGGCGCCAGGTCGGCGAAGTCCGGGATGGGTAGACCCATCTCCGACAGCCGGCGGCGCATGGCCAGCTTGTCCTGCGCGTAGAGCAGGGCCTGCGGCGGTGGCGACACCGTGACCCCCTGCGCGACCAGCTCGTGGAGGTGCTCGGTGGGGACGCCCTCGTGGTCGAAGGTCACCACGGTGGCGCCGTCGGCCAGGCGACGCAGGTCGGCGAGTTCGGTGTGGGTGCCCAGGACGACGTCGGGGGTCACCAGTGCGGCCGGCTCGTCGTGGGAGGCGGCGAGTACGCGCAGGCGCTGGCCCAGCGCGACCGCGGCCTGGTGGGTCATCCGCGCCAACTGTCCGCCGCCCACCATCGCCACGACGGGCATACCGCCGCTGCTCGGGGACGGACGCCGGGTCTCAGGGGTCTCACTGCTCACGGCGGTAATGGTGTCATGACCACCGCACAACACACCCAAAGCGCCCGGTCAGCCGTTCGATGGGGGTGAATACGCGTTCGTTTCGTACACTCTGGACTTGTGTCGTTCATCGACGGGTTGATGGCCCGTACCCCAGCGCCGATCCAGCGGCTGGCGCTCCGTCATCACGAACTGATCAAGTTCGCGCTCGTCGGTGGGTCCACGATGGTCTTCGACATGGCGATCTTCTACAGCCTGAGCCTGTCGGTTCTCGAGCAGAAGCCGGTCGTCGCGAAGGTCATCGCCAGCACCCTCGCCACCGTCCTGAGCTACTTCCTCAACCGTGAGTGGGCGTTCAAGAACCGCGGTGGGCGGCAGACGCACCACGAGGTCCTGCTGTTCTTCGTCATCAGCGGGATGGGTGTCATCCTGCAGGCGGCGCCGCTGTTCATCGCCAACAACCTGTTCGACGTGCGCAACCACGCCAGCGTGGCCCAGTTGGTGATCATCGACTTCGTGCTCGGTTACGTCATCGGCAACGTACTGCAGCTCGCGTTCCGGTTCTGGGCGCTGCGCAAGTTCGCGTTCCCGGAGACGCAGGGCCACGAGGACCAGGAGATCGAGGCGTTGGCCACCGGCCAGGTCACCCTGTCGGACAACAAACCCGCCTCGCAGTCCGACTCCGTCTCGTAGACCTCAGCGGGGCTCGCGTACGGCCCCGACGGGACGCTCGCGCGGCCCGGACAACGGACCCGACTCCCCGGTCGGCACCACGATGGTGAAGGTGGCCGGACGTCGTGCGGCCAGGTCGAGTCGGCCGCCGTCGGCCTCGATGAGAGCCCGCGCCAGCGACAATCCCACCCCGCTCGATCCCCCGGCGGAATAGCCGCGACGGAAGATGTGCGGGACGAGTTCGTCGGGGACACCGGGCCCCTCGTCGGACACCGACACCCGAAGCATCCCTGCCCCGGACAGCTCGGCGACATCGACGAGGGTGTCGCCGTCACCGTGGCGCAGCGCATTGTCGATGAGCACGCTGACCGCCTCACGCAGACGACTCGGTGTGGACCACGCCGTGGTGTCACCGGTGTAGGTGACCGACAGCGCCCGGCCCTCCTGGGCGAAGGAATCGGAGAAGTCGCGGACGAGCGGATCGATGGCCGACTGCACCGGGATGGGCCCCTTGGGCACCACGGCGGAGTCGCGGGACACCGCGATCAGTTCGTCGAGTTCGCGGTTGAGGCGTTCGACCTGCTCGTGGGCGGCCTCGGCCTCGGTGACCACGTCGGCGTCGTCGTGCAGGGACAGCTCGTCGAGTCGGAGCTGGATGGCGGTGAGCCTGCTTCGCAGCTGATGCGACACCTCGCCGACGATCTCGCCCTCCCGTTCGAGTCGCAGCGCGATCTCCCGGTTCGCGACCTCCAGCGCGCTGGAGACACGGTCGAGCTCGATGATGCCGTGGGTCTTCCACGCCGAGTGGAAGTCGCCCTGGGCCATGCTCGACGCGCGCTCGGCCAGTTCCTCGAGCGGATCGGCGAGACGTTTGGCGGTGAAGGCGGCGACAGCGGTACCCGCGGCCACCGACATCGTCAGCACCAGAGCGACGACACCGACTGCGGTCCACTGGTTGCTGCGCACCTGGGACAGCGGAATCTCCATCGTGATGGCGCCGGCATCGCCCAGGCTCACCGACTCGCTCACCGTGGAATCGCCGATGGCCGCACCGACCTCGGTCCGGTCGGTCTCCCCCGGCGCCGCCGGGTACTGCAGTTCGAGCCGCCCGTTCGCAGGCAGCAGCAGGCGGAACGGGGCACTGTCGATCGAGGCCGGGCCCTCCCGGCCCGCGACCTCCTGATCGATGAGCTCGCTCGAGACCCGCTTGAGTCGTTGATCGAGGTCCTGGTGGGCCAGGTCGTCGACCCACCACCAGGCGGTGAACATCAGCGGCAGGCCCAGGAGCAGGCCGATCCCGACCACCATCGCGATCATCGACAGCAGGATTCGCCTGCGCACGGCCGCTCTAGTCCGGATCGAATCGGAAGCCGACACCGCGGACGGTGACGATGCGCTTCTTGCGGCCCGACTGGTCGTCACCGATCTTGCGGCGCAACCACGACACGTGCATGTCCAGGGTCTTCGACGACCGCAGATCGGCCGATCCCCACACCTCGGTGAGGATCTCCTCGCGGCTGACCACCTCACCGCCGCGTTCCATCAGGAAACGCAGCAGGTCGAACTCACGGTTGGCCAGGGTCGCGTCCTTGCCGCCGACGAGCACCCTGCGTCCCCGCGCGTCGAGGTGGATGTCGCCGGCCTCGAGGACGAGGTCGACGCCCTGCTTGCGCCGCAACAGAGCACGGACACGGGCCAGCAACTCGGCGAGTCGGAACGGCTTGCCGACGTAGTCGTCGGCGCCCGCGTCGAGACCGACCACGAAGTCGACCTCGTCGGTGCGGGCGGTGAGCATCAGCACCGCGAGTTGGGGGCGGGCGGCACGTACCCGACGGCAGACCTCGAGGCCGTCCATCTCGGGCAGACCGAGGTCGAGGACGAGCAACTCGAACCGGGTGTCCTTGGACCGCTCGAGTGCGTCGGGCCCGGTCGTCACGATCTCGCAGCCGTAGCCCTCACGGGTGAGCGCCCGGGCCAGGGGTCCGGCGATCGCCTCGTCGTCTTCGGCCAGCAGTACGTCCGTCACGTGTTCACGTTACCGTCGCCTCTGTCGAAGACCTCGTGGTATAGCAACGAGTGCACCTTCTCGACCTGCGGGATGTCGTCGAAGGACAGCGGGTCGTCCGACGCGGACTCGATGATGAGCGTCCCGGTGCGGAGCATGCGGTCGACGAGTCCGTGGCGGAACTCGACCGAGTTGATGCGCTGCAGCGGGATGTCGATGCCCGAGCGGGTGAGGATGCCGTTGCGGAACGTCACCCGACGGTCGGTGAGCACGAAGTGCGTTGTGCGCCAGGAGATCAGCGGACGCAGGAAGAACCAGACGACCAGAGCCAGCCACACCGCGGCGATGACGACCCACACCACGAGCTCACCGGTGCCGCTCAGCGAGGACGAGGTGGTGTACCCGCCCGCGACACCGGCGGCGGCCGTGACCAGCAGGAACACGATCGTGGGGAGGACCAGACACTTCCAGTGCGGGTGACGGTGCAGCACCACGTGTTCGCCGTCGGCGAGGATGTTCTCCGGATACCCCATGCGTAGAAGTTAGTCGAGAGGTCGGGACGTCCGGGTGTGACTCGCTACACTTTGCGTCAAAGGGAGGTGCCGATGTACCCGAACGATCCTCGAGACCCGCGCACACGAGCGTACGAACAGCAGCCCTACCAAGACCAGTACGGACAGGACCAGTACGGCAAGGACCAGTACGGCCAAGACCCCTACGCCGGCGACCACTATGCGGCCGACAACTACTACGACGACCGTCGCCGGACCGCCGAGCCCTATCAGCCGCCGGCCGCCGACCGCTCCCGCACGCGCGCGCCCAAGGCGCCGCGTCGCGGGCCCCGTGTCAACGCCGGCCTGTTCGCGGGCGGTGTGTTGGCCACCGCGGTCGTGACCGCCCTCGCGGCCTGGCTGGCCGCCTGGATCATCCGGGTCATCAGCCAACGGATCACCGAGACCGGCAAGTTCGGGGTGTGGAACCCCGTCGCCCAGGACGAGTACTGGTTCGCCGTCGTCGGTGTCCTGTGCGCCATCCTGGCCGGTGCCCTCTGGTACGTCCTGCACATGACGACACCGTCGCCGGACAGCTTCTTCGCCGGGATCGTGGGGTTGTTGATCGCCGCCGCCGTGCTGTTGCCGTTGCTGTTGTCCCAGGAGTGGACCTCGGCCATCGGGACGGCCGTGATGCACCTGGTCATCGGGCTACCGATCTTCTTCCTCATCCGGGCCATGGGCGCGAAGAGCCTGGAGTTCTAGGCGCGCGGGTGTCAGCCGGCCGGAATCGCGCGCAGATGCGTGACGTCACCGGCGGCGAGCGCCGTGGGGGAATCCGCCCCGTCGGCCAGCACGACGATTCGACCGAATTCGTCGACGTCGCGCGCGGTCCCGACGATCGACCGATCCCCCGGTAGCTCCATCCGGACGCGGGCACCGATGGTGGAGCACACCTCGCGGTAGGACGCGGTCAGGGCGTCGATGTCCTGCGGCCACGACCGCACACCCTCGGCGAGTTCGGCGAGGACCGCACCGGCGAGCGCGGATCGGTCCACCGGGCGGTCGGTGTGCAGGTTCAGCGACGTGGCCGTGGGTACCGGCAGCTCGGCCACCTGCAGGCCGGTGTTGATGCCGAGCCCGATGACCACCGCCGGATGTGTGCCGTGGGCCAGTTCGGCGAGGATGCCCGCCACCTTCGCCCCGTCGACGAGGACGTCGTTCGGCCACTTCAGCACCGCGTCCACCCCGGTGACCGTGCGGATCGCACGCACCGCGGCCACACCGGTCAGCAGCGGGAGCCATCCGAGGACTCCGGCCGCCGCCACGCCGCCGGAACCCACCGCCGCCGACATCGCCAGCTGCGCTCCCGGCGGGGACGACCAGACGCGTCCATGACGTCCCCTCCCCGCCACCTGGTGATCGGCGATCAACACGTGCCCCACCGCGTCGCGATCCGCACATCGAGCCACCAGATCGGCATTGGTGGACCCCGTCTGCGCCACCACCTCGACCGAGCGCCAGAACGGGCCCGCGGCCTGGCCGATCAGTTGCGGGTCGAGGGCGCGGGGGTCGGGATGCGACGTCATGCGGTCAGCGTAGGGCCGTCCGCGACGGCCCCCTCGGCCCCGGATCGGCAAACATGAGACAACACTCAGGTTGGGCCGGTACACGTGACCGAGCGCACGCTCGTTAGCATCGATGCCATGACAACAGCCTCGCGCGACGCAGACAGCGCGCCCGACATCCACACCACCGCCGGAAAGCTCGCTGACCTGCGTGGTCGCCTGGCCGAGGCAGAGCACCCCGTCGGCGAGGGCGCCGTCGAGAAGACCCACGCGAAGGGCAAGCTGACCGCGCGCGAGCGGATCACGCACCTGCTCGACGAGGGATCGTTCGTCGAACTCGACGCACTCGCCCGCCACCGCAGCACCAACTTCGGGTTGGCCGAGCGCCGACCGGTCGGTGACGGTGTGGTCACCGGATACGGCACCGTCGACGGCCGGGAGGTCTGCGTCTTCAGCCAGGACTCCACGGTCTTCGGCGGCAGCCTCGGCGAGGTCTACGGCGAGAAGATCGTCAAGGTGATGGATCTGGCGATCAAGACCGGTCGCCCGCTGATCGGCATCAACGACGGCGCGGGCGCCCGCATCCAGGAGGGCGTCGTCTCGCTCGGGCTGTACGGCGAGATCTTCCACCGCAACGTCCGCGCCTCGGGCGTCATCCCGCAGATCTCGCTCATCCTCGGTGCCGCGGCCGGTGGACACGTCTACTCCCCCGCCCTCACCGACTTCGTCGTGATGGTCGACAAGACCAGTCAGATGTTCATCACCGGTCCCGACGTGATCAAGACGGTCACCGGCGAGGACGTCACGATGGAGGATCTCGGCGGCGCACAGACGCACATGTCGAAGTCCGGCACCGCGCACTACGTCGCCACCGACGAGGAGGACGCCCTCGACTACGTCAAGGACCTCCTCGGATACCTGCCCAGCAACAACCGCGCCGAGGCACCCCGACTCCCGGTCGCCGTTCCCGCCGCCGGCTCGATCGAGGACACCCTGACCGACGAGGACCTCGAGCTCGACACCCTCATCCCGGATTCGCCGAACCAGCCCTACGACATGCACGAGGTCATCGCGCGGATCCTCGACGACGACGAGTTCCTCGAGGTGCAGTCCGGCTACGCCGGCAACGTCATCGTCGGATTCGGTCGCGTCGACGGTCGCAGCGTCGGCATCGTGGCCAACCAGCCCACGCAGTTCGCCGGATGTCTGGACATCAACGCCTCGGAGAAGGCCGCTCGGTTCGTCCGCACCTGCGACTGCTTCAACATCCCGATCATCACCCTGGTCGACGTACCCGGCTTCCTGCCCGGCACCGAGCAGGAATACAACGGCATCATCCGACGCGGCGCCAAGCTCCTGTACGCCTACGGCGAGGCCACCGTCGGCAAGATCACCGTCATCACCCGTAAGGCGTACGGCGGCGCGTACGACGTCATGGGGTCCAAGCACATGGGCGCCGACGTCAACCTGGCGTGGCCCACCGCCCAGATCGCCGTGATGGGCGCATCCGGTGCCGTCGGCTTCGTCTATCGCGGCAAGCTCAAGGAAGCCGCCGCCAACGGCGAGGACGTCGACGCCCTGCGCCTCGAGCTGCAGCAGGAGTACGAGGACACGTTGGTCAACCCGTACGTCGCCGCCGAGCGCGGCTACGTCGACGCGGTCATCCCGCCCTCACACACCCGCGGACAGATCGCGACCGCGCTCAAGCTGCTCGAGCGCAAGATGGTCACCGTCCCGCCCAAGAAGCACGGGAACATCCCGCTGTGAGCGCCGCGGACGACCAGAGCACCCCGCATGACGCTGACGCGACGGCGCAGGCCGCGCCGGTGTTCCGGATCGTGAAGGGCAATCCCTCCGACGAGGACGTCGCGAGCATCGTGGCCGTGTTGGCCGCCGCGACCGGCTCGGGCGAGGCGGCCCCGTCCGGCCCCCGCGACCTGTGGGGCACCCCTACCGACCGACTCCGTCCCGCGGAGCCGCTCGCACCCCTGAACTTCGTCAACCTGAGGTTCGGTTACTGAGTCGTCGACGCCGATCCAGGTCGTTCTCGGATCGGCGTCGCCGGCCCGACTGAAGGTGTTGCGGGCGGCCGGGATCGCACCTCTCGTGCGGGTGTCCGACGTCGACGAGGACGCAGTCGCCGCAGCGCTGCATGTCGATGCGCGACCCGACGAGGTCGTCTCCGCCCTGGCCTCGGCCAAGGCGCGGGCGGTCCGCGAGACGTTCCCAGACGACGCGGAGATCACCGATGATGTCGTCGTCATCGGGTGCGATTCGATGCTTCTCGTGGACGGTCGCCTGACCGGCAAGCCGCACACCGCCGACGTGGCCCGCGCGCACTGGATGTCGGTACGCGGGCGAACGGCGCACCTGCTCACCGGACACTGCGTCATCAGGGTCACCCCGGGATCACCCGATGTGGCGGCGCACGCGGTGTCATCGACGGTGGTGCGGTTCGCCGACGTCGACGAGGCCACGATCGACGCCTACATCAGCTCGGGTGAACCGCTCGAGGTCGCAGGAGCATTCACCCTCGACGGCCTCGGCGGGTGGCTGATCGAGGGCATCGACGGCGACCCCTCGGCCGTCATCGGTATCGGGCTCCCGCTTGTTCGGCGGTTGCTCGCCGAACTCGGCGTACATCTGTCCGAGCTCTGGGTCCATCGAGTGTGACCCGACCTCGTCGGTGATGTGGCGCACGGTGCGCCCGGGCGTGGGCCGCTAGCCTGTGTCGGTGAGATCAGCGGCGAGCGCACACTTCGGCCCGATGCCGACCATCGCGGGGGAAAGCGGATCATGACCGAAGAGCGTCTCGGACGACATTCACGGCGCGACGACGACACGGCGGGCGACCCGGACGGTTTCGTGTTCGCCGGTCAGGAGACGTCCGCGCGCTCGGTTGCGCCTCCGCGGCAGGCACCACCGCCACCACGGCGACAGCCACCACCGCCGCCACGGCAGGCACCACCGCGGCAGCCACCGCCGAACCGGCCCCGACCTGTCGGCCCTCTGGCCGTCGAGGTGTCGGGCCTGAGCAAGACCTACGGCGACCAGAAGGTGGTCGACGACGTCGAATTCGTCGTCCCCGAGGGCACGGTTCTGGGCCTGCTGGGTCCCAACGGCGCCGGCAAGACGACGATCGTGCGGATGCTCGCGACCCTGCTTCGACCCGACGCCGGATCGGTGCGGATCCTGGGTCGCGACGTGGCCAAGGATTCCACCGCGGTCCGCTCCCTGATCTCGCTCACCGGACAGTATGCGTCGGTGGACAACGACCTGACGGCTCTGGAGAACCTCGACATCTACGGCCGACTGCTCGGTCTCAAGGGGTCGCAGGCGCGCCGACGGGCCCGAGAACTGGTCGACCAGTTCGGACTGGCCGACGCGGCGAACCGTCCGGTCCAGGGTTTCTCCGGCGGCATGCGCCGACGCCTCGATCTCGCGGCGAGCATGATCCATCGTCCGGCCCTGTTGTTCCTCGACGAACCGACGACCGGACTCGATCCCCGCACGCGTACGCAGCTGTGGGAGATCGTGCGCGATGTCGTCGCGGCCGGGACCACCGTCGTCCTGACCACCCAGTACCTCGACGAGGCAGACGCCCTCGCCGACCACCTCGTCGTCATCGACCACGGGCGCGTGGTCGGTCGCGGTACCCCCGAGACTCTCAAGAGGTCCGTCGGCAGCTTCTCCCTGTCCATCCGTCTTGCCGATCCCGGCAGCACCCAGGCCGCGGCCGCGACGATCGAGGAGCTCCTCGGCCACTCGGTGGACATCGACCGCCGTACCGGCGAGCTGACCGCGCCGGTCCCCGACTCCGCCCGTGCGGCACAGGTCATCGCGGCCCTGTCCTCCCGACGGATCACCGTGGGAGAGTTCGGCGTCCACTCGCCCTCGCTCGACGAGGTCTTCCTCGCCCTCACCGAAGACCGGAGCAAGAAATGACCTCGACCGAGAACGTCTTCGCGGCGATCCCCACGGCGACGGTCACCGAGAACATCAGTGCGGGCAAGGCGATCCGCGACACCGCCACGTTGGCGCGACGGGGATTGCTCAAGTTCAAGCACTCCCCGCAGCTGCTGGTCGACGTCATCATCGTGCCGATCATCTACACCGTGTTGTTCGGCAGCATCTTCGGCGGTGTCATCGCCGGGGACGTGACGACGTACCTGCCCACCCTGATCCCCGGCGTGCTGGTCAACGTGGCGATAACCTCGACCGTCGTCGTCGGCATCCAACTGCGGGAGGACATCGACAAGGGCATGCTCGACCGCTTCGTGTCGATGCCGATCTCACGTATCGCACCGTTGGCGGGCGGACTCGTCGCCGCGAACCTGCGGTACCTGATCGCGGTCGTCATCACCGTCGCCGCCGGCGTGGCGATGGGATACCGCCCGGCGAGCCCGCTCGGCGTGCTCGCGTCGGCGGCCCTCGTCGTGTTCTCCGCGTTCGCGTTGAGTTGGGTGTTCGCGCTCATGGGAGTCGTCCTGACGAAAGCTTCGGCCGTGCAGGGGTTCTCGGCACTGCTGCTGACCATCCTGGGTTTCACCTCGAATGCGTTCGTGCCCACCAGCACGTTACCGGGGTGGTTGCGGCCCATCGCCGAGGTCAATCCGCTGTCCCAGCTGATCTCCGCGGTACGCCTGCTCTCCAACGAGGGACAGGTCGACCACCATCTCGTCTACTCGGTGGTCGGTTCGTTGCTGATCATGGCGATCGCGACGCCGCTCACCGTGCGCATCTATCTGCGCAAGCTCTGACGAGCGCGCTCACCCACGGCTCGACGCAGGAGGAACGACGTGCCCGACCGCACACCACCCGTGCTGCGCACCACCGCCGACGACGACCTTTTCATCAGGATGGACCGCGCCCTGGGTGTGCCCGTCGTCAACCAGATGGTCTGGCGGCTGACGTCGGCACCGGGTGAACGCGAGCTCGAAGCGCTCTTCGGTCGGCTGGCGGCAGGGCGTCTCGGGCGGCTGCTGCGCCGGACCGGCCTGCCCCTGGTGCGAGATCACTGGGTCGGTGCCGGCCCCGCGTCGGGCCGACTGGTCGCCGACCCCGAGGCCGTGGCCGATGATGCGATCGTCGCGTGGATCGACGCGGCCGCGTCCCGTCCACTCGATCTGACCGAGGGCCCGGTGTGGGAACTGCGCTCGGCGCCGCTGGTCTCCGGAGGCGCGGTCGTCTCGCTGTGCGTCGCCCACGCGGCCGGCGACGGCTCGGCGGTACTCGACGCCGTCCGGGCCGCCCTCGACACCACGACCTCCTCGACGTTCGCGGCGCGGTCGCCGGGGCTGATCGACCAGGCCGCCGACGCCGCGACACAGGCCGGCGCCATCACCCGCAACCTCGTCGCCCTGGCCCGTGGGGCGATCTCCGCGCGCGCCAGGACATCGACCGACGGCGACGGCGACGAGAAGGCCCCCCTGTCGGCACGGAGCAGCCGGGTCGTCCCCCGGGATCCCGAAGCCGCACCCGACGACGACCTCGGGTTGGCCCCGGTCGCCATCGTGAGCATCCCGACCGAACAATGGGCGGCCGCTGCCGCCGCCGCGGGCGGCTCGTCGAACACCCTCTTCATCGCCGTCGTGGTCGGCATGCTCGTCGCGGGCGGCCGCGCCGGCGACGACGACATCGTGCGGATCTCGATCCCGATGTCGTTGCGCGGTGGCGTCCCCGACGACCGGGCGAACGCCACGTTGGGGCTCTCGCTCGACGTACCCGCATCGGCCGCCCGTGAGCAGGACCTGGCGACCATCCGGGCGCTGTCGAAGGACGTGTACGCCCAGCGTACCGCCCGGCCGGGCACGTTCGTGCGGCTCCAGCCGATGATGCAGGCGCTCGGGGACCGCGCCGTGGCCGCACTGAGCAAGGGGGCCACCACCCCGCTGGCACTGGCCTCGAACCTCGGCACCCTCGACGACCACCTGGCCGGGCTCGGAGACCCCACCCGGGTCGGCGGGATCGTCACGCGGTCGACGACTCAGGCGATCAGCACCGCCCGCCTGCGCGAACTGCGTGGCGGACTCGCCGCGTGGGTCAACGACACCGGTCAGATGACGACCGTGTCGGTGATCGGCCTCGACCCCGACGCCCTGGGCCGCACGTCGTTGTCGTCGATCCTGCACGCCGAACTGGCCCGCTGGTCCCTGACGCCACGGGAGTGGTGAACGGATGAGGCTCGCACTGGCCCTCAACGGCAGCCGGGGCGACGTGCAGCCGGGCATCGCCGTCGCGCTGGAGATGGCCGACCGGGGACACGACGTGGTCGTCGGTGTCCCGGAGAACCTCGTCGACTTCGCCCGGGGACACGGAGTCGATGCGCAGATGTTCGCCCCGGACACCGACGACCTGCTGAGGTCCCCGCTGATCAAGCGTGACCTGAAGTCGTCGAACCCCCGTACGCGCGCGCGGGCCATCCGCGAGGTGACCGAGTTCGGCGCGGCCACGATGGACGAGCGGCTGCTCGAGATGGCCGACGGCGCCGACCTCGTCGTCACCGGCCTGATGGGCCAGGAGCGTGGCGCGACGGTGGCCGAGTTCCGCGACGCGGCGTTCGTGCCCCTGCACTACTGCCCCGTCCGGCCGAGCCGAAGTGTCCCGGTGCCGCTCGGTCCGCTGGCCGCCCTGCGGGCGGTGCCACCGCTCAGCAAGGCGGTGTGGCGGCTGGTCGACCACGCCTTCTGGTTGGGCTCGGCGCGGCGCGGCGACGTCGCGCTGCGACAGCGTCTGGGCATGGCCGCCGCCTCCGGGCCCCTCGGCGGACGACTCCGCAGCGCCGGCACCGCGGAGATCCAGGCCTACGACCCCGGACTGTTCCCGACGCTCGCCGCCGAGTGGGGGCCACAGCGGCCGCTCACCGGCTTCGTGACGTTGCCCGCATCCGAGGGCGATCACCCGTCCGACGAGGTCTCGACGTGGCTCGACGCGGGCTCGCCGCCGGTGTACGTCGGGTTCGGCAGCATGCCGCTCGCCGACGCCGCGACCACGTTCACCCACATCGCCGAGACGATCCGCGCACAGGGACACCGCGTCCTGGTGTGCGCCGGACCCAACTCCGACGCGATCGCCGGGCGTCTCGCGAACCCCGAGGTGATGGTGGTCGGAGCTGTGGACCACCGGCTCGTACTGCCCCGCTGCGTCGCTGCCGTCCACCACGGGGGTGCCGGGACCACCGGGGCCTGCGCGCGGGCCGGGGTACCGAGCCTGATCGCGGCGTTCAGCGCCGATCAGCCGTTGTGGGGACGCGCGATCAGCGAGACCGGACTGGGGGCCACATGCGGCGTCTCACAGGTCGACGGGACCGCGCTGCCGGATCTCATCCGCAGAATTCTCGACCCCGATACCGCGCTCAGAAGTCGTACATTTGCACAGCAAATGATCGAGCCTTTCCGCGCCATCACCTCGGTCGCGGAAATACTCGAGCGAACCGCGTGACCTGACGTCTCCGCTCACCTCGGATCGTGCGTTCGCATCGTTTATGAAAGACTGTGCCTCAACTCACGTAAGGACAATTGATGCACTCAGAAATCAGCCGCGTAACGAGGACATCTCCGATGATGCGCCCCACTCGGCCGTTGCGTTCACGGAGATCTGTGACATTTCTCATCGCGGCGCTGACTTCATTGTGTATCGCCACATCCTTGTCGGCAACCGCGGCGGCCGCGCCATCGGTCTCCTCCATCGAACGCGTCGTGTCCGAGGGCCCGACCCAGTTCGGCGTGTACGTGTACTCGGCGTCGATGGCGAAGACGATCAAGGTGCAGGTTCTCGTCCCGCGCACGCAGTCGGGACCGCGGCCGGTGCTGACGATGCTGAGCGGGCTCGGCGAGGAGGACCCCACCAACAGCATGTGGCTGCGCAAGTCCGACGCGGCGACGTTCTTCCGCGACAAGAACGTCACGGTGGCCCTCCCGCTGGCGGGCAACGGCAGCTTCTACACCGACTGGCAGCGGGACGATCCGAAGCTCGGACGCTACCGCTGGGAGACCTTCCTGACCCGCGAGCTGCCACCGCTGCTCGACAAGCAGTTCTCGGGTAACGGGATTCACGGTGTCGCCGGCCTCTCGATGGGTGCGGGTTCCGCTCTCACCCTGGCCGCCCGCAAGCCCGGGTTCTTCCAGGCGGTCGGCTCCTACAGCGGGTGCTATTCGACCGCCGACATCGTCTCGCAGGGCATCCCGCGCGCCATCGTCGCCGCATTCGGCGGCGACGCGACCAACATGTGGGGCGCACCGAACAACCCGGCCTGGGCCGCCCACGACGTGCTCCTGCACGCCGACGGACTCCGCGGCTCCGCGGTCTACGTGTCGGTCGGCAGTGGCCTGCCCGGCCCCTACGACGCACCCAACTACCCCGGCAACACCAACCCCGCCGACCGGTTGATCGTGGGCGGCGCCATCGAGGCGGGTGCGAACTTCTGCACCCACAGACTCGCCGACACGCTCGCCGCCAAGCGGATTCCGGCGACCTTCGACTTCGAGGCGCG
The DNA here is from genome assembly GCF_016462415.1 of Williamsia sp. GTDB lineage: Bacteria > Actinomycetota > Actinomycetes > Mycobacteriales > Mycobacteriaceae > Williamsia_A. The sequence continues at coordinate 49,599 of NZ_JAEMTF010000011.1, read as the reverse complement.
GGGATCACATTCGTGGCCCTACTGGAACGATCAATTGCATCGCAGCTGGCCGACGCTTTCGCGCGGTTTGGGCGTAACCGGATAACAATAAACAAAGATCTGTTGACGGATACGTAATAGTTGACAACATTCGGCGCCGAACGGTCACAGGCACTTGCGCACTGAGACTTTCACAGGCTAAATACTCACTCGACACGAAAAAATCAGCGGCGATCGCATTAGTGTCTGGTGTGGAGTGGAGCCCTTCGACAGGGCTACGGAGCGGGGGCTCTGGGGGACCGTCAATGCGCCAGGTCACATATGTGCCAGGACAGTAAGGAGATCTCCTCATGGAGTACACCGAGCTCGCCGACTATCCGCTTCCGGCCGGAACGGTCACCGAGTGGACACCGACCGCCGATGACCACGATTGGGCCGACGACGAACGACGCCTGTCCTACGTCCACCTCGAGCACGCTCGTCGCGCCCACGCGGTCGGCGACGAGTGGTACAGCCAGTGGATCGGCACCGCGTTCACGATCGATCACCCGCTCTGCGCCGATGCCATGGCGGCGACCCTGCAGCGGTGGTTCGCCAGGCACGAGGCCTTCCGCTCGACGGTGACCCGTCACCCCGATGTGGCCGCCGATCACGTCGAGGACGAGTTCGGACGCCGCATCATCGCGGCCGACAAGGTGAGCATCGCGATCGCGCGGGACGAGGAGCCCTCGACCAGCAGCGCGGTCTACGAACGCATCAATGAGCTGTTCAACACCCGTATCAGTCCGTTGGCGTGGCCACACTGCCTGGTCACGACGGTCGAGCCCGAAGACACCCCGGGGTCGTTCCTGCTGGTCTTCGGCGCCGATCACACCGTGATGGACGCCTACACGCAGGTGTTCGCGATCAAGGAGCTCACGCGGCTCTACGAGTCGGCCCTGCTGGGACACGACGACTCCCTCGCCACCTTCGGCAGCTACCTCGACTTCAGCCACGCCGAGCGAGCCCACGGCGCCCGTCTGGCCGCCGACACCGTCGAGGTGACCCGGTGGGCCAACTTCCTGCAGGCACACTCCGATGCCACTGCGGTGACCCAGCCGGACCCGATGCCCGCGTTCCCGCGCGCGCTGCCCGCGTCGGAATCCCAGGTCGGTCCGCTCTCGCGCGTCGAGACCACCCACTCCCGCTTCCAGGGCAGCCTGTCGACCTGGCTGCTCGACGCCGAGCAGACCGAACGGTTCCACCGTGCCTCGAAGGCGGCGGGCGCGAACATGGCCGCGGGGATCTACACCGCCCTCTCGATCACCACGCACCGACTCTCGGGTACCGGGGACCTGCGTTTCATCAGCCCCGTCCACACCCGCACCGAGCTGCAGTGGGGCGAGGCCGCCGGATGGTTCGTCGGGCTGATCCCCGTGCATCTGCGGCCGGGCGGCGCACGCACCTTCTCCGAGGCCATCGGGCCGGTCGCCGAGTGCGCACGCGAGTACAAGGATCTGGGCACCGTCCCGTTCCACCCGATCGCCGACCTGATCGGGCACCGCACCCCGCCGCAGTTCGTCGTCTCCTACATCGACCTCCGCGGCGCCGAGGGCGCCGATCAGTGGGACACCCACGACGCCCGCGTGCTGCGCAGCGCGTCCGCGTCGTCGGACGAGGTCTACTTCTGGATCAACCGGATCCCGACCGGGACCAACCTCTCGGCCCGTTTCCCGAGCCACCACCCCGGCGCCGACGACGTGCACCGGTTCCTGCGCACCTTCAACGATGTGCTCCTCGAGATCGTCGAAGCCGGCGACACCGCGTTCGACGTCGAGACCGCGATGTCCGCCCCTGGAGCGCAACCGGGCGGCCGCACGTCGTGATCGCGGGCACGCTGCGGGAGTGGTATCCCGCGGCAGGAGAACTCGTCGAATGGCGACTCCGGGACGGTTCCGCCGTCACCGAGGGTGCTCCTGTGCATCCGGTGGGTCCGTCCTTTCTCCAGCGTGACCACCTCGTCGCGGCAACGGCCAAGCGCGCCACCGGTGCGCCGCATCGAGCCGTGGTGATGATGGCCACCGACATCGACGAGCCGTTGGACCGCGAGGCGATGCGGGTGGCGATCACCGATTTCGTCCGCGCCCATGACGAGGTCCGCAGCTTCTTCGAGGTGTCGTCCGACGCCATCGTGCGACGGGTTGCCGCCCCCGACGGAATCGAGTTCGACACCGTTGCCACGGGCCCGTCCGGCGACCACGCCACACTGATCGACCGCCTGCACACCCGCATCGATTCCGAGGCGGTCCACGACCGGCTGCCCGGGGTCGCCTTCGGTGCGATCGACGCGGGCGAGTCGTTCGGCTTCTACGTCGTGTCCGATCACTCGCACACCGACGGGACCGCTTCCATCGGGGCTCTCGGCGAGCTCTTCGCGCGGTATCGGGCCCACCGATCCGGCACCGCGGCAGACGTTCTCGCCGCCGGCAGTCACCTCGACTACATCGCCGACGAATACCGCAGGGCTGCTCTGGTCTCGCCCGACGACCCGCGCGTGGAGACGTGGCGATCGATTCTCGCCGATCACGGTCGGACCGTTCCACGTTCCAAACTCGACCTGGGGCTAACAGGACCGGACACCCTAGACGCGATCGCGATCGACCGCCCTCTCGCCTCCGCCGAGGCGACCGCCGCGTGCGAGCGACGTGCGCGGGCACTCGGAGGCTCGTTGCTCGGCGCGCTCTTCGCCGCTCTGGCCAGGGCGGAGTACGAGATCACCGGTGACCCCGCCTACTTCACCTCGACGGTCCTCTCGACCCGCGATCCGGAACTGCCCGGGACGCAGGGATGGCTGTGCACCTTCGCGCCGGTGGCCTTCCGGGCCGATGCCGGCGACGACTTCGACGACCTCGTGCTGATCGCGTCCGACGCACTGCGCCGCACCCGTGACCTCAAAGCCGTCCCGGTGCATGCGGTTCTCGGACTGCTGGCCGCGCAGGGCGATTTCGTCCCGGACGACGGGAGCCCACAGATGGTGTCCTACCTCGACTTCCGACGACTCGCCGACGAGACCTCGCCGGAGATCGCGGGCGGTCAGGTCATCCCGGGCGTGGGTCGCACCCGCAACGCCAACCTCTGGATCAACCGCAACGACGATGGCCTCCGACTGTTGTCACACCTGCCCGACACCGTCGCCGCACGCGCCTCGGTGACCGAGCTCCACGACCGGGTCGGCGCCATTCTGGCCGAGCACGCCGCACGCGCCGACCTCGTCCCGACCTCAGGGGGTGACCGATGAGACTGACGACCTTCGCCAACCTCGACGTGCCGGGCGGCCGTCTGCACCGGTGGACGACGACCGCCGCGGGTGTCGCGGCCCCCCACACCACCGGCCCGTCGGAGAACGAGCGGTTCCACCTCGACGCCGTCGCCGACGGCGCATCGGGATGGCTGGCCGTCACGTTCGACATCGATTCGCCCACAATCGATCTCGTGGCGATGCAGCGCGCCTTCGAAGCAGTTCTCGACCACCACGAGGTGCTGCGCGCCCACTTCGTCACCGACGGCGACGGTACGGTGCGCCGGCTGCTGCACGCACCCGGCGACCTGGCGGTGTCGGTCGCGGAGACCATCTCCGACGTCGATGCCTCTACCTGCAAGGACCTCATCGGGACGACCATCGTCGACGGGTGCACCGCGCTGTCGCCGGCGTCGCACGTTCTCGCAGCGCTCGAACACGCCGACACCACGACGATCATCTGCGCGTTCGACCACTGCTACGTCGATGCGCACTCGCTCGCCGTGATCGCCGAGGACATCACCGACGCCTACCGCGGCGAGACCCTGCGACCGGCAGGCAGTTACCTCGAGCACCAGGCCGCCGAGGCGGGCGGGGAGTTGTCCGACACCGACGCCCGGATCGTCGGCTGGAACGACTTCCTGACCGCCACCGACTGGCACGTCCCGGAGTTCCCGATCGACCTCGGGGTCGCCGAGGGCGAGTTCGCCCCCGCCCGCATCCACGTCGAGACCGTCCTGTCGGCGCAGGACGCCGCGACCTTCTCGGCGTCCGCCGCCGACCGCGGGATCCGCTTCTACCCCGCGCTGCTGGCCTGCCTGGCGATGGCCACCCGCGATCTCGGCGGCCCGGAGAAGTTGCCCCTGATCCTGCCGGTCCACACCCGGCGCACCGACACCTGGTCGCGCTCGGTCGGCTGGTTCGTCGCGAATGCGCCGCTCGTCCTCGACGCCTCGAACGACCTGGTGTCATCGATGCGATCGGCCACCGACGCCCTGGCGGCAGCCCTGCCGCTCGCCGAGGTGGACCTGACCACGGTCTACGGCACATTCGGTCACCGGTTGCGCAAGACCCGACACGACGTGTTCATGGTGTCCTACCTGGACTACCGGCGATTCGACGGGCTGCCGACGATGAACGTGCACCACGTGTCGAGCGACGGCCGCGCCGACACGGTGCAGCTGTGGTTCTGGAGGGACGAGAACGGCGTGCACCTGCGCACCCGCTTCCCCGACACCGAGACCGCCTCGACGGTGGTGCACACCCTGGTCGACGACCTCATCCGGATTGCGTCAGACCAGCTGCGGCACGGTCACGCGTCGCTGCTGACCGCCCCCGTCTGAGTACCGGCCGACCGCGCCCGTAGCCGGCCTCACCAGGCCGAGTGCGACAACCCCCAGCGGTCGAGTTCGGCTCTGATGTCGCGGTGCAGGGCGTCGGGGTCACCGAAGTGGTCGGGATCGATGCCGAAGAAGGCCACACTCACCTTGTCGGCGTACTCGACCGCCCACGCGGCCAGGGCGGGGCCCTTCTCCCTGCGGACCTGCGCCGGCTGTCCCTGCATGAGGGCACGGATCACGAACGATTCCGCGGTGACGCCGCCGATCTCGAGAGCGGTCGCCGGCGCCTCCCCCAGGTTGGACACCGTCGTGTCCGGCCCGGCGAGCTTCGCCATCAGACGGCCGATGATCACAGACGGCAGCAGCCGCACGATCGGCTGCACGTTGTCGGCGACCTGCCGGTCGCCGGAGGTCGCGTAGTCGACGAAGGCCTGCTTGCTCAGGGCGCGGATCCCGCCGAGTCCCACATCCGGCCCGATGGCACCCGGGACCCGGATCCACACTCCCCCGGAGGCATTCGCACGATCGTCGTCGTCCCCCTCGCGTTTGCTCACCGCGATGCACACCCGCATGACCCCGTCGGCGGACCGGACCCCGGCCCGCTGCACGAGTCCTCCGATGACACCGGTGAACAGACTGTTCGTCGTCCCGCCGAACTCGGCGGCCCGCGCGGCCCACTCCCCGCGGTCGAGATCGTAGATCGCCAGCGTCGGTTCCGGGGCCGGGTCGTCGGCCGGAACCCGCGATGCGACCGCCGGCGGACCCTCGACCTGCTCGGGTGCCGCCGACGACGGGGCGCCCGCACCGCGACGCGCGGCGAGAGCGGCCCCCGCAAGGACACGCAGCGACCGCGCCGCAGCAGCGATCTGACCGCCGGCATCCGTCAGATCGGCACGGAGACCGGTCATCCCGGTCGCGGCCGACGCGGGCGGCAACGGATTGCGCGAGCTGTGTGCGTGGGCCGCGGCAAGCGCCCGGTAGATACCCTGACCATCCGAGGTCATGTGCGAGACCAGGAGCGAGACCGCGTACCGACCGGCCGAGGTGGGTGCGGCATCGAGCTGCCAGCCGTATCCCGACACCGGATCGAGTCGGGTTGAGCGGACACGGTCGTCGAACCAGTCCGAGGTGGACGAGTCGTCCACCGGGGCGGTCTCGAGTCGCGGCCGCGGTGCGGTGTCACACCGCACCCATCGGGCTCGCGCGAACGGCACCCGCGGGTCGGCCACCCGGCGTGCGAGGATGCCCTGTGCCAGTTGGTCGTTCAGGTCGAACAGGGCCGTCTCACCGGGGTCCTCGGGCAGGATCCAACAGTACTGGATCGGCGCGGACATCCCGAAGAGCTTCTGTGCCAACAGATATGACTCGTCGTTGCCCGTTACGCGATACACGTCGTCGACAATAGTTGCCCTGGCGTATCACCGCAGCGCCAGATCACCAGATGCGATGAACGACACCCCACGCGTCGAGCTCGGCGGCGATCCCCGCCCGCAACGCCGGGGCGTCGGGGAAGGCGGACTCGTCGAACGCGGCGACCGAGAACGTGAGCGTGTCGCCCACCTGCACCGACCACGACTGCAGACCGTCGCCGAACCGGTGGTGCTGATCGGGGTCGACCCCCTGGGCGTCGCCCCGAAACGCCACCGCCGAGGCGGTCTGACCCCCGATCGTGGCCACCTCCGGTCCGAAGACACCCAGATTGGAGGTCATCACGTCGGGCATCCCGTTGCCTGCGGTCGCCACCGTCGCCACCACCGACACCGGGAGCACGTTCATCAGGGGCCGTAGGTGCATCATCGCGGGGCGGCGTCCCGCGGCCAGCCGTTCGTAGGCGCGCTTGCACAGTCTCCGCAGCGCGGTCAGGTCTCCTCCCGCCGCGGCCTCGTCGAGCACCATCACCGAGACGCCGGCCGTGGCGTTCGCGCTGTCGTCGCCGTCGACACGCCTGCTCACCGGTATGCCGACCTTGACGGGCTCGTCCGCCGGGATGTGCCCGGCGACCCGCAGCGCACCCGCGATGACCGCGACGAACAAGATGTTCGACGTTCCGTGGTGGCGCCGGGCCGCCTGCTCCCAGGCCTTCGCCGACACCGACACGATGGCCCACCGGGTGCGGGCGAGGGGGGACCGTTCGTGCATGGGCGCTCGCACGGCGCGGGCCGGGGGCGCCGGGGTGTCGTCGCCGGTCGTCGAGGTGATGGCACCGGCGAGCGCCCTGGCGACTCCGGCACCCGCCTGCGACAGAACCGTGAGGACGTCGCCCAGGTCGGCGACGGGGGCCCGCCCCGTGGCGACCGGGATGGGGTCGCCCGGACCGTCCGATGCCACGGCCGAAGCCGCTGCGGCGACCATCCCGCGTCCGTCGGCGACCAGGTGCAGGGCGGTCAACGACACGACGAACCCGCCGTCGACGGTCGGGGCCCCGCGCAGTCGCCACGCGGAGCCTGCCACCGGATCGAGCGGCACGGTCTCGAGTTCTCCGTCCGCCCAGGCCTCGATCTCGTCGGGCGCGATCGGCCGCGTGTCGACGAGCACATCGGGCGTCTCGGGTGAGTGCGACCACCGTGGACGGGCGATCGGCACCGACGGCAGCACCACCCGGCGGTTGAGTGAACCGGCGGCGAGTTCGGCGTTCATCTGCGCCAGAGCCGCGACATCGAGCGCCTCGTCGAACGTCCACACCAGCTGCAACACCACCGACCAGTCGAAGGCACGGTTGACGAACCAGTAAGTCATGTCCTGGGATTCGAGGCGCCGCATGGTCTCGAGCATAGGGCCGGGCGCATTACGGTGTTGTCCATGGAACTGGTCCTGTCGTTCAACGGCAGCCGCGGCGACGTCCAGCCCGGTGTCGCGCTCGCGGTCGCATTGGGTGCTCGGGGTCACACCGTGCGAATGGCGGTGCCACCCAATCTGGTTGACTTCGCCCGCGCCGCCGGTCTACACGCCGTACCGTGCGGAACCGACACCAGGGCACTGTTGGGTTCCGAGCTCGTCACCCGAGACCTCAAGTCGCGCAATCCCGTCGTACGCATGCGGGCCGTGGCCGAGGTGACCCACCTCGGCAGTCGCGCGGCGCAGGCCGATCTCGCCGAGATCAGCGTCGGCGCCGACGCGATCATCGGGGGCAGCGTCGGCCAGGAACGTTCGCTCACCGTGGCCGAGGCGCTCGGTGTGCCCTACCTGCCGGTCCACTACTGCCCCATGCGGACCAACGGGGTGGCCTCACCGCTCGCACAGTGGGGTCTGCACCCGCCCCCGACGGTGTCCCGTGCATCGTGGCGACTGCTCGAGCAGATCCTGTGGCAGACCAGCCGAGCCGGGGAGAACCGTCTGCGTTCCGATCTCGATCTACCGGCCACGCGCAGGTCCACGGCGCGTCGGATCGCCGACCAGGGCGTCCCCGAGATCCAGGCCTACGACCCGGGCCTGTTCCCCGGGCTGTCCGACGAGTGGGGCGCGGGTCGCCCGCTGATTGGATTCCTCAACCTCACCGCGCCGACGCGGGCCCTGGTCGGGACGGATGCGCCGTCCACCGAACTCCTGACCTGGCTCGATGCCGGCGACCCGCCGGTCTATGTCGGGTTCGGCAGCATGACCGTCGACGATCCCGCACGGCTCGCCGACGCCATCGTGCGCGGAACGCAGGGACATCGTGTGCTCGTGGCGACCGGCTGGAGCGACTTCATGGCTGATGTCTCCGACGACCGGATCCACGTGGTCGGCGCGGTCGACCACGACGCCGTCCTGCCCCGCTGCGCGGTCACGGTCCATCACGGGGGTGCCGGGTCCACCGCGGCCGGTCTGCGCGCCGGGGTGCCCGCCGTCGTGTGCTGGCTGGGCGCCGATCAGCCCATGTGGGGACAGCGGGTGGCGCGTGCGGGTGCCGGGGTCAGCGGTCCGCTCGCCGCACTGACCGCGGCATCCTTGCGCGAGTCACTCGTCGCCGCCCTGGCACCGGCGTCGCGGGCCGCGGCAGAGTCGTTGAGCCGTCGGCTCATCGAGCCGACCCGGGCCGTCGAGGCGGCCGTGCAGATCATCGAGACCGCCCTGCCGACCGGAGGGTGATGGCCACCACGATCGCCGGTCGTCACCGGGCCACGGCGCCCGGGATCCCTTAGGGTCATGACGTGTCGTGTGCACGGCGAACCTTCTCGCCGCACGCGCACGACGCCTGAGCCGGGGGTAGGAAGACATGTCGACGACGCAACTGTCCGTGGTGATCCCCACGTATGACGAGGAAGACGTGATCGCCGATTGTCTCGATCGCCTCCTGCCCCAGCTCGATCACATCCACGAGATCGTCGTGGTGGACAACAACTCCGGTGACAAGACCGTCGACATCGTCGCCACGTACGTCGACCGGTACCCGGTGATCCGGTTGATCTCCGAGAAGCAACAGGGACTGGTGTTCGCGCGCAACGCAGGTCTCGACGCGGCGACCGGTACGGCCATCGCCCGCATCGATTCCGACACCATGGTCGGGCCGCGATGGGCCGCCGACATCGTCGAGTTCCTCGACGCCGACACCGACTGCCACTGGGCCGCTCTGTGTGGCCGCGGCGAGGCCTACGGGCTCCCCTACGGCGACGCGATGTCGCGGCTCAAGGAGCGGATCGCGTTCCTGCCCTTCGCCGCACGCAGACACGACAAGCAGGTCGAGGTGAAGCCGGTCTTCGTGTTGTACGGGTCGAACATGGTGCTCCGACGCGACACATGGTTGGCCATCCGCGACTCGGTGAGCATGCGCCGCGACATCTTCGAGGACGTCGACACGGGGTTGTGCGTCGGCGAGATCGGTGGTCGCAACGCCTTCCTGCCCCATCTCGGGGTCGGTGTGTCGCCGCGTCGGATGGAGAGCAGCGTCGGCTCGTTCGTCCGCTACATGAGCTTCCTGCCCCGAACCTTCCTGCTGCACAAACGGTATGCACTCGCGCTCGGTTCGATCACCCTCTACGTCCCGTGGGTGACGCTGATGCACTCCGCCCGGCTGATCCTCATCCGCAGCTACGACGCCGAGACGCAGACGTTCGCACCGCGTCACCTGCTGCGGCGGACCACCGACCGCATCATGCCCTGAGCGACACCGCCGCCTCAGGCGCGGCGCATGTAGACCCGAAGCGTCAACGGGGCCACCACGATCAGTACGACGGCCGCACCGAGCAACGACCACACGATCTGCATCCCGTAGCGTCCGTCGGCCATCTCCCGCACCGCGGAGACCAGGTGCGAGACCGGGTTCACCCCGGCGAACGCCTGCATCCACCCCGGCATCGTGGCCACCGGGACCAGGGCGTTGGACATGAACGTCAACGGCATCAGCACCAGCATCGACACCCCCTGCACCGTGGACGCCTTCTCCATGACCACACCCATCAGCGCGAAGATCCAGCTGAGCGCGAATGCCACCACGACGACCAGCACACACGCGAGTACGACGCCGACGACGCTGGCCGGTCGGTACCCCATGATGACGCCGACGATGACGGTGATCGTGGTGCCGACCACGTAGCGCAGGACGTCGGCGAGCAGCGAACCGGCGAGTGGCGCGATACGCGCGATGGGCAACGAGCGGAAGCGGTCGAAGACACCCTTGTTCATGTCCTCACGTAGCTGCACGCCGGTCGTGACCGAGGCCGCGAGCGCGACCTGCACGAGAACCCCCGGGATCAGGATCGGGAGATAGCCGGTGACGTCACCGGCGATCGCCCCGCCGAAGATGCTGGAGAACATCACGGTGAACACGATCGGCAGGACGATGACGTCGAACAGATGCTGCGGGTTGTGCTTGATCTTGAGCAGTCCCCGACCGGCCATCGTGGCCGACTGGGTGATGGCCTCGAGCGGGGTCACCTGACGGGCGGTGGGCGTGCGCGTGTCGATGTTCGCCACCGTCGAGATCGCGGTCATGCTGCGTCCTCCCCGACTCCGGTGATCGAGAAGAAGACATCGTCGAGACTGGGCTTGACCACGTCCACCTCGGCCAGCTCGATGCCCACCGAGCCCAGTGCGACCAGAACCCTGCCCACCACCGCCAGGTCGGACAGGGCCACGGTCACCGTGCCGTCACCGGCGGTGGTCACCGCACCGGGCCCGACGTGCCGCTCGGCGACGGAGAACGCGAGCGTGACGGCTGTCGGGTCGGTCGGCGTGAGCACCAGTGCCGAACTGCCGACCGACGACTTGAGACCGTCGGCCGTCCCCTCGGCCACCACCTTCCCGCGATCGATGACCGCGATGCGGTCGGCGAGTTGGTCGGCCTCCTCCAGGTACTGGGTGGTCAGCAGGATCGTCGACCCCTCGGCGACGAGTTGGCGCACCGTGTCCCACATCTGGGCTCGTGTCCGCGGGTCGAGCCCGGTGGTCGGTTCGTCCAGGAACAGCAGCGGTGGACGCGAGATCAGGCTGGCGGCGAGGTCCAGACGTCGTCGCATACCGCCGGAGAAGTTCTTCAACGTCTTCGAGGCGGCCTCCTGTAGGCCGAACTGTTCCAGCAGGTCGTGCGCGCGAGCACGCGAGTGACGGCGGGAGCGACCCAGCAACCGGCTGAACACCATCAGGTTCTCGGTCGCGGTGAGGTCTTCGTCGACCGAGGCGTACTGCCCGGTGACGCCGATCATCGATCGCACCTCGGTGGCCTCGGTGACCACGTCGCGACCGAAGACGCGTGCACTGCCCCCGTCGGGACGCAACAGCGTCGCGAGCATGCGCACCGTGGTGGTCTTGCCCGCCCCGTTGGGGCCGAGCACCGCGTACACAGTTCCCTGCGGCACGACGAGATCGACCCCGTCGACCGCCCGCATCGACCCGAAGGTCTTGGTCAGTGCGTGGGTCTCGATTGCCGGCTGATCGCCCGGTGTCATGTCTGTCCCCTCGATCGATTCGTCGCGACATCGTCGCGTGTCGCCGTCAGATCCTCTGTGGTGTCCGCGATCTGGGCCGAGTCTAGGGGCCGATCAGCCGAGTCGGAACGGCGTCGCGACCCGGAGTGCGTCACCCCGGGCGCACTTGTTCGGTTGTACGGCGCAATGTCACGCGGCCGTAACCTGGATGCGATCTCGACGACTCAAAGGGAGCGCGTTTTCCGATGTCGCCACACCGCAGACACAATCGGTGACAAGGCTCACCAACCGTCGAATACTGTTGTCGCTCAACACTTCGTCCGTGGACCGCGACGTCGCGGCCGTCGCGGTACGGCTCGCCGACGATGTCAGTGATGAAGAACACTCGTTACCAAGGTAAACAACATCGGCCCGGTCTGCCTACCATTTGTCTACTCCCCGAATCGGTCATCTCCGAAAGAGCGGGGCATCCGACGGGTCCGGCAACGTTGCCGGGATCGACCGCAACCACACCTCCGGCGCGCGTCGTTCGTGCCCGGGCCCACCATCGGCGCGAAATCGGAAAGGCTGAAGTGGAATTCACCGAATTGGCCGACTACCCCCTACCGGCTGGACATCTGACGGAGTGGACTCCACGACTCGTCGACGACGAGAAGACCTGGGTGCACGACACCCGGCCACTGAGCTACCTGCACGAGGACTACTGCGGCCGCGGCAGCACGTGCCACCCACCGGCGGCGTCCGAGGACGGGCACCATCAGGGGTCCTGGCTGGGCGCGGCTTTCGAGATCCCGCACCGCTACGACCCCGACGCGGTCGCCCGCACCCTCACGGCGTGGATGCGCAGGCACGAGGTCTTCCGGACCACGGTCACCGAGACAAGCGACGACGACGGTGTCCGCCTGTGCCGCCGGTCGACCTCCGACGTCGAGGTGACCGGGACGCCCATCGGCCAGATGCGCACCGGCACACGGGTGCACGAACACCTCGTCGAGCTTTTCGAAGCACTCTCCCCGCTTCGCTGGCCGCACTGCCTGGCGGTCACGATCGCGCAGCCCGACCACGACGAGGACTCCTTCGTCCTGGTCTTCGGCGCCGACCACTCGGTGATGGACGCCTACTCCATGCTGTTGGCGATCGGTGAGATCCAGCGCATCTACGAGTCCGAACTGGCCGGACGTGACCTCGAACTCCCCACGGCGGGCAGCCATCTCGATTTCAGCGTGGACGAGCGCGCGGTCGGTCAGGCCCTCGACGCCGAACACCGGGCGGTCGACGTGTGGAGTCGCTTCCTCGCGCGGGACGGCGGGCGGTTCCCCGCGTTCCCGCTGCCGGTGACGGGCCCGAGTTCATCGCACCGCCGCCACCAGAGCGGCACGTCGTCCTGGGTCCTGTCGGCCGCGCAGTCCGACGCGATCAATCGACGCGCCCGCGAGTCCGGGCACTCCATGCAGTCCGCTGTGCTCGCCGCGCTCGCCCTGACCACACGGACGGTCGCCGGCTCGGACATCACCCGATTCGCGATGCCGATGCACACCCGCAACCAGGCGCAGTACGTGTCCTCGGTGGGGTGGTTCGTCGGGATGATCCCGATCGAGATGGACCTACGCGGCGTGGAGTCGTTCGACGACTGCCTCTCGCGGGCCGGGGGCGCGGTCTCCGCGCACAAGGATCTCGCTCAGTTCCCCTACCCACGGATCGCCGAACTCATCGGCGTCGAGGAGGTGCCCCGGTTCGTCGTGTCCTACGTCGACGCGCGGTTCATCCCCGCTGCGGAGGACTGGTCCCGATGGGGTGCACGGACTCTGCGCGGTGCGGCCGAGTCCGATGACGAGGTCTACCTCTGGATCGTGCGCTCGCCCAAGGGAATCTCGGTCTCGGCGCGGTTCCCGAGCAACCCGGTCGCGACCGCAGGCGTGCACGACTACCTCAACTCGTTCACGGCGGTGATGGCACGGCTCGCCGCGGCCGGTGCCGATCAGGTCCGCCTCCGTGCCGACGACCTCATGGCTGCGAGCTGATAGCGATGATGATCGACATGCTCGCGCACTGGCAGCCCGCACGGGGTCGCCTGGTGGAGGTCTCGGCGACGGCCACATCGGTGACCGCCGCCGCCTCGGCACCCGCCCACCCGACACCGGCCTCGTTCCTGCAGGAGAACCATCTGCGGGGGTCGTCGGCCACGGCGTCGCGGGGTGATGCACACAAGGCCTACCTGGCCGCCACCACCGAGGTGGAGGGCGCGTTCGACGGCGACGCCCTGGCGCGTGCCTTCCGCCGGTTCCTCGCGCGACACGACGGGTTGCGGTCGTGGTTCGACGTCACCGACGGGGCCGTCACCCGGCACATGGTGGCCCTGTCCGACATCGCCTTCGAGGCGACGGCCGTGGGGTCGGTCGACGACTACGGATACCTCAGCGCCGACGACGGTGCGGCGCCGTTGCCGCGCCGGTTCTCCGAACACGTCGAGCAGCAGTTCAGCCGGAACGCCAACGCGCTGAGCTGGCCGGGTTTCGTCGCCGGAGCAGTCGTCCGCGCCGACGGCTTCACGCTGTACTACGGCTGCGATCACGCTCTGAGCGACGGCATCTCCCAGGCGCTCGTCCTCGCCGAGGTGGCCGACCTCTACCTGTCCGAACGTGACGGCACCGACGTCGGACCGTTCACGTCGGCACCCGCGGGATCCCAGCTCGACTACGTTGTCGCCGAACGTGCCCGCGCGCAGACGCTCACCGACACATCGCCTGAGGTGCGCGGCTGGGTCGACATCGTCGCGCGACACGGCAACCGGATGCCGCAGTTCCCCCTCGACCTCGGCCTCGCCCCCGGGGAGACCGCACCGGTCGCCCCCATCAAGTTCGACGTCCTCGATGCCGCCGGCGCCGAGGCCTTCGAGCGGATCTGTCGCGAACACGGTGCCCGGATGATCGGCGGCATCATCGCGGCCCTGGCGATCGTTGATCACGAGATGGCCGGTGCCGACAGCTATTTCGGCATCACCGCGCTGAGCGATCGCGCCCTCGCGGGCAGTGAGCTGTCGCAGGGGTGGTTCTGCCGTTTCGCCCCGGTGTCGTTCCCGATCACGCCCGCACGGACGTTCACCGAACTGGTGTCCGCCGCCCAGGCGGGGTGCGAGGTCGGCAAGTCGCTGTCGGATGTCCCGGTGCACACCGTGCTCGGTGCACTCCTGGCCGGCGGGGCCCAGAGCGGCGATGTGCTCCTCACCCCGCAGTTGCTCTCCTACATCGATTTCCGCCGGTTCCCGATGGCCGGCACCGGGGTGTACGACCGGGGCATGCAGACCACCGGCGAGGGGCGGACCGCGAACGCGTCGATGTGGGTGAACCGGGACGACTCCGGCGTCTACGTCGGAACCCAGACACCGGACACCCCGACCGCGCAGCGGCGTCTGGCGCCCTATCACCGCCGACTGCGCGAGGTGTTCGCGGCGGTCGCGGCCGACGGCGACCACGTGATCGCGGCCGCTGCCGCGGCCGCGGCCGGCGAGAGGGAGCCCAGCCTTGCGCGTCACCACGATTGACCGCTACACCCCCGTCGGCGGAACCCTGCACACGTGGTCGGTGAACTCCTCCGACAGCAGGCCGATCGTCTCGAAGGTCCCGCCGTCGTTCAACCAGAGCTTCCACCTCGCCGCGGTCGGCGAGTCCACGGACGCACCGAGTACCTGGCTCGCGGCATCGTTCGACGTCGAGGGATCCATCGATCTCAAGGCCATGGAGCAGGCGTACACGATGCTCATCGCCCGGCACGGGACGCTGCACAGCGGTTTCGTCCGCGAGAACGGCGCCGTCGTCCGACGCCTGCACGACCCGGCGACGTTGCGACTCGACGCCGCGGCGCCCGTCGTCGGACTGGACTCCGACGGGCTCCGCACGCATCTGTGGGATGCGCTGAACGCGTCCTGCCCGGTGTTCGGGCCACCGAGCTACCTGCTCGGTGCGGTCGACCGCACCGATCGATCGACGATCATCTGCGGGTTCGACCACGCCCACGTCGACGCCTATTCGATGGCGATCGTCATCGACGACCTGCACCAGCTCTACGAGGGCTGCCTCGCCGAGCCCGGCGGCTTCTGCCCACGTCGTCTCCCGCAGGCGGGGAGCTTCGTCGACTACTGCGCCACCGAGGCCGACGACGATCGCGACTACCGCACCCACCCGGCGATGTCGCGGTGGCTCGAGTTCTTCGAGCGGCACCGAAACACCCCGCCGTCGTTCCCCCTCGACCTGGGGCTGGCCCCCGGTGAGCAGGCCCCCCAGGCCGTCGACCTGAGACAGGTGCTCGATCGAGCGGGACTGGAGTCCTTCGAACGCGTCTGCCGAGACCACGGCGCCAGCGTGTTCGCAGGGGTACTGGCGGCGATGGCCCAGGCCGCGCACAATCTCGGTGCGGGACGCGAGATGTCGGTGCTGTTCCCGATGCACACCCGTCGCTCGCGGTTGTGGCAGAACGCCGTGGGCTGGTTCACCACCAACGCCCCACTGACCGTGCGATGCGCCGACGACGTCCTCGACACGCTGGCCGCCACGGGGCCGGCGCTGCGAGCGGCGGTCGCGCTGGGTGAGATCCCGGTGCCCCATGTGCTCGAGGCGATCGGGGGTCTGAACCGCCTGCGCGACGACATCTTCATGGTGTCCTACATCGACTACCGCAGGCTCCCCGGTGCCGCGGCTCACGCCACGATCGACGCGCACCACATCTCCAACGTCACCACCGCAGACGACGCACAGTTCTGGATCTCACGGACCGACGACGGCGTCGCCCTACGGAGCCGGTACCCCGACACGCCGACCGCCCACACACAGCTGGATGCGTTCTTCACCGAGCTGGAGTTCGTCGTTCGATCGATCATCTGATCTCGACCGCGGTGATGCGACGCGAGGCCACGGTGACCACTAGGCTCGGACGGGTACTCGTCCGCCCACCTCAAGCCCCGGGAGCCGTGCCGTGACCGTCCAGACCGACCCATATCCGGGCTTCGCCGCCTACGCTCACCCCGAGCGGCTGGTCAGCACCGAGTGGCTCAGCGCCAACCTCGGGACCCCCGGACTCAAGGTCGTCGAGTCCGACGAGGATGTCCTCCTCTACGACATCGGCCACATCCCCAGCGCACAGAAGATCGACTGGCACCTGCACCTCAACGATCCGGTGACCCGTGACTACATCGACGGTGAGCAGTTCGCGGAGCTGATGCGCGCCAAGGGGATCCGTCGCGACGACACCATCGTCATCTACGGCGACAAGTCGAACTGGTGGGCCGCCTACGCCCTGTGGGTGTTCACCCTGTTCGGCCATTCCGACGTGCGCCTGCTCGACGGCGGCAGGCAGGCCTGGTTCGCCGAGGACCGGGAGACCAGCTTCGAGGTCCCGGAATACCCACGGTCGGACTACCCGGTGGTCGCACGCGACGACAGCACGATCCGCGCGTTCGCACCCCAGGTCCGCGAGATCATCGGCTCCGAGCCGCTGATCGACGTCCGGTCACCGCAGGAATACTCCGGCGAACGCACCCACATGCCGGACTACCCGCAGGAGGGTGCGCTGCGTGGCGGCCACATCCCGACCGCCGTCTCGATCCCGTGGGCCAAGGCCGCCGCCCCGGACGGTCGCTTCCGCAGCCGGGCCGAACTCGACGATATCTACGGTGAGTTCGCCCCGGATCAACCGACCGTCGCCTACTGCCGCATCGGTGAGCGGTCGTCGCACACCTGGTTCGTGTTGACCCATCTGCTCGGGTTCTCCCGGGTGCGCAACTACGACGGTTCGTGGACCGAGTGGGGCAATGCGGTGCGCGCACCGATCGCCACCGGTGACGACCCCGGCACGCTGTGACGCTGCCCGCCGCGCTCGCCGAGATCGTCGATGATTTCGAGGCGCTGGGCGAATCCGACAAGGTGACGCTGCTGCTGGAGTTCTCGTCGGAGCTCCCGGACCTGCCCGACACCCTGGTGACCGCGGCCATGGAGCCGGTGCCCGAATGTCAGTCCCCGGTGTTCCTCTCGGTCGATGCCGCCGATCCGTCGTCGGTGCAGTTGTTCTTCAGCGCACCGCCCGAGGCGCCGACCACTCGCGGTTTCGCGTCCATCCTGCACCAGGGGCTCAACGGCGCCTCGGCCGCCGAGATCCTCTCCGTGCCTGCGGATTTCTATCACGACCTCGGGCTCGACACGGCCGTGAGCCCGCTGCGGTTGCGCGGGATGGCGGGGATGCTCGCCCGGATCAAGAACCAGATCGCCGCCCAGGCCGGTGACCCCGACCCGGCATCACAGCCGTAGACGGCACCGCCGCCCACCATGAAGTTCATCCAGATGATGGACCAGCCCGTCGACCCCGGCGGACTGGTCGAGTGGTCGCCGCACACCCCGGGCGGGTTCGCGAACTGGAACAGCGACCCCCGTCCGACGTCGCACAACCACGAACTACACCTGCGGGGTGCCCTCGAATACCGATGGCGCACACAGCGTGAAGGCGGTCGGGAGTCCTGGCTGGGGCTGGCCATCGAGTTCGACGAACCGATGTCGATACCGGCGATCCGCACTGCGTTGACCCGGTGGATCGATCGACACGAGGTGCTGCGCAGCCACGTCATCATCAAGAACACCGGCATGGCGCGCCTGTCGACCCCACCGGGCTCGGTGGCGCTGAAGATGGGGCGTGTCCGGTGGTACGCCGAGGCCGGCCCGCTGCTCGATCAACTCGCGGGCACCTTCGACCGGGCCACCGCTCCCCTGCAGTGGCCCGCCTACCTGTTCGCCACCGTGGCACGCGAACGCACCTTCACGCTGTTGTTCGCCGGCGACCACTCCCTGCTCGACGGTTACTCGCTGATCCTGGCCCAGCACGAACTCGTCGAGCTCTATCGCGCCGCCCGCGAACGCCGGGAACCGGACCTGCCGCCGGTGGGCAGCTACGTCGATTTCAGCGCCGAGGAACGTCGCGTCGCCGACGCCGCCGACCGTGACCACCCCGCGGTCGTCGCCTGGGACAGCTACCTGCTCTCGACCGGTCGCGAGATGCCCAGGTTCGCGACCTCGGCATCGACTCCGGCGGAGGACACCGACGCCCCGGCGCAGCCGCAGTCCTCGGTGACGATGGAGTTGCTCGACGACGACGCGGCCAACCGCTTCACCGCGGTGTGTTCGGCGGCAGGCGGGAACCTGTTCGCGGGCATCCTGTCCGCGTTGGCGTTGGCCTATCGCGATGTCGGCGGCGGCGAGGAGTTCCGCTGCATCACGCCGCGCCACACCCGCTCCGAAGGGCGCTGGCTCGGCGCCCTGGGCTGGTTCGTGGCCGTGTCGCCGCTCTACCTCGACACCACCGGCGTCGTCTCGTTCGATCAGCTCATCGGCCGCGCCACCGCCGAGCTGCGGCAGGCGCGGGTGGCCGCGGGCATCCCGTTCCTCCGGGTGGCGGGACTGCTGGGCTACGAGGGGGAACCGAAGTTCGTGGTGTCGTTCATCGACACCCGACACGCGCCCAACGCCGCGGAGGCGGACGCCGGTGGCGCCCGCGTGCTCCGCAGCCACAGCTACTCGACCGACGAGGTGTTCATCTGGGTCAACCGCACCCCGTCCGGGGTGCGCATCTCGGCCCGGTTCCCGGCGTCGGGTCCGGCGCACGGTGAGGTCAGTCGATTCCTCGTCACCTTCGGCGACATTGTGCGCGGTATCGGCGATCAGAGCACCTTCGCGCCACACAACACTTGACCGCCGAACCGATCAATCGCTCGGTGCGTTAGGGTACTTTTCGGTGCCAGCACCTCACATCCGCGTCACATCGCCACAGGAGAACACGTGCCCAGTCATGCCAGTCCGGTGATCAGCAAAGTCCTCGTCGCCAATCGCGGTGAGATCGCCGTCCGGGTGATCCGCGCCGCTCGCGATGCGGGCCTGGGCAGTGTGGCGGTCTACGCCGAGCCCGACGCCGACGCGCTGTTCGTCACGCTGGCCGACGAGGCCTTCGCGCTGGGCGGGCAGAGTTCGGCGGAGTCGTACCTGGTGTTCGACAAGATCCTCGACGCCGCCGCCAAGTCCGGCGCCGACGCGATTCACCCCGGATACGGGTTCCTGTCGGAGAACGCCGACTTCGCCCAGGCCGTGATCGATGCCGACCTGGTGTGGATCGGGCCGTCGCCGCAGTCGATCCGCGACCTCGGCGACAAGGTCACCGCCCGCCACATCGCGCTCAAGGCCAACGCCCCGATGGCACCGGGCACCAAGGATCCCGTGCAGAACGCCGACGAGATCGTCGCGTTCGCCGAGGAACACGGTGTCCCCGTCGCGATCAAGGCGGCGTTCGGTGGCGGTGGCCGCGGCATGAAGGTCGCGTACACGATCGCCGAGATCCCCGAGCTGTTCGACTCGGCCACCCGCGAGGCCGTCTCGGCGTTCGGTCGCGGCGAGTGCTTCGTCGAGCGCTACCTCGACAAGGCGCGCCACGTCGAGGCGCAGGTCATCGCCGACCAGCACGGCAACGTCATCGTCGCCGGCACCCGTGACTGCTCGCTGCAGCGACGCTTCCAGAAACTCGTCGAGGAGGCCCCGGCCCCCTTCCTGACCACCGAGCAGCGCGAGAAGATCCACTCCTCGGCCAAGGCCATCTGCCGCGAGGCCGGCTACTACGGCGCCGGGACCGTGGAGTTCCTCGTCGGCTCCGACGGACTCGTGTCGTTCCTCGAGGTCAACACCCGCCTGCAGGTCGAACACCCCGTCACCGAGGAGACCGCGGGCATCGACCTCGTCCGGCAGCAGTTCCGCATCGCCGCCGGGGAGAAGCTCGAGATCACCGAGGACCCCACGCCGCGCGGACACTCCTTCGAGTTCCGCATCAACGGCGAGGACGCAGGACGCAACTTCCTGCCCGCCCCCGGCCCCATCACCGTCTACAAGGAGCCGACCGGTCCCGGTGTCCGCGTCGACTCCGGTGTCGTCCAGGGCGACGTCATCGGCGGCGGGTTCGACTCGATGCTCGCCAAGCTGATCGTCACCGGCGAGAACCGCGAGCAGGCGCTCGAACGGTCGCGGCGCGCGCTGGCCGAGTTCCAGGTCGAGGGGTTGGCCACCGTGCTGCCGTTCCACCGCCACATCGTCTCCAACCCCGCCTTCATCGGTGACGGCGAGAAGTTCGACATCTACACCAAGTGGATCGAAACCGACTGGGACAACCCGATCGAGCCCTACACCGGTGGCCAGCCCATCGAGGAGGACGACGCCGCACCGCGCCACAACGTGGTGGTCGAGGTCGGTGGACGTCGCGTGGAGGTCTCCCTGCCCGGCGACCTCGCCCTGGTCGGCGCCAACGGCTCCGGCGGCGGCGCCGTCCGCAAGAAGCCCAAGTCACGCACCCGCACCAAGGGCGGGGCCGCAGCCGTCTCCGGCGACGCCGTCGCCGCTCCGATGCAGGGCACCGTGGTCAAGGTCGCCGTCACCGAGGGCCAGGAGGTCGCCGCCGGTGAACTCGTCGTGGTGCTCGAGGCCATGAAGATGGAGAATCCGGTCACCGCGCACAAGGACGGCACGGTCACCGGCCTGTCCGTCGAGCCCGGATCCGCCGTCACCCAGGGCACCGTCCTGCTCGAGCTCAAGTAAGAGCCGGGCCCGGTCTCCGCGATGGAACCCGTGGAGATCAACGCCGGGGCGTGGTATCTACGCGCGCTGCGCGACGACGACCGGGTCACCGACGTGCCCGCGCTCGACGAGACGGGTCTGCTCGGGACCTCGAGCGGCTCACCGGCGCAGTTCGTCGCCGACGCCGCGTCGTGGTGGGCCGACGAGTCGCGGTTCACCTGGGCGGTGTGCGAACCGACCACCGGGGAACTCATCGCGTTGATCGCGGTGACGAAGGATCGACAGCGGCCGGATCACGCCCACCTGACCTCGGCGTACCGCGCCGATCACACCGAGGCGCTCGCCGTGGGCAGCGCGGCGGTCACCCGTTTCGTCGAGGGTGCACTGGGTCTGAGTGTCGACCCTTCGGCCGAACTGTAAGACCTTGGCGTCTGCGAGCGATAGTCGAGGATAGGATCGACCAACCTCCTTCGAAAGGCCAGGACCCTTGTCTCACCGGACCCCGGTTGCCCGTGTGCGCACCGCCCTGCTGACCGCAGCCGCGGCCGCCGCAGTCGTCATGGCGGGGACCGTCATCGTCCCGACCGCGACCGCAGCCCCGCTCCCCGTCCCCGGCGCCACGTCGCCGGACGGTTCGAAACTCGTCTCGGTCAGCAAGACCGGCGACCGGCAGTTGAACATCGAGGTCCGGTCGGCCGCGATGAACAAGATCATCCCGCTGTCGGTGATCCTGCCCAAGGATCGCAGCGCCCCGCGGCCCACGCTCTACCTGCTCAACGGCGCAGGCGGTGGCGAGGACGCGGCGACCTGGGAACGACAGACCGATGTCGTGAAGTTCTTCTCCGACAAGAACGTCAACGTCATCACGCCCAATGCGGGCGCGTACAGCTACTACACCGACTGGGAACGCACCGACAAGGTGCTCGGCAAGCCCCTGTGGTCGACGCTCCTCGGCAAGGAACTGCCCACGATCATCGACCAGGCGTTCTCGACGACCGGTCGCAACGCGATCGCGGGCATCTCGTCCTCGGCGTCGTCGGTGCTCAACCTGGCCGTCGAACACCCCGGTCTGTACCGGGCGGTCGGTGCTTACAGCGGCTGTGCCGCGTCGTCGAGCCCGGCGGGCCAGGCCTACGTCCGCCTCGTGGTCGAGAGTCGCGGTGGCGCGAACGTGACCAACATGTGGGGTCGCTACCCCGGACCGAACTGGTCCGCGCACGACGCGCTGGTGACCGCGCCCAAGCTCCGCGGGACGAGCCTCTACATCTCCAGCGGTAGCGGGTTGCCCGGCAAGTACGACAACCAGGCGGACCTGCGCCCGGGTGCCGACCTCGGGTCGCAGATCATCCTGGGTGGTCCGATCGAGGCCGCCACGAACGCATGTACCCACCAGCTCGCCGAGCGCCTGGGCCAGTTGAAGATCCCCGCCACGTTCCACTTCCCCGACGGTGGCACGCACTCGTGGGGGTACTGGGAGGACGAGCTGCACCGGTCCTGGCCGCAGCTCGGTCGCGCCATCGGCGCCTAGACAGAACAGCTACAGACGCAACGACCGCCGGGCCCTGAGGGCACGGCGGTCGTTGCGTTCTGTTCGGTTACTTCGCCGCGAGCAGACCCTTGGCGACGTGGGTCACTTGGATCTCGTTGCTGCCTGCGTAGATCATGAGCGACTTGGCGTCGCGGGCCAGCTGCTCCACGCGGTACTCGGCCATGTAGCCGTTGCCGCCGAACAGCTGCACGGCCTCCATGGCGACATCGGTGGCCGCCTTCGACGAGTACAGCTTCATCGCCGACGCCTCCGACAGGCTGATCGATTTCCGGTCCTTGCCGCGCTCGAGCGCGCTGAAGATCATGTTCTGCACGTTGATCCGCGCGATCTCCATCTCGGCGAGCTTGAGCTGGATGAGCTGGAACTGCCCGATGTTCTTGCCCCACAGCGTGCGGTTGCGGGCGTAGTCGACCGACAGGCGCAGGCACTCGTTGATGATGCCCAGCGACAGCGCGGCGATACCGACACGCTCCATGGTGAAGCCGGCCTTCGCGCCCTCGCCGCCTCGCTTGTCCGCACCGGTGTCCTCGGTCTCGCCCAGGAGACGGTCCGGCGACACGCGGACGTTGTCGAAGAACAGCTCGCCGGTCGGCGAGCTCATCATGCCCATCTTCTTGAACGGCTTGCCCTGGGTGAGCCCTTCCATACCCTTGTCGAGCACGAAGGACAGCACCTTGCGGTCGCGGATCGGGGTGCCGTCGCCCTCGTCGAGCTTGGCGAACACGACGATGGTGTCGGCGTAGGGGCCGTTCGTGATGAAGGTCTTGTTGCCCTTGAGGATGTAGTCCTCACCGTCGCGCTTGACGGTGGTCTTCATGCCGCCCAACGCATCAGACCCGGAGTCGGGTTCGGTGATGGCCCAGGCCCCGATCTTCTCGAGCGTCACCAGCTCCGGCAGCCAGCGCTTCTTCTGCGCCAACGTGCCCTTGGATCGGATGGTCCCGACGGTGAGCTGACAGACACCCAGCGACGCGATGATGCCGAGGCTGACGCCAGCGAGCTCGGTGTTGAGCAACATGAACGTGCTGTCACCCATGCCGCCGCTGACGGCACCGGGCTTGGCCTCTCCGGTGGCCTCGGACTCGAGTTCCTTCTCCAGCCCTTCCCTGGCCATCTGGTCCACACCGAAGGTGGTGTACAGCTTCCGCGCGATGTCGTAGGGCGGGAGCACGCCGGTCTCGAGCTCATCGAGGTGCGGTCGGACCTCTTTGTCGATGAACCCACGGAGGGCATCGCGGATCATGAGATCTTCTTCGGACCATTCGTACATGGGGCATTCCTCCGGCGCTGATGGCGTCACTGATGGGCATCGATGAAACAAAAAGTGAAACTTGCTTCATTTCTGTGTATCAGAGTGACACCGATCCCCGCCACTGTCCAGTGGCAGTGACACGGTGCGCTCGGAGGCCGGTTCCACCTCGATGGACCAGTAATCATCCGGGCCGCGGTGCCGGGCGTACGCGACGACGGCCTGCGCAACCGGCATCGAGACCACGAGAACCATCTCCGATCCCCGGGTCGCGTCGAACCAATCACCGATGCGCGCAACGAAATCCGCGATGCTCTCGCCGCCGTGGGGCACCGAGGTGATGTCGGTGAACCAGTCGCGCAGTTCGCCGACGGGGATGTCCTCGGGTGCTCGCCCGTGCCAGCGCCCCAGATCCAGCGACCGCAGACCGGGGTCGACGGTGGCCTCGATGCCGAGAACGGCGGCGGTCTGTACCACCGACGCCTCCGGACCGCAGAACGCCGGCCCACCCTCCGACTGGACCGCCGGAGCCTCGACGAGCCGGCGGCAGTCGCGCCGGCCGGTCTCGTCGAGGTCGTGGTGTTCCGATCCGAACCGCAGGTCCCGATTGGGACCCGTCCGTCCGGCGGCGATGACCCGGACGGTCAGCGAAGCGACTCCGCGGCCGCCTGTGTGGTGCGGCGCGTCGCCAGTCGCGTGAGCACGACCGCGAAGACCAGTCCGAGCACCGTCCACAGGATCATCTGGTTGGCGATCGAGTAGAAACGGAACGTGCCGACGACGTCACCGGGGAAGCCCGGGAACACGATCGTGCCGTCAGCGGACTTCAGGGCCGTGGGCACCTCGTCGAAGCTCGGCAGCAACGCCATCGCGACGCCGACGACGGCGAGATATCCGACCGCCGACACGATCAGCGCGTAGAGACCGCCGATGCGGGGCAGAAGCCAGAACGCCAGGACCACTGCGGCGATCGCGACGACCAACGACACCAGCGTCATCGTCAGGTAGGACCCGCTGCGCGAACCGATGGTGTCGTCGTTGCCGACGGCGGGCGGGTTGGCCGGGTACTTGCCGAACGGCACGAGGTACACCGCGATGAACCCGCCGAACGCCAGCAGACCGGCGACGAGACGGGGATCGACCGAGGGGTACCGGCGACCGACGTAGGCCCACAGCACGGTGAAGATCACCGCGAAGACGGCGCCCATGGCCAGTCCGAAGACGATCGAGCCGACGCCGGCACCGATGTTCTCCTGCACCGAGCGGGTGAACACCTCACCGTGCTCGTGGGCTCCGTGCTCCCCTGCGAGCATCTCCTCGGCGGCGCTGCGGCCACCCTCGTAATCGATGGCCTTGGCCACCTGCGGCTCGATGAAGATCCGAGCGAACACGAACGCGAACAATCCGGCGACCAGACCCGAGATGAGTCCGGCGCCGATGAATTTCTTCTCCATGGAGTTGTCGACTTCCTTCGCTGTGAGGCGGTCAGGTGCTCAGTGGCAGGGGAAGCCGAGGAAGTGACGGGCGTCGTGGACGAACTCGTGCACGTGGGTGTCGGCGCCGAACACCGACACGGCGCCCTGGTCGTACCCGAGGAAGTAGTAGGCCAGCGCCGCGACGGCGGTGGTGGCGGTGAGCCACAGCGCGGTGTTGACCACCGAGATGTCCGGGGTGTCGAGAACCAGCGAGCCGGGGACGGCCCGGCGGTTCGCGGTGGCGACAGATGCGTTCGACATGGAGCTCCTCTACGGGATTGCGCGTCCCGTGTCGTGGGGGTGATGTGTGCCGTGCGTCGGTTACCTGACTCGTTCACCGCTCGGGTGATCTCACAGTGGCGCGACCGTCCCGGATTCTCACCGGGTTCCCCGCGCACAGCTCGCATGACTGTATTGCCGACCATCACCGCTGGTCAATACGCGTCACCCGGTGAGACGGAGAGTTGTCGGAGGTGTGGTGGATCATGGACCGATGACCACCACCGTCGCTGCCGATGTGCTCGCGCGGTTCAGCGCGCCCACCCGCGACTGGTTCACCGGGGCGTTCACGGCGCCGACCCCGGCGCAGATCGGGGCGTGGAACGCGATCGCCGACGGCGCCCACACGCTGGTGGTGGCGCCGACCGGCTCCGGAAAGACCCTCTCGGCGTTCCTCTGGGCACTCGACCGCCTCGCCTCCGAACACGCCGCACCGACACCGGGAGCGCCCGACGCGCCGTCCCGCACCGGGACCACGGTGCTCTACATCTCGCCGCTGAAGGCGCTGGCGGTCGACGTCGAGCGCAACCTGCGGGCGCCGTTGGCGGGGATCACGCGGTCGGCGGTCGCGCTGGGCCTGCCCGCGCCCGACATCACCGTGGGCGTGCGGTCCGGCGACACCCCCACCGCGCAGCGTCGGCTGCTGCTGCGGACGCCGCCGGACATCCTCATCACGACGCCGGAGTCGTTGTTCCTGATGCTGACGTCCTCGGCGCGCGAGACGTTGACGTCGGTGCACACCGTCATCGTCGACGAGGTGCACGCCGTCGCGGCCACGAAGCGGGGCACGCATCTCGCGTTGTCGCTGGAACGTCTCGACGACCTGCTGCCCGCGCCCGTCCAGCGCATCGGTCTCTCCGCGACGGTCCGCCCCGCCGACCGCGTCGCCGGGTTCCTGGCCGGCGCCGCTCCGTGCACCATCGTCTCGCCACCCGCGGCGAAGACGTTCGATCTGCGGGTCGACGTCCCGGTCCCGGACATGGCCAACATCCCCGCCCCGCCCGGGGTGGGTGAGTTCGACGACGAGACCGCACCCACGGCGGGCTCGCTGTGGCCGTACGTGGAGAACGGCATCGTCGACCTGATCGAGACGAACCGGTCCACGATCGTGTTCACCAACTCACGACGATTGTCCGAGCGGCTCACCGCCCGGCTCAACGAGATCCACGCCGAGCGGATCGGCGACCCCGTCGAGAAGGGCCCCAACGCAGCGGTCCCCGGTGGGGCACCCGCCTACGTGATGGGCAGCGGCGCCAGCTCCGGCGCCGAACCGCTGCTCGCCCGTGCCCACCACGGGTCGGTGTCGAAGGAGCAGCGCGCGCTCATCGAGGACGACCTCAAGGCCGGTCGGCTGCGCTGTGTCGTGGCGACCAGCTCGCTGGAACTCGGCATCGACATGGGGGCGGTCGATCTCGTCATCCAGGTCGAGACACCGCCGTCGGTGGCCAGCGGCCTGCAGCGGGTGGGTCGTGCCGGTCACCAGGTCGGTGAGATCAGCAAGGGCGTGCTCTTCCCGAAACACCGCGCCGACCTCATCCACAGCACGGTCGCGGTCTCCCGCATGCGCGACGGGCTGATAGAGGAGATCGCGGTGCCGGCCAACCCGCTCGACATCCTCGCCCAGCACACCGTGGCGGCCAGCGCCGTCGACGTCCTCGATGTCGAGGCCTGGTTCGAGACCGTGCGCCGCTCCGCGCCGTACAAGACGCTGCCCCGGTCGGCATACGAGGCAACCCTCGACCTGCTGTCGGGGCGCTATCCCTCCGACGAGTTCGCCGAATTGCGGCCCCGCGTCGTCTGGGATCGCGACGCGTCGACGATCACCGGTCGTCCCGGCGCGCAGCGTCTCGCCGTGACCTCGGGCGGTTCCATCCCCGACCGCGGCATGTTCGCCGTGTTCATGGTCGGCGAGAAGGGAACGCGCGTCGGCGAACTCGACGAGGAGATGGTCTACGAGTCCCGCGTGGGCGACGTGTTCGCGCTCGGCGCGTCGAGTTGGCGCATCGAGGACATCACCCACGACCGCGTGCTGGTGTCACCGGCGTTCGGGTCCCCCGGCCGGCTGCCGTTCTGGATCGGCGACGCGGTCGGTCGGCCCAGCGAGCTCGGTGCCGCGATCGGCAAGTTCATGGGCGAGATAGCCGACGACCTCAGTTCGGGTACGTCCACCGTGCTCGAGGACCGTGCACGCGAGCTCGGGCTGACCGAGTACGCGCGGGACAACCTGCGCACCCTCGTCGCCGAACAGCGCGACGCGACCGGCCATCTCCCCACCGACCGCACCCTGGTGGTCGAGCGGTTCCGCGACGAACTCGGTGACTGGCGGGTAATCCTGCACTCCCCCTACGGCCTGCGCGTCCACGCGCCGTGGGCCAGTGCCATCGGTGCACGGCTGCGCGATCGTCTCGGTCTCGACGGCGCCACCACCGCCTCCGACGACGGCATCATCGTGCGCCTGCCCGACACCGACGACGATCCGCCCGGCGCATCACTGTTCGTGATCGACCCCGACGAGATCGAGGACATCGTCACCGAGGAGCTCGGCGGGTCGGCGATGTTCGCCAGCCGATTCCGCGAGTGCGCGGCACGAGCGCTGCTGCTCCCCCGCCGCAACCCCGGCAAGCGCGCGCCCCTGTGGCAGCAGCGGCAGCGCAGCGCCCAGTTGCTGTCCGTCGCAGCCAAGTTCCCGCAGTTCCCGATCATCCTCGAGACCATGCGCGAGTGCCTACAGGATGTCTACGACCTGCCCGCGCTCACCGACCTGCTCACCGGGATCTCGACCCGGAAGATCCGCATCGTCGAGACCGAGACCGACTCGCCCTCACCGCTGGCGGCGTCGCTGCTGTTCGGTTACGTCGGCGCCTTCATGTACGCCGACGACGCCCCGCTGGCCGAGCGGCGTGCTGCGGCGTTGTCGTTGGACACCGCCCTGTTGGCCCAGCTCCTCGGACGTGTCGACCTTCGCGAACTGCTCGACCCCGCCGTCATCGCCGACGTCGAGGCCAAACTCCAACGCATCCATCCGGATCGGCGCGCCCATGACGCCGAGGGAATTGCCGACCTGCTGCGATGGCTCGGACCGCTCACCGACGAGCAGATCGCCGAGCGGTTCACGACGGAGGACTCCCCCGCCGGCCCGCGGGAGCTGGTCGAGAACCTGCAGCTGACCAACCGGGTCATCTCGGTCAACCACGCCGGAGCGGTCCTGTGGGCGGCCATCGAGGACACCGCCCGCCTGCGCGACGCGCTCGGCATCCCGGCGCCCCTCGGTGTCCCGGCCGCGTTCAGCGAACCGGTGCCCGACCCGGTCGGTGACCTCGTCGCACGCTTCGCCCGTACACACGGGCCGTTCACGGTGGCCGAGGCCTCGAGCTCGATCGGCATCCCGGTCGCCGTCGTCCGGGACACCCTGCGCCGGTTGGCATCCGAGCGTCGGGTCATCGAGGGTGACTTCCGCCCGGAGCCGGCCGACACCACACCCGACGCCCAGCAGTGGTGCAACACCGAGGTGCTCGCACAGATCCGCCGGGGCTCGCTCGCCGCGAGTCGCGCCGAGATCGCCCCGGTCTCGGTGGACGCGTTCTCGCGTTTCCTGCTCGACTGGCAGCACCTTCGGCCGTCCGACCCGCAGGCGAGCGGGTCCCGTAAGCCGCTGCGCGGCGCGGACGGTGTGGCCACCGTGATCGACCAGCTCGCGGGTGTGCCCATCCCGGCCTCGGCGTGGGAGTCGCTGATCCTGCCCGCCCGGGTCGCCGACTACCGACCGGGCATGCTCGACGAGCTCATGTCGAGCGGCGAGGTGGCGTGGGCCGGGCACGGCCGACTCGGCACCGCCGACGGCTGGATCAGCCTGCATCCCACCGACCTCGCGCCGCTGACCCTCCCCGAACCCGCCGAGATCGATGTCACCGAGGTCCACCGCGGACTGCTCGGACACCTCGAACACGGTGGTGCGTACCAGTTCCGTCAGCTCGTCCCCGCGACCACGGATGACGGTCCCGTTCCCGCTGACGCCGACATCGAGCGCGCCCTGTGGGACCTGGTGTGGGCCGGTCAGATCAGCAACGACACCTTCGCGCCGGTACGTGCGTTGCTCAGCCCGCGGAAGTCGCCGGGCACACCACGCGGTACGCCCGCGCATCGCAGCCGCGGCCGGGCACCGCGGCTGCGTGGGCACCGGCTCTCGACCCGGTACCTCAGCGAGTCGCAGATGTCGTTGCGTCAGACACCTCCCACCGTCTCCGGCCGGTGGTTCGCACTCGACGCCCGGGTCGAGGACCCGACGGTGTCGACGCACGGGATCTGCGAGCAGCTGCTCGAGCGGTATGGCGTCGTCACCAAGGGTTCGGTGAGCAACGAGGGTGTGCTGGGCGGGTTCGCGCGAATCTACAAAGCGCTCAGCGGTTTCGAGGACAGCGGGAAGGTCCGGCGCGGGTACTACATCGACGGTCTCGGCGGCGCACAGTTCGCGGCGACCGGCACCGTGGACGCGTTGCGCGAGCACACCGAGGACGCGACCGATGATCGCGGCGGCCCGCAGAACACGACCGTGCTCGCCGCCACCGACCCCGCCAATCCGTTCGGTGCGGCGTTGCCGTGGCCGGAGTCGACGAACACCGAGAACGCCGGGCACCGCCCCGGTCGCAAACCGGGCGCTCTGGTCGTGCTCGTGGACGGCCGTCTGACGCTGTTCGTCGAGCGTGGCGGCAAGACGGTCCTGACCTTCGGTGACCGTGCCGCCGACCTCGTCCCCGCCGCGACCGCACTCGCGGCCACCGTCCGATCCGGTGGAGTCAGCCGACTGTTGATCGAGCGGGTCGACGGCGACGCGATCTTCGGTACCGATCTCGCCACGGCACTCACCGAATCCGGGTTCACGGCGACACCCCGGGGCATCCGACTGCGGCATATGGTGCGCTGAGGTGCCCGAGGGCGACTCCGTGTATCAGGCCGCCGCTCGCGTCCGTACGGCGTTCGAGGGCAGAGTGATCGAGCACTGCCAGTTCCGGGTGCCGCGGTACGCCACGGTGGATCTGAGCGGGCGGACGGTCGAATCGGTGCGATCGGTGGGCAAGCACCATCTCATCGACGTCGGCGACGATCTCTCGATCCACACCCATCTGAAGATGGAGGGGGCGTGGCACGTCCATCCGATCGGCACGAAGTGGCGTCGACCCGCGTTCCACGCACGTCTGGTGCTGCGCACCGACACCCACGAGGCGGTCGCCTTCGAGATGGGGATCTGCGAGATGCTCACCGACGCCGACGGCGCCTTGGCCTACATCGGTCCCGACCTGCTCGGTCCGACCTGGGACACCGACGTCGCCATCGCCAACCTCAGGCGTGACCCCGACCGACCCATCGGCCTGGCGCTGCTCGACCAGCATCTGATGGCGGGCGTCGGCAACGTCTTCCGCTGCGAAGCCTGTTTCCTACGCGGGGTGGACCCGCGCAGGAAGGTCGCCGACGTCGACATCCCGGCGATGGTCGACTTGTGCCACCGGCTGCTACAGGCCAACCGTTCACGCATCCGCACCACGACCGGCGTGAACGTGAACGGCAAGCGCTACTACGTCTACGGGCGGGGACGTAAGCCATGCTTCCGATGCGGTACGCCGATCAGCCGGGACTTCCTGGGCGAGGGCGACAGCGAGGAACGGGTCCTCTACCACTGCACCCGCTGCCAGACCTGAGTCGACGGTTGGGAATACCCGCTCGTCGGACGGTCTTGGATGTGCCATGCGACTCAACGACTCAGCGCGCGCACTGGTCGGATCCGGTGCCGACGCGACCCTGGTGACTGTGAACCCCGACGGCGGCCCGCAGGTGTCGGTCGTCTGGGTGGCGCTGCGCTCGACGCCCGAGGGCGACGAGCTGCTCACCGCCCACCTGGGGGTGTATCAGAAGGTGCGCAACGTCCGCCGCGACCCGCGCGTCGCGGTCACCATCCTGGGATCAGACCCTGCGGCCCTCATGACGCCCTACCTGGCGATCAACGGCACAGCCGACATCCTCGAGGGCGGTGCGCCGGAGCTCCTGTCCGACCTCGCGGCCTCACTCGCACCTGCCGGCTCCGGCTTCCCGCCGCAGGACGCGCCGCCCGGATACATCACCCGCATCCGGATCGAGAAGGTCGGCGGCGTCGGCCCCTGGAAGGACTGAGCCGGCCGTACCGGCTGCCCTACCCTGGGCTGATGGCCTCCGATCAGCACTGGACCCCGGCTCGCCTCGGCGACCGCACCGGTCAACGCATCATCGTCACCGGCGCGACGAACGGCGTCGGACTCGCGACCGCACGTGCCCTCGCCGACGCGGGCGCACACGTCATCCTCGCGGTCCGCAACACCGAACTGGGTGCTCGTCGGGCCACCGAGATCGGCGGGTCCACCGAGGTCGCGCACATCGATCTGTCGAACCTGGCATCGGTCCGGGCGTTCGCCGAGCGTCTCGACGACGACGTCGACATCCTGATCAACAACGCCGGTCTCGTCTCGCAGCACCGCGAGGAGACCGCCGACGGGTTCGAGAAAACGATCGGCACCAACTTCCTCGGCCCGTTCGCGCTCACCAACCTGCTTCTCCCCCGGGTCCGTTCGCAGATCGTCAACGTCGGCTCCGACGCACACAAGCAGGCCACCATCCGACTCGACGACCTGCACCTGCGGTCGCAGAAGTGGAACATCATGGGCGCCTACTCCCGGTCGAAGCTGGCCGTGATGCTCTGGGGGCTCGAGCTCGATCGCCGACTACGGGAGTCGGGGTCGCCGGTGGCCTCTCAGCTGACGCATCCGGGTTGGGTCGCATCCAACATCTCGAACGTGTCCGACACCCCGTTGATGTCGACCTTCCACAAGGGCGTCCAGATGGTCGCCAACCGCTTCGCCAACGACATCGACGCCGGCGCGGCCCCCACCCTCTACTGCCTCAGCGAGCCGATCCCGCCGGGCAGTTACGTCGGCATCGACAGCCGCTTCGGCTACAAGGGTGGACCCACTCTCGCCGGACGAACCGCCAACGCCTGCGATCACGC
>NZ_JAEMTF010000011.1:0-16892 GCF_016462415.1 Williamsia sp. | reverse complement strand
CCGACACTGGGTCAGGCGGCGGCGACGGTCGACCTTCGGCGCGGATGCATTCCGCGGAACGCGTCCGGCGGCTGATACCGCACGGGCATCACAGCCGACCGAGCAGGTATTGGACGCCGCCGTCTCCACACGGCACGGTGAAGTCGAACCGATTGTTCGAGAGGGGAATTCACATGAAGGTGTTCGTCACAGGCGGGTCCGGATACATCGGCGCAGCGATCGTCGGCGAACTCCTCGCCCAGGGCCACGCGGTCGAGGGACTCGCCCGAAGCGAACGGGCGGGTGCGACAGTCGAGTCCCTCGGTGCCACGGCGGTGCGCGGCGGACTGCGCGACCTCGACGTGCTCAACCAGGCCGCCGCCCGATCGGAGGCCGTCATCCACCTCGCCCAGGCATCCTCCGGCGACGAGGACCTGTCGGCGGCCACCGCCATGCAGGACGGCGTCGGCACGGGCGTCTACATCCACACGGGTGGAAGCTGGGTGTACGGCGACACCCACGGGACCGCGGACGAATCCGCTCCATGGAACCCGCCCGGTCTCGTGGCCTGGCGGCGACCGGTCGAACAGGCGGTTCTCCGCCGTGCCGCGACGGGCGGTCGGCCCGTCATCATCCAGCCCGGACTGCTCTACGGCGGCGACAACCGTCTCATCGACGAGTTCTTCATCCGACCGGGCATCGGCCATGGGGCGATCCCCGTGATCGGCACGGGCGCGAACCACTGGTCCCTGGTCCACGTCGACGACCTCGCCCGGCTCTACGTCGCGGCCCTGTCCGCGGCGGCCGGATCGGTGTATCTCGGCGTCGGTGATGTCGCGCCCACCGCCGAGCGTGTTGCTCAGGCGTGCGCACAGGGCGCCGGCTTGAACGGCGCGACGAGGTCGATCACCATCGACGAGGCACGCGCGTCGATGGGACCCGTCGCCGATGCGTTCGTTCTCGACCAGCAACTGACCTCGGCGCGCGCCCAGGCCGACCTCGACTGGGCCCCGCGACATGGAGATCCACTCAGCGAGTTCGCGCGTGCATGAGCCACACTGGTCGCGATGAGCATCGCCGATGTCGATCTGCGCAAGCTGCGCTACTTCGTCGCGGTCGCCGACGAGCTGCACTTCGGCCGGGCCGCCGAACGCCTGCACATCGCGCAACCCGTGCTGTCGCGGCAGATCCGCGCCTTCGAGGACGAGCTCGGTGTCGAGTTGTTCGACCGCGACCGCCGAGGCACCAGACTCACCGTCGTGGGACAGCAGCTCCTCGACGACGCACGTCCTCTGCTCGCCGCGAGCGAGGCGCTGACCCGTCGTGTCCGGGCGGCGGCCGAAGGTGGGGTCACCCTCACGATCGGCTTCATGCCGGGCATCACCCTCACCTCGGTGATCGGATCGATGCGATCCCGGTACCCCGATCTCGCCACCCGCCTGCTGCGGACGAGCTGGGACGACCAGGTTCAGGTACTGCACGACGGACGTGCCGACATCAGCATCGTGCGGCTGCCGATCGACCGGACGGGCCTCGAGGTGCACCCGTTGTTCGATGAGCCGCGGGTCGCGATGGTTCCCGCGGATCACCCACTGGCGCATCACGATCGGATCGTCATGGCAGAGCTGGCGGACGACCATCTGCTCCAGGATCCCGGTGCCGTGCCGGAATGGCGAGCGGTGGCCACCGAGATGAGAGGTGGCGAGCGTCGATCCGTACCGCCGATCGGCAGTGTCGAGGAGAAGCTCGAACTCGTCGCCCAGGGCCAGGGGATCGCCGTCATACCGGCCTCCACCGCGGCCTTTTACACCCGACACGGCGTGGTGTCGCTGACCGTGGATGACCTCGGGCCCAATCACGTCGCCGTCGCCTGGCCGACCGGACGACGTACACGGCTGGTGCTTGATTTCGCCGAAACGGCGGCGGCGCTGCTCCCCGAGCACCCCTGAACTTGCCGGAACGGCAACACTGCTGGCGCCGGGCGGGTCTGATCCGACAGGCTGCACACATGACGGATGCACAGGCGGTTGCCGCGGAGTGGGACGAACGGTTCAGCGGTTCGGAGCAGTTGTTCAGTGGTCGGCCCAACGGCTCACTGGTCGCGGAGGTCGGTGAGCTGCCCGCCGGACGGGCCCTCGACGTCGGCTGTGGTGAGGGCGCCGACGCGATCTGGCTCGCGCAGCAGGGCTGGGTGGTCACCGCACTCGACGTGTCCCGCGTGGCCATCGATCGCGGCGCCGAGGCCGCGCGACGAGCCGGGGTCGAGGTGACCTGGCAGCTCTCGGACCTGTCCGGACTGGCCGTGTCCGACCGGTTCGACCTGGTCACGGTGCACTACCCCGCGTTGCCCAGCTCGACCGATCGTCGGGCCGAACATGCCCTGATGGCGGCGGTGGCCCCGGGCGGACTCCTGCTCGTCGTCCACCACGCCGACATGGATGCCGAGACGGCGCGCGCACACGGATTCGATCCCGCCGACTATGTGGGGACCGCCGACATGGTCGCCGCGCTCCTCGCGGGCGACTGGCATGTCGCGCTGGACACCCGCCGACCGCGCGACGTGGCCGCCGGGGGTGGACGTCACACCCATGATGTCGTGCTCCGGGCCCGACACGCCTGACGCCGGGGCCGCTCGGCTATCCGAGCGCCCTCGCCAGGCGGGTCACCGCCCGGTCGATGTCGGCGGGCGCAAGGGTCGCGAAACTGAGTCGCAGGCAGTCGCCGGCGTCACGGGAGACCGCGAACGCCGACCCCGGGACGTAGGCCACGCCGTGCGCGACAGCCGTGTCGAGCAACGCGCTCGTGTCCACGCCGGGTAGACGGACCCAGCAGAACATCCCGCCCTCGGGCCTGGTGAACTCGGCCGCCGATCCCAGGTGGGTCGTGAGCGCTTCGACGAGCGCCATGGCACGAGATCGGTACGCGTCGCGGATGACGTCGATGTGGCCGTCGAGCCAGGCGCGGTCGGTCAGCAGGTCGGCGACCATTGCCTGGGTGAAGGTCGAGCCGCACAGGTCTGCGCCCTGGCGCAGTCGCTCGACGAGCGCGATCACCGGCGGCGGCGCCACGCACCATCCGACGCGCAGTGCCGGCGCGAGGATCTTCGACACGGTGCCCAGACTGATGACGCGGTCGCCGAAACGCCGCCACGGCGTCGGTTCGGTCCCTCGAAACCGCAACTGGCCGTACGGGTTGTCATCGATGATCCAGAAGCCGTACCGCTCGGCGAGGCGAGCGAGGTGCGCTCGTCTGCCGTCGTCGGCGGTCACGCCGCCCGGATTGTGGAAGGAGCTGACGGTGTGGACGATCGTCGGCCGCGCGCCGTCGGCACACCACTGCTCGAGCAGGTCGGTGTCGATGCCACGGGCGGTCAGCGGCAGACCTCGGACGTCGGCGCGCACCGACTGGAAGACCTGCAGCGCACCGACATACACCGGATCGTCGACGACGACGAGGTCGCCGGGATCGACCAACGCGTGGGCGAGCAGGAACAGCGCCTGCTGCGAACCGTGGGTGATCAGCACGTGCTCGGGGGTGTCGACGCCCTCGTGTCGCGCAACGGCGTCGCGGCACTCGCGTAGACCCGCGCTGACCGTGTACTGCAGGAGGTCTCGATCACCGACTGCGCGCTGTGCGGCCAGCGCGATCCGCTCCTGCGGGATCAACTCGGTGGCGGGCAGCCCCCCGGCCATGCTGAGGACGTCGGGGCGCTCGGTGAGGCTGAGCAGGTCACGGATCGCCGAACCGCGGACGTTGGACAGTGCGGCGGACGGGGTGACGACAGGTGCGGACACGTGGGACTCCAGGAAAGTACGAGGTGAGTCGGTGATACGTGTGGTCACCAGATGACTGGGGATGTCCCGTCGCTCACGCTACGCCCCGTATTCCACAGGGTGAAAGTACCTTCCCAGATATCGGGACAGATCAGTCCAGGTCGTCGTGTCGGATCAGCTGGCGAGCCGCCTCGGTCACCGAGCCGGTGAGCGAGGGGTACACCGAGAAGGTCTGCGCCAGATCGTTGACCATCAGCTTGTTCTGCACCGCGAGGGCGATGGGCAGGATCAGCTCGGATGCATTGGGGGCCACGACGACTCCGCCGATGACCACGCCGGTCGCCGGTCGACAGAAGATCTTGACGAAACCTCTGCGCAGCCCGCTCATCTTGGCGCGCGGATTGGTCGACAGCGGCAGCATCACCGTGCGGGCCGGGTACTCACCGTCGTCGATGGCCTGCTGGGTGACGCCGACGGTGGCGATCTCGGGGCGGGTGAAGATCGCCGACGCGACGGTCTTGAGCTTGATGGGGACGACTCCCTCGCCGAGCGCGTGGTACATCGCGATGCGGCCCTGCATGGCCGCGACCGACGCCAACGGCAACAACCCGGTGCAGTCACCGGCGGCGTAGATGCCGGGCACCGTCGTGCGCGAGACCCGGTCGACGGTGAGGTAACCGCCCTTCGACAACTCGATGCCGACGTTCTCCAACCCCAGTCCCCCGGTGTTGGGCACCGATCCGACCGTCATCAGCACGTGCGATCCCGAGACGACCTTGCCGTCGGCCAGGTGGACGTCGACACCGTCGTCGGTGCGCCGGACCGCGTCGGCACGGGCGTGCTTGATCAACGTGACACCCCGCTCGGCGAGGACGTCCTCGAGTACCAGGGCGGCGTCCTCGTCCTCGCCGGGCAGCACCCGATCGCGGCTCGAGACCAGCGTGACCCGCACGCCGAGCTCGGTGTAGGCGTGCACGAACTCGGCGCCGGTGACACCGGAACCGACCACCACCAGGTGTTCGGGCAGCTCCTCGAGGTCGTAGAGCTGACGCCAGGTGAGGATGCGTTCCCCGTCCGGCTGGGCGTCGGGCAGTACACGCGGCGACGCGCCCGTCGCGATCAGGACGACGTCGGCGTCGATGGTGATCTCCGGATCGGGTTCGACACCGTCGGCGCGCTCGTCCACCGGGGTGACGATCACCCGGTGCGTCGACATGCCGATCTCGGCGTCGCCCAGTCGGGCGCGACCGGCGACCAGGTGGACGCCCTCGCTGACCAATCGGGACCGGATGTCGGCGGACTGCGCGAATGCCAGGTCACGGACCCGCTGATGGATCTGCGGGAGCGACACCAGCGCGTCGTCGTGATGCAGGTTGATGCCCAGGTCCACCGCTCGGCGCACCTCGGTGCGGATGCCGGTCGAGGCGATGAAGGTCTTCGACGGAACGCAATCCCACAGCACGCAGGCGCCGCCGATCCCGTCCGAGTCGATGACCGTCACGTCCGCGCCGTAGGCGGTCGCGGCGAGCGCGGCCTCGTATCCTGCGGGTCCGCCGCCGATGATCGCGATCCTGGTCATGCGCTGACATCACTCCTGTGGTTGTGAGTTCGTGGTCGGCCCGTCTTGTGGACATGCCTCGCGGGAAACGCTAGTCGATCCATGACCGACTTCGCCGACCGCGCTCTCACATGGCCACCGGGGCTCATCTAGGCTTTCGCCGTGCCGATATACGCCGCCTACGGCTCCAACATGCACCCGGACCAGATGATGGAACGTGCCCCGCATTCGCCGATGGCGGGTACCGGTTGGCTGAACGGCTGGCGGCTGACGTTCGGCGGTGGCGACATCGGCTGGGAGGGCGCCCTGGCGACCGTCACCGAGGACCCCGACGACCCGGATGCGCGCGTGTTCGTCGTCCTCTACGACGTCACACCCGAGGACGAACTGACCCTGGACAGCTGGGAGGGGTCCGAGCTCGGGATCCACCGCAAGATCCGTGCCCGGGTGCACACCGATGACGGAGCGGTCCTGGCGTGGCTCTACGTGCTCGACGCGTTCGAGGGTGGGCTACCGTCGGCGCGCTACCTCGGCGTGATGTCGGAGGCCGCGGAGATCGCGGGCGCCCCGGCCGACTACGTGCACGCACTGCGCGTCCGCGACGCCCGCAACGTCGGGCCCGGCCCCGGCGACACGCTCGACACCTGAGCCGCCGCCTCACATGGCGCTCGAGGAGCGGCGTGGTCGCGGACGACCCCGCGACGCCGACATGGAGGTCCGGGTCTTCGACGCCGTCCTGGAGGTCTACTGGGAGACCAGCTGGCGGGGGTTCACCTTCGACGCCGTGGCCCGAAGAGCCCGTGTCGGCCGCGCAGCCCTGTACCGGCGGTGGACCAGCAAGGAGGACCTGCTCGTCGCCGCGCTCGAGGCCCGCAGTCCCCTGCCGGCGCCCATCGACACCGGCTCGGTGCGCGGCGACCTGATCGAGCTGTCCGACCAGCTGGCGCGCGGCTACGCCGAACTCGCCGGACTGGTCTCGATCCGGGTGACCCTCGACGCGATGGTCAACCCCGACCTGCTGGCCCACCTCACCGACACCCTCAACCAGAGCCGGTTGGTCACCACCCGAGCGATCGTCAGTCGCGCGGTCGCCCGTGGCGAGCTCCCCCCGACCACCTCGACCACGCTGCTCCTCGAACTCGTGACGGGCGCGGTGCTGAGCCACGCACTGTTCTCCCACCCCCATCGAGATGCCGAGACCGGCGCGTCCCCCCGCCATTCCGAACTCGTCGTCGAGACGGTCCTGCGAGCCCTCGTCGAGTCGTGAATCACACCTGACCACCTTTTACAGACACTCACTGTCTGTATTACGGTCGAGGCGTGGTAGACCCCAGTACAGTCCCCGTCGTCATCGGTGTGTCCGACCTGAGATCGGGCGGTGCCGGTGGCGTCGTCGAGCCGCGTGAACCGGCCGCGTTGATCGCCGAGGCGACCGACGCCGCGATCGCCGACACCGGCGTGGCCGACCTCGGAGCACGGGTCGACACCATCTACGCCGTCAAGACCGCGAGCTGGTCCTACGACGACATGCCCGGTCTGATCGCCCGACACATCGGGGCGTCGTCGCCACAGACCCTGACCAGCTCCATCGGCGGCCACTGGCCCGCGGCGCTGCTCGACCGCATCGGGTCGCAGATCGCCGCGGGAACCACGTCGGTGGCTCTGCTGATCGGTGGCGAATCCGCGGCATCGACGCGTGCACTGGCGAAGTCAGGCACCGACCCGGTGGCGCAGGGATGGCGGCGCGAACCCGGCGGGCCGCCCGATTTCAGCACCGACGATCTCGGCAGCGACGACATGCGTCGTGCGAACGTCGTAGCGCCGACCCGGGTGTACCCGCTGTTCGAGAACCGGTTCGGCCATGAACGCGGCCTCACCCCGCAGGAGACCCTGCAGGAGTCGGCGGCGATGTACGCCCGTTTCTCCGAGATCGCCGCCGCGCACCCCGTGGCCTGGACACCCACCGTCCGGACGGCCGACGAGATCGCCACGGTCGGACCGGGCAACCGGTCGGTCAGCGACACCTATCCCCTGCAGATGAATGCGATGCCGTTCGTCGATCAGGCTGCGGCCGTGGTGATCTGCTCGCTCGCGGTCGCCCGGGAGCTCGGTGTGGCGCAGGATCGTGTCATCCACCTGTGGGGCGGGGCAGGCGCCACCGACACGCCCGACGTCGTCGCTCGGGAGCACTTCGGGCACTCGCCGGCACTGATCTCCGCGGTCGATCGGACCCTGACCCGCGCCGGGATCACCGGTCACGACATCGGGATCGTCGATGCCTACAGCTGTTTCCCGATCGTGCCGAAACTCCTGCTGCGCGCGCTCGACCTGCCGGACTCGGTGGTGCCCAGCGTGCTCGGCGGGCACTGCTCGTTCGGCGGCCCGCTCAACAGCTACTCCCTGCATGCCATCGCCGAGGTCACCCGACTACTGCGGTCGGGCGCACCGGGCACGGTGGCGATGGTGCACGCCAACGGTGGGTACCTCACCTACCAGCACACCGTCCTGCTCTCCCGCGACGCGCACCCCGAGGGCTACATCGGCGAACCGGACCACGTCCGGATCGAGTCCTCGGCACCGACACTCGCGATCGGTTATGACGGTGACGCCGAGATCGTCACCACCACGGTCGAATTCGGCCGTGACGGCGCTCCCCGGATGGGCGTGGTCATCGCCACGACCGTCGACGGCCGCCGGGTGGTCGGCCACACCGACGAGCGTGACGCCGCCGAGCTCCTCCGCCACACGGCCGACGGGACACGCAGCCTCGTCGGAACCGCTCTCCGCGTGACCGAGCGAGACGGCAGACTCACCGTGACCATCCGAGAAGAGGCGCACACATGACCGCAGTGGTTCTCACCGAGCAGCGCGGACACACCCTGCTCGTGACCATCAACCGCCCGAAGGCGGCCAACAGCATCAACGCCGAGGTGCACCAGCTACTCGGGGAAGCCTGGGAGACGGCGCAATCGACGGATTCGGTGCGCGCGGTGGTGCTGACCGGTGCCGGGGACTCGACGTTCTGCGCCGGCGCCGACCTGAAGGCACTCGGCACCTCGGGACCGGCCGGGATCACCCCGGCCGAGACCGCGCACTGGGGCTTCGCCGGCGTCGTCCGACACCCGATCACCAAGCCGATCATCTGCGCGGTGAACGGCAACGCCCTCGGAGGCGGCACCGAACTCGCGCTGGCCGGCGATCTCGTGGTGGCCGCCGACACCGCCACGTTCGGTCTGCCCGAGGTGCGGCGCGGACTGATCGCCGGTGCCGGTGGGGTGTTCCGCCTGGTGTCGGCCATCCCGCGGGCCATCGCCATGGAGCTGATGCTGACCGGCACGCCTCTGTCCGCCCAGGACGCGGCGCGCTGGGGTCTCGTCAATCGTGTGGTCCCCACCGCCGATGTCCTCACCGCGGCACTGGAACTCGCCGACACCATCGCCGAGTGCGCACCACTGGCCGTGCAGGCCAGCAAGGTCGTCGCCCGCGGCATCGTCGACGGTGCCGTCCCGGCGGAGTCGCAGGGATGGGAACAGACCGAGAAGGCGCTGGCCAGGTTGACCACCTCGTCGGACACCGTCGAGGGGATCGTCGCCTTCATGGAGAAGCGCGCGCCGGTGTGGACCGGACGGTGAGGTCCTAGGCCGCAGGCGCCCCGAGCACCAGGCCCGCGAGGGTCCGCACCCCGATCGCGAGAGCGCGCTCGTCGAGGTCGAAGTTGGGCTGATGTAGATCCACCGGCGATCCCACGCCGCTCCAGACGCCGAGACGACCCATCGCACCGGGCACGTGCTCCAGGTACCACGAGAAGTCCTCGCCGCCGCCGGACTGCGGGGTGTCGGCGACGGCGTCGTCCGAGATCGCCGCGACGCTGCGCCGCAGCATCGCGGTCGCCTCGATGTCGTTGACCACCGGCGGCACACCGCGGTGGTAGTTCAGCTCGTACGGAACGGCCAACGGGGCCAACAGTCCACCGATGACCTCACGCACGAGCGGTTCGAGCAGCGCCCACGTCGCGTGGTCACCGGTGCGTACCGTGCCCTTGAGTCGCCCCTCCTGCGGGATCGCGTTGGCGGCGTTTCCCGCGTGCGCGGCACCCCACACCATGACGGTGCCGGTACGAGGGTCGATGCGACGCGACAACACGGCGGGCAGGCCGGTGATGACGGTGCCCATCGCGTGGATGAG
Organism: Williamsia sp.; assembly: GCF_016462415.1. Lineage (GTDB taxonomy): Bacteria > Actinomycetota > Actinomycetes > Mycobacteriales > Mycobacteriaceae > Williamsia_A. The sequence goes on along the minus strand of NZ_JAEMTF010000011.1, from coordinate 7,397 downwards.
GTCGGCGGTGAGGTGCGGTCGCGAGGTGTGGCCACCCGGCGAGTGCAGCAGCAGATCGACGTGGTCGGCGGCGGAGGTGATGGCCCCCTGCCGCAGGCCCACCTTGCCGACCTCCAGCTTCGGGTCGCAGTGCAGCGCGAAGAATCGGGAGACCCCCTGCGTCACACCGGCTTCCACAGCGTCGCGGGCACCGCCCGGCATCACCTCCTCGGCCGGCTGGAAGACCAGACGGACACCGACGGGCAGATCACCCGCCGAGGCGAGGATCTTCGCCACCGCGATCAGGATCGAGGTGTGGGCGTCGTGCCCACACGAGTGCGACACCCCGTCGACGGTGGAGGCGAACGGCAACCCGGTCCGCTCGGCGATCGGCAACGCGTCCATGTCGGCACGCAGCGCGATCACCGGGCCGGCCGGGCCCAGGTCGCACACCACGCCGGTGCCGAGTGGGAGTCGCTGGGGGGACAGACCGGCTGCGGCGAGTTCGGCGAGCACGAAGTCGGTGGTGCGGAACTCCTGCCGCGACAGCTCCGGGTGCGCGTGCAGGTCTCGCCGCCAGCCGATGAGTTCGTCGCCGTGCCGGGCGAGCCAGTCCTCGACGTGCCGCATCGCCTCCGGACCCGTTCTGATCGGACTCACGAACCGTTGGCCGACGGGGTCGCCAGGTCGGTGAGCAGCGTGCGACGCAGGCCCTTCTTGATCACGGCGAGGTTCGGACCCGCGAACGGCACCCGGTCGGCGGCGACCCCGCGGGCCGTGGACAGCAACTCGTCGGCACCCACGGCCTGGTCGACGATGCCGAACTCGACCGCCTCGACGGCGCCGTAGCGGCGACCGGTGGTCATCGCCTCGGTCACCGTCGCGTCCGGGATGCGTTCACGCAGCAGCGAGGTCATGCCGATCGGGAAGGGCATCCCGAGGACGACCTCGGGCAGCGACCAGAAACCGCGCTCGGTCCGCATCACTCGGTGATCGGCACACAGGGCCAACATCGCGCCCGCACCGAAGGCATGGCCGTTGATGGCGGCCACGGTGGCCACCGGCAGCGACAGGATCCGGGCGTAGAGCGCGTGGACGAGGTCGATGTAGGGGTCGATCTTCGACGGGTCGGTGATCTCGGCGATCTCGAGTCCGTTGCTGAAGAACTTGCCGGTGGCGGTGATGACCAGGGCGCCCGCGGGCTCCTTCTCGACGGTGTCGAGCAGATCGTGCACGGTGCTCATCCAGGTGGATCCGAACCGGTTCTCCGGATTGTCCGGATCCAGCTCGGCACCCTCTGTGCCCAGGTAGAGCTCCCACACGGCATCGGTACGACTCAGATACGGCATCGCACGACCATATCGTGCGCGCCCGGACGGGCTCAGGTCGTGCGCAGCGTTGCGATCGCTCTACCCTTGATGTCCATGACCCGGCCGAACTCCGTCACCGATCCGACCGTCGACGCCGACGCCGCCGCGGCAGCCGCGGCCGCGGTGATCGGCGAACGAACCGGCGTGGCCGCGCACGATGTCGCGGTGGTGCTCGGGTCGGGGTGGGCGCCCGCCGCCGACACCCTGGGCGCCGCGTCGACGACGATCCCGATGGCCGAACTCCCCGGTTTCACACCGCCGCGCGCAGCCGGTCACGCCGGTGTCGTGCACTCGGTTGCGATCGGCACGCGTCGAGTGTTGGTCCTGCTGGGACGAACCCACGCCTACGAGGGCAATCCTCTCGCGCGCGTGGTGCACGCGGTCCGCACCGCCGCGGCCGCCGGCGTGCACACGGTCATCCTCACCAACGCCGCAGGCGGCCTGCGCGACGGGATGTCGGTCGGTCAGCCGGTCCTGATCAGCGACCACCTGAATCTCACCGCCCGGTCACCGCTGCACGGTGCGCAGTTCGTCGACATGGTCGACGCGTACACCCCGCGCCTGCGCGAGATCGCGCGGTCGGTGAGTCCCGACCTCGCCGAGGGGATCTACGCGGGACTGCCCGGGCCGCACTACGAGACGCCGGCCGAGATCCGGATGTTGCGCACCATGGGCGCCGACCTGGTCGGGATGTCCACCGTGCACGAGACCATCGCCGCGCGGGCCGCAGGCCTCGAGGTGCTGGGGATGTCGCTGGTCACCAACCTGGCCGCGGGCATCACCGGCGAACCCCTCGATCACGCCGAGGTCCTCGAGGTCGGACGAAGCTCGGCAGGCGCCATGGGAACACTGCTGGCCAAGGTCATCGAGGGCCTGTGACCCGACTGCGTTTCGGCACCGCCGGACTGCGCGGTCCGGTCGGACCCGGTGCAGACCACATGAACGTCGAGGTCGTCGGGCGCACCACCGCTGCGCTGGCGCAGTGGCTGATCGACCACGGGCATCAGGGCGCGACCGTCGTCGTCGGACGGGACGCCCGCCACGGCTCGGCGGAGTTCTTCACCACCACGGTCGCAGAGTTCGGATCAGCCGGCTTCGACGTCGTGGCGCTGGACTCCCCTGCGCCGACCCCGGTCCTGGCCTTCACCACCCGAGAACTCGGGGCCGCCGCCGGCGTGATGATCACCGCGTCCCACAACCCGCCCGCCGACAACGGGTACAAGGTGTACCTCGACGGTGGGGCACAACTGATCCCGCCGGCCGATGCCGAGATCGAGGCGCTGATCGACGCCGACGCGATCCCGCCGCGCAACCCGGCTCAGACCACCGCACCGCACCCGGATCCACGTGCCGTCGCGGCACCGGATCGGTACCTGGCCCGCATCGCGTCGCGACTGGGAACCCGCCACTCGTCGCTGCGGATCGCGCTGACGCCCATGCACGGCGTCGGCGGCGACCTCGCGCTGCGTGCACTGGCCGGCGCGGGGTTCACCGACGTGGCGGTTGTCGACGAGCAGTTCGCGCCCGACCCGGACTTCCCCACCGTCGCGTTCCCCAACCCGGAGGAACCCGGAGCCTCGGATCTGCTTCTCGCGCTGGCCCACCGGCGCGACGCCGACATCGCGATCGCTCTCGACCCCGACGCCGACCGGTGCGCGGTCGGTGCAGTCGTCGACGGACGGTGGCGGATGCTGACCGGGGACGAGACCGGGTCGTTGCTCGGATCGGCCGTACTGGCCGAGGCCGACCCCCGCGTCGAGTCCACCGCCGAGCCCCTCGTCGCCAGCACCATCGTCTCGGGCAGCATGCTGGCCGCGATCGCCGCCGCCGCGGGCGCTCGACACGTGCGGACCCTCACCGGGTTCAAGTGGCTGGTGCGGGCCGGCGACGGCCTGCGCTACGCCTACGAGGAGGCCATCGGCCACTGCGTCGACCCGGATGCGGTGCGCGACAAGGACGGGATCAGTGCCGCCGTCGCCCTGGCGATCCTCGCGCACGACCGGTCCGCCGCGGGCGGCGGTCTCGGCGACGCGCTCGACGATCTGTTCGTCCGGCACGGCGTGCACCGCACCGGGCAGGTCGCCATCCGGGCCGAACGCCTGTCCGACATCGCCGACACCATGGCCCGACTCCGCTCCACCCCTCCGACCGAGATGGCGGGCGTCGCCGTCGACATGGCTGATCACGCGACCCGTTCCGACGCACTACGGACCGACGCCGTCGTGTTCACCGGATCGGCGCCGGGCGCACGGATCCGGCTCATCGCCCGTCCGTCCGGGACCGAGCCCAAGCTCAAGTTCTATCTCGAGGTGGCGCTCGCGCCGTCCGACCGAGGTGATCTCCGGGCAGCCAAGGATCGGGCGGACGCTCTGCTCGACCGCCTGCGCGACGAGGCGGGGCAGCTCGCGGAAGGTGGGTCATGACCGACGACGACGTGTCGACGGTGGTCTCCGCATCGGGGATCGACGTGGTCCGCGGCGGGCGATTCCTGTTGCGCGACATCACCCTGCAGGTGGCCGCCGGGCAGCACTGGGCGTTGCTCGGTCCCAACGGGGCGGGCAAGTCGACGCTGTTGCACATCCTCGGGGCGTTCGGTCACCCCACGAGCGGCACCGTCGACGTCCTCGGCAAGCGCCTGGGCCGGGTGGACATGCGTGAGCTGCGCACCCACATCGGTCACGTCGACCCCCGCCACCGCCTCGACCTGCCGCTCGCCGCGCACGACGTGGTGTTGACGGGGCTGACGAACACCCCGGAACTCGACGCCCGACGCACCTACACCGCCGCCGAGCACCAGCACGCCGACGACCTGTTGGACGTGCTCGGGATGGGCGATCGCCGGTCGCTGGTGTGGACCACGATGAGTCAGGGCGAACGTGGTCGGGCGCTCGTGGCCCGAGCACTGATGGCCCGACCGTCGCTGCTGCTCCTCGACGAACCGGCCACCGGTCTCGATCTGGCCGCGCGCGAACAACTGCTGATCGGGATCGATCAGCTCCGGTCGGAGGTTCGCGACCTGGCGAGCATCCTGGTCACGCACCATCTCGAGGACCTGCCGGCCAGCACCACACACGCCCTGCTGCTGCGCGACGGCCTCGCCACCGCACAGGGTCCGGTCGACGAGGCGCTCACCTCGGAGTCGATCAGTGACTGCTTCCGACATCCGGTCGTGCTGCGCCGTGACGGTGGGCGCTGGTCGGCGATGTCGCCGGGACGGGCCTGAGGACCCCTCAGCGCGGTCCGAACTGGCGGTCGCCCGCGTCGCCGAGGCCCGGCACGATGTAGGCGTTGTCGTTGAGTCCGTCATCGACCGCCGCGGTCACCAGTCGCACCGGGTGTCCCGAATCCGCCAGCGCGCTCACCCCCTCGGGTGCGGCCACCACGCACACCGCGGTGATGTCGACGGCACCACGACCGACGAGCAGTTCGATCGTGTGCAGCATCGAGCCGCCCGTCGCCAACATGGGGTCGAGCACGAACACCGGTGTGCGCGAGAGGTCGTCGGGAAGAGACTCCAGATACGGCACCGGCTGGTGGGTCTGCTCGTCGCGGGCGATGCCGACGAAACCCACGTTCGACTCCGGGACCATCGCGTGCGCCTGCTCCACCATCCCCAGGCCCGCCCGCAGCACCGGCACCAGCAGCGGGGGGCCGGCCAGCTTCGCACCGGTCATCGTCGCGACCGGCGTGGTGATCTCGACGTCGGCGACCGGGGCGCCGGAGAGCGCCTCGTAGATCAACATCTGGGTGAGGTCGGAGAGCGCGCCGCGGAACGACGCGTTGTCGGTCCGTTCGTCACGCAGCGTCGTCAGTCGTGCTCGTGCCAGCGGGTGATCGACGACGGTGACATCCATGCGGCGATAGTAATCGCCGGAACCGTCCGGGCGCGCGCACCGTCGAACCACCCATGAACCCCATCTCGGTCGATCCGACCACTCTCGACTCGGTGGCCGCGACCCACGTCACGGTCGCCTCCGACATCGACTCGGCGGTGTCGCACGCCGATCTCGACGCCATCGCGCTCGGTGTCGTATTCGGAATGATCGGAACAGAATTCGCAACCGCCGCGCTGTCGGCCACCCACCGGTACCGGGAGCAGGTCGGCGCCGTGGCACACGAATCGCACCGGATCGCCCACGACGTCGGTGCCGCCGGCACCGCCTATCGCACCACCGACGACAGCACCGGCACCGGCATCGCGGCCACCGCATGACCCCGGTCGACGCGCTCGCGGCCCCGATCCGGACACTGCTCGACTCGGTGGGAACCGGATCGACCTCGGTCACCGACCCCTCGGTGTCGGTGCGCGAGGCGACCTCCGAGCTGGACCGGACCGACGCGCGGCTGCGACATGCCCTCGATGCCGCGATCCGGGATTGGGAATCGACGGCAGGCGACGACGCCGGGGCCACCCTCCGACGGCACCGATCGCAGACGAGACGTGCCGTCGAGGACGGCGCCACTCTGACGTCGGTGATCGAAGAAGCGGCACAGTCGGTCCGGCGAGCCGCGATCGAGCTGCGCGGGATCCTGGATTCGTTCGTCGGCGCGGCGGATGCGATGGGTCCCGCGTTGTACACACCGACCGGCGTCGCGACGATCCTGCCCGTGGCCGCCACGCACCTCCAGCGCGCGCTGACCGTCGTTGAGCGCACCCGCACCGAACTCGACAGCCAGTCGCGGCGACTGCGATCGATCGGGAGGACGACCGCACCGGGAACTCCCCACCGGGTCGCCGCCGCCATCGGCGATGCGGTGGGAGGTCCGGCGAAACGCCCGATCGCGGCGGGCGGCGCCAGGACACGGTCAGCATCGGTCGACCCGTCCGGTCCCGACGAACCCGATGCGGCGGCCCGACCCGGTGGGCCACCGACCCCGGGCGCGGTCCCGATCACCCTGCCGGACGGCTCGGTGGCCTACGCACCGAACCAGCGGGCGGCCACCGCGGTACGGGCCGCGCTCGGGCAGCGGGGAGTCCCCTACGTCTGGGGCGGTACGACACCCGGGCGGGGGCTGGACTGCAGTGCCCTCACGCAGTACGCGTATCGGCAAGCCGGAGTGGAGCTGCCGCGGCTCGCCCAGGATCAGGACACCGCCGGCTACCGCGTCGACCGCGCCGAGTTGCTGCCCGGCGACCTCGCGGTGTGGTCCGGCCACGTGGCGATGTACATCGGAAACTCTCAGATGGTCGAAGCGGGCAACCCGGTCCAGGTGTCACCGCTGCGGACCAACAACCTCGACCAGGCATTCGAGGGCTTCTATCGCCCCCGGTGACACCGCCGGAAAGGCCACGACCAGGGCCACTGGCCCGCTCACAGAACCAATGATTAGGCTTCATGCCCATGGCCGGAGACATCGTACCGATCGAGCTCGGATTGACCGACGGAAACGCGTTCACCCTCTGGGCGCCCCGTTGGCGCGAAGGCGACGACGAATGGGAGGCCTTCCTCGGCCTCGACGAGGATCTCTACGGATTCCCGGGCGTCGCCGAACTCGTCGCGTTCATCCGCAACAACGACGACAACGATCTCGTCGAGCACCCGGCCTGGGAGACCGTCGTCGGGCTCAAGGCCGAGGAGCTGGTGCCGGCCGAGGACAAGTCCTACGACCTGATCGGCGTACCCGAGCTGGCGTCGGAGGATCCCACCCCCGAGGTCGTGGCCGAGCTCGAGGACGTTCTCGAGATCGTCCGCATCATCGGCGAGGTCTGCGAGTTGGCCACGGTCACCAAGTTTTTCAACGGCAACCCGATCCTCGGCGCGGTCACCACCGGTACCCGGAACTTCGTCGGCAAAGAGGGGCAGGAACTGTGGGGACGCATCGGCGGTCTCATCGACAAGCACTGGGATGACGTGGTCGACGCGATCGACGACGTCATCACCACCCCCGACGTCGACGACACCGCGGTCACCACCGCCGAGGCCGAGTTGGAGGCCGCCGCGAGCGCCGAGGACGAGGACGAGCCCGACGACGACGACATCGAGATCGTCGGCACCGGAACCGAGTCCACGCCGACCGACGCGGACGACACCGACGATGACGATGACG
>NZ_JAEMTF010000062.1:11534-24127 GCF_016462415.1 Williamsia sp. | reverse complement strand
CCCCTCGCCCCGCCACCGCGAGCCGCGTCACCGCCGACGACGACTCCCCGCCCGAGATCCGCGACCTGGCCGAGTACAACCGTTATCTGTCCGAACTCGCGAGCAGCGAGTCCGGACCCGTACAGCAGGAGAAACAGTGACCTCAGCACCCGAGCCGTCGTTGGCGTCGAAGGCGACCGCCGCCCCGGACAAGATCCGCAGTGCACTGCTGCGCTACCGGGTGATGGCCTGGATCACCGGCCTGTGGTTGCTGCTGCTGGTCGTCGAGCTCGTCCTGAAGTACGGATTCGATGTCGACGCACTCGATTTCGTGCCCATCGTGCACGGCTGGGTCTACTTCGTGTACCTGATCATGGCGCTGGACCTGGCCATCAAGGTCCGGTGGCCCGTCGGCAAGGCCGTCTTCACGCTCCTCGCCGGCACGATCCCGTTCCTGTCGTTCTACGTCGAGCACGTCCGGACCCGAGAGATCAAGTCGGAGTTCGCGGTCTGAGCGCGGCCTCAGCCGCCGAGTGAGCCGAGCTCGCGCAACAGCGGGATGAGCTGCTCGAGCGCCCGGGACCGGTGACTGAGCGCGTCCTTCTCGGCCGCCGACAGCTGCGCGGCCGTGCGACCGGCGACGGTGCCCGCACCGCGGGCGGCGTCGTCGTCGGGTACGAAGATCGGGTCGTAGCCGAAGCCGTTGTCGCCCAGCGGCGCGCGCGCCACCCGACCGCGCCATTCCCCGCGGACGACGGTCTGGTCACCGTCGGGCGTGACCACCGCGCACGCGGAGACGAAGGCCCCTCCCCTGCGCTCGTCCGGGACGTCCGTCAACTGACCGAGAAGCAGGTCGACGTTGGCCTGATCGTCGCCGTGGCGACCCGACCACCGCGCCGAGAGCACCCCCGGCATCCCGCGCAGGGCGTCGACCTCGAGCCCGGAATCGTCGGCCAGACAGGCCAATCCGGTTGCGGCGCACCCGTCGACGGCCTTCGCCAGCGCGTTGGCCTCGAACGTCTCACCGGTCTCCGGGGCCTCGTCGAACGGCGGCACCTCGTCGAGCCCGACAACGGCGATGCCCTCGATGGCCTCGGTCACCATCAGCCGCCGCAGCTCGGCGAGCTTCTTCGCGTTACGGCTGGCCAGCAGCAGGGTCGTCGGCATCAGTCCGCGGTGGGCTCGGCGGTGCTCGTGGGACGCGGGGCGTCGAGGGCCGCACGTTGCGCCTCGAACAGGCGCTCGGTGCCGACCGCGGCGAGGTCGAGCATCTTGTCCAGCGTCGCGCGGGCGAATGTCGCGCCCTCACCGGTGCCCTGGATCTCCACGAGGGTCCCCGCATCGGTGGTCACGACGTTCATGTCCACCTCGGCGCGCGAATCCTCCTCGTAGGGCAGGTCGAGTCGGACGCGGCCGTCCACGACACCGACACTGACCGCCGCGATGGCGCACGAGATCGGCTGGGGATCGGCCAGTTTGCCGCGCGCGTTGAGGAAGGCCACCGCGTCGACGAGGGCGACGTAGGCGCCGGTGATCGCCGCGGTCCGGGTGCCGCCGTCGGCCTGCAGCACGTCGCAGTCGAGGGCGATGGTGTTCTCCCCCAGCGCCGCGAGATCGATGCACGCGCGCAGCGACCGGCCGATGAGCCGGCTGATCTCGTGCGTGCGGCCGCCGATCTTGCCCTTGACCGATTCACGCTGGGATCGACTGTGCGTGGCGGCGGGGAGCATCGAGTACTCGGCGGTCAGCCAGCCCAGTCCGGACCCTCGCCGCCACCGCGGGACGCCTTCTTCCACGCTGGCCGTGCACATCACCCGCGTCTGCCCGAACTCCACGAGCACCGAGCCCGCCGGGTGGTTGGTGAAACCTCGGGTGATGCGGACCGCCCGCATCTCGTCGTCTGCTCTGCCGTCTGCGCGTCTGCTCACGGGACCAACTCTAACGACACCCCGGTGTGGCCGGACGGCTCGGTCATGCGACGTCGACGACCAGCCCGGGCCGCGCGACACTGACCGGACCCGAGTAGGCGGCGCGGGCCTCGGCGAGGACGTCCTCGGTGCTCGTCCACGGCGGGATGTGGGTCAGCAGCAGCGATTTCACTCCTGCACGCCGAGCGATGTCGCCGGCCTCGGTACCCGACAGGTGCAGCTCCGGCGGACGCTCGGACGGTGCGTGGGTCCAGGAGGCCTCGCAGAGGAAGACGTCGGCGTCGGCGGCCAGCGTCACGAGGGTGTCGCACACGGCGCTGTCGCCGCTGAACGCGAGCACCTCCCCCGCCGGTCCGGTGATTCGCAGTCCGTAGGTCTCGGGCGGGTGCAGGACACGGCGCGGGAGAACGGTCATCCCACCGATCTCGACCGCCTCCCCGTCGACCCAGGTGCGCACGTCGAAGGTGTCGCTGATGTCGTCGACCGCGCCGGCGAACTCCGAGGACGCCGCACCGATCCGGATCGCCGTGCCGCCGGGCCCGAACATCGGGGCACGGGCGGTGGCCGGCGTCGGGTGGTAGCGGCGCCAGACCAGCATGCCGGGCAGATCCAGGCAGTGATCGGCGTGCAGATGGCTCAGCATCACCGCGACCGCGTTCGGATCGGTGTGCTGCTGTAAAGCCCCCAGCACGCCGGGCCCGAAGTCGAGCACCACGGGCTGCTCGCCGGGCACGGTGAGGAGATACCCCGAGGCCGGTGAATCCGGCCCGGCAACACTGCCGGAGCTCCCCAGGACGGTCAGTCGCATGTCGTTCACTGTGCCACGTGACGCGCCACACAGCACCGACGATGGCGCTTTATGCGTGTTGGATCTGCCCGACGGACGGTCCGAGGAATCGAGTGGACAGACGCGCGAACGACACCGGGTCCCCCGTCGCGGTGAACACGCGCTGCGCCTGACGGTCGGTGTGCGGGTGCAGCAGGTCGTTGCGGGTCAGCACACGAACCACGTCCTTGGCGGTCTCCTCGGCGCTGGACACGAGCGTCACCTCGTCGCCCATCGCCAACTGGATGACCCCCGACAGCAGCGGGTAATGGGTGCAGCCCAACACGACGGTGTCGACGCGAGCCTGTTGCAGCGGTTCGAGATACCCCTCGGCGAGGCCGAGGATCTGCCGCCCGGATGTGATGCCCCGTTCGACGAAGTCGACGAACCGCGGGCACGCGACCGAGGTGATCTCGGCGTGCGGGGCGGCGGCGAAGGCGTCGTCGTAGGCGCGCGAGGCCACGGTGGCGGAGGTGCCGATCACCCCGATCCGACCCGACCTCGTGGTGGCGACAGCCCGGCGGACGGCCGGCAGGATGACCTCGATCACCGGTACCGGATACCGCTCCCGGGCGTCGCGCAGACAGGCCGATGACGCTGTGTTGCACGCGATCACCAATGCCTTGACCCCACGCTCGACGAGGTCGTCGCCGATCGCGAGCGCGTGCGCGCGGATGTCGGGGATCCTCAACGGGCCGTACGGACCGTTGCCCGTGTCGCCGACGTAGAGGATGTCCTCGTCAGGGAGTTGATCGACGATGGCCCGGGCCACGGTCAGCCCACCGACACCGGAGTCGAAGATGCCGATCGGCGCGTCGATGTTTGCCTCGGTCACCGAGGCAGTGTCCCACGGGTCGAGGTCGTCGGGTTCGTACCGAAGCGCTGCGGCGTTGTCGCCGCGGGATCCTTCTGCCTGCGCCGCCGGTCCCGGCCGGCGAGCAACGATGCCGCCAGGACCCCGCCGATCGCACCGAACAGGTGCGCCTGCCAGGACACGCCGTTCTGCCCCGGGACCACGCCCCAGAGCACCGATCCGTAGACCAGGAACAGCAGCACGCCGAGCAGGATCTGCAACGGTGACCGGTTAAACAGTCCGCGGACCAGCAGGAAGGCCAGCCATCCGAAGATGATCCCGGACGCGCCGATGGTGGTGAAACCGGTGGGACCGAACAGCCACACCCCGACGCCGGAGACGATCCACACCACCGCGGTCGCGACCACGAACCGGCGTGCGAGCAGCAGCAGGAACCCGAGTACCGCGCCGGGCACGGCGTTGGAGGTCAGGTGCGCGAAACCGTCGTGCAGGAAGGGCGAGAACACGATCCCCACCAGCCCGTCGGCGTCGCGGGAGACGATCCCGTCGGCGTCGAGCCGGTTGTTCATCGCGGTGTCGATGGCCTCGACGACGTAGAGGGTCGCGATGATGACGGCCATCACGACCGCCGAACGGATCCACAGCGGGCGACGGCCCGCCACGTCCACGGTCGGTGCGTCGTATGTGGTCATGTTCTCGGCTCCTCGCCTCACGCCCAGAGCTGGCCCTCCAGCGCGGTCTCTGCCTCATCGAGGGTACCGGCGTAGACGCCGGTCGACAGATACTTCCACCCGGCGTCGCAGACGATGAAGCCGATGTCGGCGCGCTCGCCGGCGGCGAGCGCCTGACGCCCGATCGCCAGGGCGGCGTGCGCGATGGCGCCGCTCGAGACACCCACGAACAGCCCCTCGGTCTCCACCAGCTCACGTACGCGACGGATCGCGTCGCCGCTCTGGACCGAGAAGCGCCGCGTCAGCACCGAGGCGTCGTAGAGCTCCGGGACGAACCCCTCGTCGATGTTGCGCAGTCCGTACACCTCGTCGCCGTAGCGCGGTTCGGCCGCGACGATCGCACAGTCGGGACGGTGGTCGCGCAGGTACCGACCGACGCCCATCAGCGTCCCCGTGGTGCCCAGGCCGGCGACGAAATGGGTGATCTCGGGGAGATCGGCGAGCAGTTCGGGGCCGGTGTGCTCCTCATGCGCCAGCGCGTTGGCCGGATTGCCGTACTGGTACAGCATGATCCAGCTCGGGTTCTCAGCCGCGAGCTGCTTGGCCATCGCGACCGCGGTGTTCGAGCCACCGGCCGCAGGCGAGGCGATGACCCGCGCGCCGTACATCGCCAGCAACGCCCGCCGCTCGTCGGAGGTGTTCTCCGGCATGACGCAGATCAGCTCGTAGCCCTTGAGTTTCGCGGCCATCGCCAGCGAGATCCCGGTGTTCCCGCTGGTGGGTTCGAGGATGGTGCAGCCCGGCGTCAGCGTGCCGTCGCGTTCGGCCTGCTCGATCATCCGCAACGCCGGTCGATCCTTGATCGACCCGGTCGGGTTGCGGTCCTCGAGCTTCGCCCACAGTCGGACGTGCGGCCCCGCCTCGGAGTCGTCCCATCGTGGCGACATCCGCTGCAGCCCGACCATCGGGGTGTGGCCGACGGAGTCGATGAGCGAGTCGTACCGGGTCATCGCCGCGACCGCGGGTGCCCGGTCATCGTCGGCCACCGGCCACGGCGGGCAGGATCGTCACCTGTCCGCCGTCGGTGACCGCGGTGTCGAGCCCGCCGGAGAAACGGACGTCCTCGTCGTCGACGTAGACGTTGACGAACCGGTGCAGTCTCCCGTCGGCGATCAGCCGGTCGCGCAGACCCGGGTGGTTCGACTCGAGGTCGTCGATGAGCGACCCGAGCGTGGCGCCGGAGGCCTGCACCCGCTTCTCACCGTCGGTGTAGGTCCGCAGGATGGTCGGGATGGAGACGGTGACGGTCATGGGTGTGCTCCTGGGATGTCGGTGTCGGCGCCCTCGGCGATGACGATGTCCTCCTCGTCGACGACCCCGTCGACGATGCGGTAGCTGCGGACCTCGGCGTCGTGGTCACGGGTCGAGATCAGGACGTAGTGAGCCCCCGGTTCCGAGGCGTAGGAGATGTCGGTACGACTCGGGTACGCCTCGGTGGCGGTGTGCGAGTGGTAGATGACCACCGGCTCCTCGTCGGCGCCCTCCATCGAGCGCCAGACCCGCAGTTGCTCGCCGGAATCGAAACGGTAGAACGTCGGCGAGCGCTCGGCGTTGATCATCGCCACGAACCGCTCGGGTCGATCCGATCCCTCCGGCCCGGCGACGATCCCGCACGCCTCGTCGGGATGATCGGCGCGGGCGTGCGCGATCATCTGATCGATCAGATCTCGCCTGATGGAGAGCATGCCGAGGGCAACGTCGTGCGCGCAGACGCTATTCCGGCCACGGGTGTGGCGGCCAGGACCGCGGCGACGATGGCACGACGGACGACCACCGCAGCGGCCTCACACACCGCGGCCAGCAGGGCGACGTCGGGGTTCATGCCCGCCGGGACCGCCGGGGAAGGTGGAACGATCCGCTCACCGGTCGCCACCGCGAAGACGGTGTCACCGTCCAGCGGCGAGTGCGCGGGACGGATGGCGTGCGCGATGCCGTCGTGGGCGGCCATCGCGACGCGCCGGGTGGACGCGGCGTCGAGACGGGCGTCGGTGGCGACGACACCGATGGTGGTGTTGAGGACCGTGGCCTTCGCGCGTAGCGCACGGTAGGCGTCGAGTTCGGCGGCGTCGGGGGTGCGCAGCCGGTGGTGCGCGAGGTCGTCGTCGGTGGCGCCCCACGGCAGACCGGTCGCCGGATCGAGCACGTCGCCGACCGGATTCGCCACCATCAACGCCGACACGGTGATCCCCGGGGCGGCGGGTGTGTCCAGGACGACGCCCGCGGTTCCGACCCCGCCCTTGAGGACCCCGGCACGGGCACCGGTGCCCGCACCCACCGACCCGACGGCGAAATGGCGATCGGCCGCGCGGACGGCGCGCGCACCGAAGTCGGCGTCGGGACGCGCGGTCCAGGCGCCGACCGGGAGGTCGAAGATGACCGCGGCGGGCACGATCGGCACCACGTCTCCGAACGGGTTCATCGCCAATCCGACTCCGGCCGAGCCGAGTTCGTTCATCACACCGTCGGCTGCGGCCAGTCCGTACGCGCTGCCACCGGACAGGACGATCGCGTGGGCGGTCTGCACCGTGTTCGACGGATCGAGCAGGTCGGTCTCGCGGGTGCCCGGCCCACCACCGCGCACGTCGACCGCCGCGACGGATCCCGTGGGCAGCAGGACCACCGTGACCCCGGTCGCCCAGCCGGATCCGGGGATGTCGTCGCCGGCGACCCGCACGTCGTCGTCGAGCCGATCCGCGTGTCCGACGGTGACACCCGCGACGTCGCCGAGGGAGTCGTTGGCGCTGGTGCGCAACCCGATCACGGGGTCACTTCCCCATGAGGGCGACGACGAGCAGTTCCTGCACCACGGTGAGCCAGTGGTAGACGTCGAGATGGGCGGCCTGCGGATCGTCCGGCGGGAGCTGGTCGGGGGTGTTCTCGGTGACGCCGAGCATGGCGCCGAGGGCCAGGCGCACGTCGTTGACGGCCGTCAGCCACTGCTCGGCCTGGGCCGGGGTCAACGAGACATCGCCGCCACCGGACGGCAGGGTGTTCAGCACCGTCTGCGCCGCTTCGGATTTCGCCGCGATGATGTGCGGCTCGTGCACGCTGCGCAGCGCGCCGTTGAGATCGCCGTTGACGGTGTCGGCACCGAGTTCCCGATCCTGATCGGGCCGGTGGAAGTCCGGCAGCAGCCGGCCCAGGGTGGCGTCGTCGGGTGGGGTCGAGTGCCCCGTCTCGATGCCGGTGATGGCGGACAGGTCGTCGGTGGGGGCGCTGTCGGATCGTTCGTCGAGCAGTTCGGTCATCGACGTCACCAACGACGCGATGAGCTCGCTCTCGTGGGAGTCCAGACGCGTGGTGATCCGGATGGAGCCGCCCCGGCCCCGACGCTTCCAGTTCTGCACCCGCTCAGCTGTCCCGCTGCATGGTGGCCCACAGACCGGCGGACTGGAGTTTGCGCACGTCGATCTCCATCTTGTCGCGGTCGCCACTGGAGACCACCGCCTTGCCCTCGGTGTGCACCAGCATCATCAGCTGCGAGGCCCGTGACTCCGAGTAACCGAACACCTTCTGGAAGACGAACGTCACATAGCGCATCAGGTTGACCGGGTCGTCCCACACGATCGTCACCCAGGGACGGTCGGTCGCGGTGCCGGCGTCGGCCGTGTCGGGTTCGGCCACCGCGGTACCCGCCGGGGTAGCCTCATCCTGACCGTCGAGTGAGATCCGACGCTCCGATCTGGCCTCGGTCCGGCGATCAACCGGCCCTGCTGCGGTGCGTACGCGTGCGGTCGTCATCAGTCCGCGCATGGCCCCAGGGTAGGTGATTGTGAGCGCCGAGAACACAGCGATGTACACCGATCGGTATGAACTGACGATGGTGTCGGCCGCCCTGCGGGACGGCACCGCGCATCGCCAGTGCACGTTCGAGGTGTTCGCCCGGCGTCTCCCCGACGGCCGCCGTTTCGGCGTCGTGGCCGGTACCGGCCGTGTCATCGACGCCCTCGCCGGATTCCGATTCGGCGACGAACAACTGCGCGCCCTGGCCGACGCCGTGGACGCCGACACCCTCGACTGGTTGCGTGACTACCGCTTCAGCGGCTCCATCGACGGCTACCGCGAGGGCGAGCTGTTCTTCCCCGGATCCCCCATCCTCAGCGTCCGCTCCACCTTCGCCGAGGCCGTGCTGCTCGAGACACTTGTGCTGTCGGTGCTCAACCACGACAGCGCGATCGCCTCGGCGGCGGCACGCATGGTGACCGCGGCCGGGAGCCGACCCATCATCGAGATGGGCTCGCGTCGAACCCATGAGTCGGCGGCGGTGGCGAGTGCGCGCGCGGCGTATCTGGCCGGGATGGCCTCGACGTCGAACCTCGAGGCGACGCGGCGATACGGCGTCCCCGGCGCCGGCACCAGCGCCCACTCGTTCACCCTCGCCCACACCGGCCCGGACGGCCCCGACGAACGGGCCGCGTTCGCCGCACAGGTCGACGCCCTGGGCGTCGGGACCACCCTGCTCGTCGACACCTACGACATCACCCAGGGCGTGATCAACGCGATCGAGGTCGCCGGTACCCGACTCGGCGGTGTCCGCATCGACTCCGGTGACCTCGGGGTCCTGGCCCGCCAGGTCCGTGCGCAACTCGACGACCTCGGCGCGCACGACACCCGCATCGTCGTCTCCGGCGATCTCGACGAATACGCCATCGCCGCGCTGCGCGCCGAGCCCGTGGACGCGTACGGGGTCGGGACCTCGCTGGTCACCGGAAGCGGCGCGCCCACAGCGGGCATGGTCTACAAACTGGTCGAGGTCGACGGCATAGGTGTCGCCAAACGCTCCAGCCACAAGGAGTCGCGCGGTGGCGCGAAGGCCGCGGCCCGATCGGCGCGCTCCACGGGCACGATCGTCGAGGAGATCATCTACCCGGCGGGCGGGTCGATGCCCGACACCGGCGGACTGGCGACCACCGACCTGCAGATCCCCCTGGTGCGCGACGGGGAACCCGTCGACGGACTCCCCAGCCTCACCGAAGGCCGCGACCACCTCGCCGACGCCCTCGTCAGCCTGCCGTGGGAGGGGCTGGGTCTCTCGCGCGGAGAGCCCGCGATCCCCACCCGCTTCGCGCTGCCGTGACCCAACTGCCCCCGGTCACCACCCTGCTCGAATCCGCCGTCTCCGCACTCGGCGGAGCGCACCGTGACGGTCAGGTGCGGATGGCGTCGGCGGTGGCCACCGCGATCGACACCGGCGAGCACCTCGCGGTGCAGGCGGGTACCGGCACCGGTAAATCGTTGGCCTACCTGGTCCCCGCGCTGCGTCACGCGGTCGACTCGGGCACCACGGTGGTCGTCTCCACCGCCACGATCGCCCTGCAGCGTCAGCTCATCGAACGTGACCTGCCCCGGCTGGCCAAGGCGCTGACGAAACCCCTCGGCCGGGCACCGACGTTCGCCATCCTCAAGGGGCGGTCGAACTACGTGTGTCTGAACAAGGTGCACAGCGGTGAGGCCGAGGAACAGACCGACGAGCTGTTCGACGCGTTCACCATGTCCCGGGTGGGGCGCGAGGTGGTCCGTCTGCGGGAATGGGTCAGCGACACCGAGAGCGGCGACCGGGACGAACTACCGATCGCCGTCCTCGACCGGTCCTGGAAGCAGATCAGCGTCAGCGCCCGCGAATGCCTGGGTGCGACGAACTGCACCTACGGCACGGACTGTTTCGCCGAGCTGGCCCGAGCCGAGGCGGGTTCGGCCGACGTCGTCGTCACCAATCACGCGATGCTCGCGATCGACGCGATGAGCGGCTTCAACGTCCTGCCCGAGCACGACGTGGTCATCATCGACGAGGCACACGAGCTCGTGGACCGGATCACCTCGGTGGCCACCGCGGAGATCTCCCCCGGCACCGTCGCCGGCGTCGCCCGCCGCTGCGCGAAGCTCATCGACGAGGAGCTTGCCGACGACATCGCCGGTGCGGGCGAACTGGTTGCCCAACTCCTCGACGGGACACCGGCCGGCCGCTGGACCCGGCTGCCCGACGGTGCGGCCGAGACGTTCGCCGGTCTACGCGACCGGCTGTGGCGCGCGCGCTCGGCGATCGGTCCGGCCCGGGGTAATGCCGATCCCGCCGGCGCGGCCGCGCGGTCGGCCGCCATCACCGCCCTCGACGACCTGCACGACAACGCGGTCCGCCTCCTCGGCGCCTTCGACGAGCCAGACGAGTCGAAGCGACGTGACGTCGTCTGGACCGCCGAGGATCTCGTCCGCGACGAACGCCGACCGGTCATCCGCATCGCACCGCTGTCGGTCGGCGGGTTGCTGCGCTCGTCCCTGTTCAACGAGACCACCGCGATCCTGACCTCCGCGACCCTGACCATCGGAGGCACCTTCGACAGCCTGGCCGCGAACTGGGGGCTGCCGATCTCCGGCCGTGGTGCCGACACCACCGCCCCGCTGTCCGATCTCACCGCGACCGGTTCGTCGGTGCCCGCCGACGGTGACACCTTCCGCTGGCAGGGCGTCGATGTCGGGTCACCGTTCGACTACCGCACCTCGGCGATCCTGTACGTCGCCGCCCACCTCGACCCGCCCGGACGCGCCGGTATCGCCCCGTCGACCATCGATGAGATGGTCGAACTGATCGAGAGCGCCGGCGGACGCACGCTGGGGTTGTTCTCGTCGATCCGCGCCGCAAAGGAGGCCGCCGCACTGGTCCGCGAACGCGTCGACCACCCGGTGCTCTGTCAGGGCGAGAACGCCACGGGCACGCTGATCTCGCAGTTCGCCGCCGACGAGTCGACGTGTCTGTTCGGGACGTTGTCGCTGTGGCAGGGCGTCGACGTCCCCGGCCCCTCGCTGAGCCTCGTCATCATCGACCGGGTGCCGTTCCCGCGGCCCGACGACCCGCTGCTCATCGCACGCCAACGCGCGGTGGCCGCGAGGGGTGGCAACGGGTTCCTCGCCGTGGCCGCCAACCACGCGGCGCTGCTGCTGGCGCAGGGCGCGGGCCGATTGCTGCGCGCCACCGATGACCGCGGCGTGGTCGCCGTCCTCGATCCACGCCTGGTCACGGCCCGCTACGGCGGGTACCTCCGCGCGTCGTTGCCGCCGTTCTGGCAGACCAGCGACCCCGCCGTGGTCCGCGCCGCGCTGACCCGGCTGCACACGTCGGCATCGAACGCCTGAGCCGGTGCCCAACCGACCGTCCTCCCGCCAAAGTCCCGGTGATCCCCTACGGTTGAGTGGGGCCGATGCGAAGTCGGTCGACGCTGACCCCGCCGACGGCACGGGGCAGCAACCGGTGAGGCGAAGGGTGGCGAACGGGTGATTGGGCGCATCGGCATAGATGACATCGAGCCGGTGATATCCGCGGGACAGTTCGCGGCCAAAGCCGTTGTCGGCGAATATTTCCCGGTCAGCGCAACGGTCTGGCGCGAGGGCCACGACGCGGTCGCGGCCACCCTGCACGTCGAGGGCCCGGTCCGTGGTTCGGTCCTCGAGTCACCGATGTACCCCGCCCACGAGCCCGACACGTACAACGGCGCGTTCATCCCGGATGCACCCGGCTACTGGTCGTTCCGGATCGACGCGTGGAGCGACCCGTACACGACATGGAACAGCGCGGTGACCAAGAAGCTCGACGCCGGTCAGGGCGCCGCCGAGCTGGCCAACGACCTCGAGTCCGGGGCGAGGCTGCTCGAGCGGGCGGCCGACGCGGTGCCGCCCACGGATCGAGCGCTGCTCGTCGACGCGGTGCAGGCGTTGCGGTCCGACCACGATCTCGCCGTCCGCGTGCGACCGGCGCTCGCCCCGGAGGTCGTGCGACTGCTCGACGATCACCCGGTGCGCGACCTGGTCACCAAGAGCCGCTCGTTCCGGGTCTGGGTGGACCGCACGCGCGCCCTGTTCGGATCCTGGTACGAGATGTTCCCGCGGTCCACCGGCGGCCGAGACAACGACGGGCGTCCGGTGCACGGCACATTCCTCACGGCCGCACAGGATCTGCCGCGGATCGCCGACATGGGTTTCGACGTCGTGTACCTGCCGCCGATCCACCCCATCGGCGAGATGAACCGCAAGGGACCCAACAACACGCTCACGCCGGGACCGGACGACCCCGGCTCACCGTGGGCCATCGGTTCCGCGCACGGCGGACACGACGCCATCCACCCGCAGCTGGGCACCGAGGAGGACTTCGGCTACTTCCTGTCCCGGGCCGGTGAGCTGGGCATGGAGGTGGCCATCGACCTGGCCCTGCAGTGCGCGCCCGATCACCCGTGGGCCCTCGAACACCCGGATTGGTTCTATGTGCAGCCCGACGGCACCATCGCGTTCGCCGAGAACCCGCCGAAGAAGTACCAGGACATCTACCC
>NZ_JAEMTF010000062.1:0-11434 GCF_016462415.1 Williamsia sp. | reverse complement strand
TTCCACTGGGGTCAGGCCAACTACGTCCGACTCGAACCGTGGCGCCAGGTCGCCCACATCGTCGCGCTGCAACCGATCCCCCCGGACACCGCCGCCCGACTGGCGTTCCGACTCCCCGAGAGGCAAGCGAGCTCATGAGCACCATCGACGCGGCCATGCCGGCCCAGGACCTCCACCGGTTGCGGGTCGGCACCCATCACGATCCGCATTCGGTGCTCGGCGCGCATCCGGTTCCGGGCCACACGATCCTGCGGACGCTGCGTCCGGATGCGACCGCGGTCGTCGCGGTCATCGGCGGCAAGGACCACCCGATGCAGCGACAGGCCGACGGGCTGTTCGTGGTCGCCGTTCCCTACGCCGACCTGATCGACTACCGCTACCGCGTCACCTATCCGGCCGCCGACGGCACCACCACCGACTACCTGGTCGCCGACGGCTACCGGTTCCTGCCCAGCCTCGGCGAGCTCGACCTCCACCTGTTCGCCGAGGGCCGCCACGAGCGCCTGTGGGACATCCTCGGCGCGCACCTGCGCAGCTACGACACCCCCGACGGAACCGTCACCGGCACGTCCTTCGCCGTGTGGGCGCCCAACGCCCGCGGCATCACCCTGATCGGGTCGTTCGACGGCTGGGCGGGTCGGAGCACCCCGATGCGGTCTCTCGGGTCCAGCGGGGTGTGGGAGGTGTTCGTGCCCGACGTCGGCGCGGGGACGCGGTACAAGTTCCGCATCCACGGCAGCGACGGCGTGACGCGGGAGAAGGCCGACCCGATGGCGCGTCGTACCGAGCTGCCGCCGGCGACGGCGTCGATCGTCGACGACACCGACCACGTCTGGGACGACGCGGCGTGGATCAAGGAACGGGCGACGCTCGTCCCGACCGACGAACCGATGAGCGTCTACGAGGTGCATCTCGGATCGTGGCGCCAAGGGCTCGACTACCGCCGGCTCGCCGTCGAACTCGGTGACTACGTGGTGGCGATGGGGTACACCCACGTCGAGCTGCTGCCGGTCGCAGAGTTCCCGTTCGGCGGTTCGTGGGGATATCAGGTCACGTCGTACTACGCGCCGACGTCGCGCTTCGGCACCCCGGACGACTTCCGACACTTCGTCGATCACCTGCACGCGCTGGGTGTGGGCGTGCTCGTCGACTGGGTGCCCGCGCACTTCCCCAAGGACGAGTGGGCACTGGCCCGGTTCGACGGTCAGCCCCTCTACGAGCACGGCGATCCCACCCGCGGTGAGCAACTCGACTGGGGCACCTACGTGTTCGACTTCGGACGCAACGAGGTGCGCAACTTCCTGGTCGCCAACGCGCTGTTCTGGTTCGACCAGTTCCACATCGACGGTCTGCGGGTCGACGCGGTCGCGTCGATGCTCTACCTCGACTACTCGCGGCCCGACGGCGGCTGGACACCGAACATCTACGGCGGGCGCGAGAACCTGGAGGCGGTGCAGTTCCTGCAGGAGATGAACGCGACCGTGCACAAGTACCACCCCGGGGTGGTGACGGTGGCCGAGGAGTCGACGTCGTGGCCCGGCGTCACGCGCACCACCAACCTCGGCGGTCTGGGTTTCTCCATGAAGTGGAACATGGGGTGGATGCACGACACCCTCGGCTTCCTCGGCCGAGATCAGGTGCACCGCAGTCATCACCACCACGAGATCACCTTCTCGCTGATGTACGCCTGGAGTGAGAACTTCGTCCTGCCGATCAGCCACGACGAGGTCGTGCACGGCAAGGGGACGCTGTGGAGTCGCATGCCCGGCGACTCGCACGCCAAGGCCGCAGGTGTCCGGGTGGCGCTGGCCTACATGTGGGCCCACCCCGGCAAGCAGCTGCTGTTCATGGGCCAGGACTTCGGCCAGGTCGCCGAATGGTCCGAGGAGCGCAGCCTCGACTGGGACCAGCGCACCGGATGGGAGGGCGAACTGCACACCGGCATCGAATCGTTGGTGGCCGACCTCAACCGGGTCTACCGTGCGACCCCGGCGCTCTACTCACAGGACACCTCGCCCAACGGCTACTCCTGGATCGACGCCAACGACACCGCGGGCAACATCATCAGCTTCCTGCGGTTCGGCTCCGACGGCAGCGTCGTCGCCTGCCTGTTCAACTTCTCCGGCGTCACCCGCACCGATTACCGGGTGGGACTACCGGTCTCGGGTACCTGGGTCGAGGTCCTCAACACCGACTCACCGCACTACGCGGGATCGGGCGAGGGCAACATGGGTGCGGTCGAGGCCGACGGCGACCCGTGGCACGGCCGCCCCGCCTCGGCGCGGATGACCCTGCCCGCCAACGGCGCGATCTGGTTCGCTCCGGCGACAGGCCTCGCGACCTAGACGACGTCCGCCGCCGGCAACGCGATCAGTACAGGGCGCTGGCGAGCTTGCGCCGCGCCGAGACCACGTACGGCTCGGCGGGATCGAACAGCTCGAACAACGACAGCAGTCGGGTCCGCACCTGTGACCGCTCGTCGCCGCTGGTCGCCCGGACCAGCGCGATGAGACGGTCGAAGGCGTCGTCGGGGCGCTGGCTCAGCAGCAGGACGTCGGCGGCGGCGAACTGCGCCTCGATGTCGCCCGGCTGAGCCGAGTCGACCACCGACGGATCGTGGCTCTGCGCGCGGATGACGAACTCGACGTTGCGGGCCGCCGATGCCGCCTCGACGTTGGTCGGATCCGCCTCGGCGAGTGCCTGATACGCGGCCACGGCGCCCTCGAGGTCGCCGTCGTCGAGCAAGGCCTCCGCCGCAGCCATTCCGGGGTCCTCGACCTCGGTCGGCTCGGACGGTTCGGCCGCGGGCAGGCCGGTGAGCTGGTCGCCCACCTTGTTCAGGATCTCGTCGACCCATGCGGTGATCTGCGCAGCCGGCTGCACCCCCTGGAACGCGGCGACGGGCTGTCCGTTCGCGATCGCGACCACGGTCGGGACCGACTGCACACCGAACGCCTGCGCGATCCGGGGATTCGCGTCGATGTCGATCGTGGCGAGGATCCACGAGCCGTTCGCCTCGCTCGCGAGCCTCTCCAGGAGCGGCGAGAGCTGCTTGCACGGCTCGCACCAGGTCGCCCAGAGGTCGACGAGCACCAGGACCTGCTCGGAGCGGGCGAGCACCTCGGTCTCGAAGGTCGCCTCCGACACCTCGACGACCGGCGGGACGGCCGGGGCCGAACCGCTGTCGGTGGGCTCCGTACCGGGCGGACGAGACGGCGCGGCGGGCCGGGTGCGCGCGGCGTCGGCTCGTTCTTTGAGGACGGACAGGTCGACCGCGCCGGTCATGGCGGCCGCGCGGGCGACGGCGGCGGCGGGAGGACGTTGTTGGGGTCGGCTCACACATCCAGTTTGGCACGCGCGGTGTCATCGGAGCCACGCGGCGCACGACCGCTCGTACGGACCACACCGGCGGCCGCGGCGCCGAACGCCATGGCCGCGGCGGCCAGCCACAGGGCCGTTCCCAGGGTGAAGGTGTGGCTGATCGGGCCGATCAGCGCCGGCCCGGCCAACATGCCGAGGTAGCCGCTGCCGACGACGGTCGAGATGACACGACCGCTGGGCTCGGCGGTCACGTTGCCCGCGGCGGTGAACAGTTGTGGGACACCACCTGCGACCCCGATGCCGAACACAGCCCAGCCGAGGATGGCCACCGCCGGTATCGGAGCGCAGATGACCACGGTCATGCCGATGACCGCGGTGAGGGCACCGCCCCGGACGACCGCGACCGGTCCGAACCGGGCGGTCACGGCGTCGGCGGCGAATCGGCCGATGAGCATCGTGGCGCTGAAGGCGCCGTACGCGACCGCCCCGGCCGCGTCAGAGGTCCCGAACCGCTCGACCAGATGCAGCGCGCTCCAGTCGTATGCGGTGCCCTCGGCGAGCATCAACGCGAACGCGGCCAGCGCCATCAGCACGATCCGCCCACGGAGACCGGGCGGGAACCGCTTGCGCGAGATCGGATCCGCGGAGGGAACCGCGTCCGCGCCGTTGCCCGCGCGTCCGGCAACCAGGAACGGCCGCGTCGCGAGCACCCCGACCGTCGACACCACGGCCACCGCACCGACGGTCATCGCCACCGGGACGTCGAGGAACAGGCCGGCCGCCGCGATCGCCGACCCCACCATCCCGCCGACGGAGAAGTAGGCGTGGAACGACGACATGACCGGACGACCGTAGGCCTGCTCGATCACGACGGCCTGGGAGTTCATCGACACGTCGAGCGCGCCGTTGCCGAAACCGAACAACGCCAGGGCGAGAGCCAACTGCAGTGCGGATCCGGCGAACACCGGGCCCAGCGTCGACACCGCGAGCACCAGGGCACCCGCGATGGTCAGCCCCCGCGAGCCCCACCGATCGATCAACGGTCCACAGAGCTGCATGCCCACGAACGCCGACCCACCGAGGATGAGGAGCAGACCGCCGAGGGTGGTGTGATCGACCCCGGTCCGGTCGGAGATGACGGGGATGTGCGACACCCACATCGAGGCCAGGAACCCATTGATGCCGAACACCGCCGACACCGAGACCCGCTGGCCCCGCAGCCGAGGTGTCACCGGCGGCGGCGTGGTCGTCGCACTCACTCCAGGTGCCGGTCGACGCGTTCGACCTTCGCGGTCAGTTGATCGTCGAACCCCGGCCGGATGTCGGCCTTCAACACGAGGGACACCCGGGGCGCGAGCGCGGCGACGGCGTCGGTGGCCGCCTTGACCACCGCCATCACCTCGTCCCACTCACCCTCGAGATAGGTGAACATCGCGGTGGTCTGATGGGTGACACCGGAATCGCGCACGACACGGACGGCGGCGGCGACCGCAGCGCTCATCCCGCCGTCGGCATCCACCGAGTCGGCACCGGACGGGGCAACGCTGAAGGCGACGATCATGGGTCAACGGTCACACGCACGCGGCGTCGACCGCAACCGCGATCGCGGCCGTGCCGGTCAGGCGAGCTGGGCCTTCGCGGGTTCGGAGAGTTCGCCGAGGTGGCCGTTGCGGACGGCCCAGCGCTCGAACACCAGGGTGCCGAAGGGCGGGATGCTCGAGACCAGCGCCAGCAGGGTGATCTTCGGGGTCCACTTCAGCGACATCGCGGTGACGATCGAGACGATCACGAACACCACGAAGACGATCCCGTGCACCATGCCGGGCACGGCGACCGCCTCGGTGTGCCCGAGCACCCACTTGAAGAACATCGCGATCAGCAGGGCCAACCACGTCATGGCCTCCAGAACCGCGATGAAGCGGAATCGCTTGGCCGTGGTGCGCAGGTCGAAGAAGTTGCTCATGCCGACCATTGTGCCCGATACGAGAACCGGATACTACGCACAGTAGTAGGAGTCGGTCAGGACTGCGCCGGGACGGTGAGGATGAGCGCGTCGCCCTGTCCACCCGCACCACACAGGGCCGCCGCACCCACGCCGCCGCCACGTCGGGCCAGTTCGAGCGCGAGATGCAGGGTGATCCGAGCGCCGGAGGTGCCGATCGGGTGACCCATCGCGATCGCACCGCCGTTGACGTTGACGATCTCGGGGTCGATGCCGAGCTGATCGGTCGACGCGAGACCCACCGCGGCGAAGGCCTCGTTGATCTCCACCAGATCGAGGTCCTTGGGTGCGATACCCGCACGTGCACACGCCTTCTCGATGGCGTTGGCAGGCTGGCTCTGCAGCGTCGAGTCGGGCCCGGCGACGACTCCGTGCGCGCCGATCTCGGCCAGCCAGGTCAGCCCCAGCTCGGTCGCCTTCTCCTTGCTCATGACCACCACCGCCGCCGCACCGTCGGAGATCTGCGACGAGTTGCCTGCCGTGATGGTGCCGTCCTTGCGGAACGCCGGACGCAGACGTCCCAGCGAATCGGTCGTCGTGTCGGCCCGGACGCCCTCGTCGGTGGTGAACTCGATCGGATCGCCCTTGCGCTGCGGGATGCTGACGGGCACCACCTCATCGGTGAAGACGCCGTTCTTCCAGGCCGCCGCGGCGCGCTGGTTCGAGCGGGCCGCGAACTCGTCCTGCTGCTCACGCGTGTAGTGGGTGCGGTCGTTCTCCTGCTCGGTCAACGCGCCCATGGGCTGGTCGGTGAACGGATCGTAGAGACCGTCGAACGCCATGTGGTCGACGAGTTCGGTGTTGCCGTACTTGAAACCACCGCGGCTGCCGGGCAGCAGGTGCGGGGCACCGGTCATCGACTCCTGACCGCCGGCGACGATGCAGTCGAACTCGCCGGCGCGGATCAGCTGGTCGGCCAACGCGATCGCGTCGATACCGGACAGGCACATCTTGTTGATCGTCAACGCGGCGACGTCCCAGCCGATCCCGGCCTTCACGGCGGACTGCCGCGCGGGCATCTGACCGGCACCCGCGGTCAGGACCTGGCCCATGATCACGTACTCGACGGCCGACGCCGGCACGTTCGCCTTCTCCAGCGCTCCGCGGATGGCGACGGCGCCCAGGTCGACTGCACTGACGTCCTTGAGAGAACCCATCAGGCGACCGATCGGGGTGCGGGCTCCGGCGACGATGACCGATGACATGGGGACCTCCGGTGTGGAACGGGCGGAGACGCTCGTGTGCGGCTCCGGTGACGCCTCGAGTGGCGACGTTTTCGGGCCCAACGCTACCGTTGCCGATATGACAGCGTTTGCAGAGTCGCCCTCCGCGCCCGACCCCGCGTCCGGCCCCACTGCGCTCATCGGCGATCTCGTCACCGCCATCGACCACGTGGGCATCGCGGTGAGCGACCTCGAGGCGACGAAGGCCTGGTACGCCGAGAACCTCGGCTTCGTGTGCCTGCACCAGGAGACCAACGCCGATCAGGGTGTCATCGAGGCCATGGTGGGACCCGCCGACGCGCAGATCACCGGCAGTGCGCAGATCCAGTTGCTGGCCCCGTTGGACGACTCCTCGACCATCGCGAAGTTCCTCGACCGCAAGGGCCCCGGCCTGCAGCAGCTCGCCGTGCGGGTCGTCGACGTCGACGAGGTGGTCCGTCGCCTCACCGCCAACGGCGTCCGCGTGCTCTACCCCGAGGCGCGCCGCGGCACCGCCGACTCGCGGATCAACTTCGTGCATCCCAAAGACGCTGGTGGCGTGCTCCTCGAGCTGGTGGAGCCCGCATCACACTGAGCGCGAACCGGATGTCCGTCCGATGGCGGACTCGCATCAATGAAGTCGTCTCCACCGCGTAAACTCTGCGCCATGTCCGAACACGATCACGCCTCGCAGTCCGGCCTTCCCTTCGCCATCGCCATGCGTGGCTACGACCGAGAACAGGTCAGCGAGTTCTTCAAACGCTCGGACGCGGAGATGCGTGTCATCGCCGCCGACCGTGATGCGGCCGCGGCCAACGCCCGCGAGCTCGCCGAACACCTCGACGACGCGCGCGACGAGATCGAGCAACTCCGTCGCGACGTCGATTCGCTGTCGGTCCCGGTCAGTACCGCCCAGGGCATGAGCGACCGCATCTCCCGCATGCTTCAGCTCGCCGCCGACGAGGCCTCCGAGATGCGCGCCACCGCCCAGTCGGAGGCGGCCGAGCTGCTCTCGGTGGCGCGACAGGAGGCGGCGGCGCTGCGGGCCGACGCCGCCGAGGAGGCATCGTCCACCCTGGCCGCGGCCAATGTGGAGTCGCAGCGGCTACGGACCGAGGCATCCCGTCTCGAGGCCGACGCCCGGAAGCGCTCGGAGGACAACGCGAGCTTCATCTCCGATCGGACCGCCGCGATGGAGACCGAACACAAGCGGACGATGGCGGCAGCCAAGCAGGAGGCCGAGCGGATCGTGGCCAACGCCCGCGCCGAGGCCGAGGAGATCGACGTCCAGGCGCAGCGCAATCGTGAGCGCGTCCAGGAGGACTTCGACGTCACCATGGCGGCCCGGCGCGACAAGGCCGTCACCGCGGTCAAGGAACTCGAGCTGTCGTCGGAGGCCACCGCACGTGACCTCATCGACAACGCCTCCGCCGAATCCGATCGGCTACTCGCGCACTCGCACTCGATCGCGACCGACCGGGTGACCCGCTCGGCGGAGTTGGTGCAGAGCACCCGTCAGCTGCGGTCCCGGATGCTGGCGCAACTCAGTGAGGTGCGCAGTCAGCTCGACGATCTGCCCCGTCTGCTCGCCGAGCTCGAGGAGGAGAAGGAACTCGTCGACACCGACAGCACCGATCTGCTGAACTCCGGGTTGGCCGAACACGCCAAGATCTCCCGGTCGACCGAGGGACGCTCCCCCGCCGACGCCGAGACGAGCGCGGACGACGACGATCGCGACGAGCAGGGATCGCATCGGACGACGCCGATGAGCCAGTCCTACCGCTGAGTTCGTCTCAGGACCGGTAGCCGGTTCGACCAGCCCGCCCACGCCAGCACCCGGTGTGCCAGTGCCGACGGTCGTCACCGCCACGGTCGTCCACCGGCCAGGCGACGATGTGTGCGGTCCCGGGAACGATGGAGTGGTTGCAGCCCGGGCACAGGTAGGTCTTGGTCGCGGCCGTGCCGGAGATCGGCCGGACGTGGTGGTCGACCTCGTACCCTGCGGGCCCGGTCTCCACCCGGTGCAGGGGTCCGGCCGATGCCGCTCGAGGCGGCGGGCGGTCTCGCCTGTTGTGACGGGGCATGGCAGCCTCAGAACAGCCGGAACTCGGTGCTCTCGGTTCCCCGCAGCGCATCGTAATCGAGTATCAGGCAACGGATCCCGCGGTCCTCGGCCAGTGTTCGCGCCTGCGGTTTGATGAGCTGCGCCGCGAACACACCGGAGACCGGCGCGAGCGTCGTGTCACGATTCATCAGTTCGAGGTAGCGAGTGAGCTGTTCGACACCGTCGATCTCACCGCGGCGCTTGATCTCGACGGCCACCGAGGCGCCGGACGCGTCGCGGCACAGGAGATCGACCGGCCCGATGGCCGTCATGTACTCCCGACGCACCAGGGTGTAGCCCGGACCGAGCGTCTGTACGTGTTCGGCCAGCAGTTCCTGCAGATGCGCCTCGACGCCGTCCTTGACCAGACCGGGATCGATCCCGAGCTCATGCGAGGAATCGAGTTCGACCTCGCCGAGCAGGATGCGGAGCTCCTCACCGGCCTTGTTGGTCACCACCCACAGCGCGGTGCCCGAGGTCCCCTCGGGAACAGGTTGCTCGGTCAGCCAACACGGCGGGCTCATCCAGTTCAGCGGCTTGTACGCGCGATCGTCTGCGTGCACGCTCACCGACCCGTCGTTCTTCACCAGGAGCAGGCGACGGGCCATCGGCAGATGAGCCGTCAACCGGCCCACGTAATCCACCTGGCACTCCGCGATCACCAAACGCACTCTCCCACCTTAGGGGTCGACGGGTTGTCGGGACCGACCCACCCGACGATGCTGGGCACGTGACCGATGTGACCCGGCTGTCGTCGAGAACCGTGTACCGCAACGCTTGGATGTCGGTCCGAGAGGACGACGTCCGACGGGCCGACGGCAGCGCCGGGATCTACGGGGTGGTGGACCGTCCGCTCGGCGTCGTCGTCGTGGCGCGCCGACCCGCGGCCGGTGGCGAGCAGATCTACCTGGTCGAGCAGTTCCGGTATCCGGTCGGAGCGCGACGGTGGGAGTTCCCGGCCGGAACCGCCCCTGACGGCGAGAGACTGGGCGCCGTCGCCCTCGCCGCCCGCGAACTGCGGGAGGAGACGGGACTCGTCGCCGAGAGTCTCACCCATCTCGCCACGATTGACGTGGCCCCCGGGTTCTGCGCCCAACGTTCGGCGGTCGTACTCGCCGAGGACCTGATCGAAGGCGAACCGGACCGAGAGCACGAGGAGCAGGACATGCGGGGTCGCTGGTGGGGCCGTTCGGAGATCGCCGCTGCGATCGAGACGGGAAAGATCTGTGACGCGCAGACGCTGGCCGCCTGGGCGTGCGTCGTCAGTCGCGGTTCGCGGCCCGCTTGAGCAGGATGTCCTCGGCCACCGCCACTGCCTCGGCCATCGTGGAGGTGATCGCCGCCTCGGCCGGGTTCGACGGCAGCCGCTCGTGGGACCGTCGGTTCTTGCCCACGAGGATGGCGTCGGGATCCACGATCACCCATTCCTTGCCGTCCTCGCGGAGCGATCGACGCAACCCGATCAGCATGCGCCGGGACACCTCGTCGATCATGCCGACCCGTTGCAGTTCCACGATGATCACATCGGCGTCCGCGCGGATCGACTCGACGCGACGGACCACACTCTCGGTTCCGGAGAAGGTCAGGTCTCCCTGGAGTTCCAGCACCCGGATCCGCTCTCGGTGCGCACGGAGGTAGGCCTGGTCGACGGTGTCGCGGTCGGTGCCGATGTCGAGCTCGTGACCGTCATAGGTGGAGCGGATCGTCACGCGGCTCTCCCGGGCGACGTTGAACATGTGCAGGCCCAGATCGGCAGACAGGTGCCGGCAGGCCCGCACACCTCGGACGCTGTTGCCGTGTTCGTCGAGGCGGGGCGAGTAGACACCGATGCCCAGCTGTCCGGGCAACACCGCGAGGATGCCGCCACCGACTCCGCTCTTGGCCGGCAGCCCGACCGACGTCACCCAGTCACCGGCGCCGTCGTACATGCCGCACGTGGTCATCACACTCAGGACGCGTCGTACGACCACCTGATCCAGCATCCGGCGTCCCGTGCGGGGATTGGTCCCACCGTTGGCCAGGGTGGAGCCGATCACCGCCAGGTCGTCGGTGGTGACGCGCACCGAGCACTGTCGGAAGTACAGATCCACCGCATCCTCAGGGTCCGCGGGCATGACGCCGTAACTCTCGAGCATGTAGGCGATCGCCCGGTTACGTGACCCACTCGCCGTTTCGGACCGGTACACGGCCTCGTCCATCGACAGCCGCCGACCCGCACACCCCGAGTAGAAGTCGAGTATCCGCGTGAATGCCTCATCGACGTCACCGGAATCGGTGGCACCGTTGACGTCGCGTCCGGCGTCGAGGAGCAGCGCCGCTGCCGTGATCGCGCCGGCGTTGATCATCGGATTCTTCGGGTTACGCGTACGTGCATCGACGCTGATCTCGTTGAACGCCTCACCCGAGGGTTCCACACCGATGTGTGCGTCCACGGTCTCGACACCCCGTTCGGACAGGGCCAGCGCATATGTGAGCGCCTTGGAGATGGACTGGATGGTGAACTCGAGGGACGAGTCACCGATCGAGTACACGTGTCCGTCGTGCACGGCCACCGACACCGCGAATCTGTCCGGGTCGACCGCCGCGAGTTCGGGGATGTAATCGGCCAGTTCGCCGACGTTGTTCACCACGCAGTCGGTCTCGATATGACGCAGATAGTCGACGACGACGGACACCATGGTGCCCATCCAAGCAGATGGTCCAGAAATGACTGAAGCCCCGGAAACCGATGAGGGTTTCCGGGGCTTCAGTAAGTTGTGTTCGGCGGTGTCCTACTCTCCCACACTGATTAGGGTGCAGTACCAT
>NZ_JAEMTF010000235.1 GCF_016462415.1 Williamsia sp. | reverse complement strand
GGATTCGGCGAACACCGCGTCCGAACTCCTCTTGAGCGTGTCCGCCACCTTGCACATCAGGTAGTCGGTTCGATCCTGCAACTCCTCGGGAACCATGCTCTCGGCGGCCGGCACGTCACGGGCAGTCATACCGACCAGTATGCGGCACGCCATCTAATGGGATTCCAATTGATGGGCACCCATTAAATGGGTTACCTTGTCACAATGACCCGAACCACGGCGGGACCAGCGCACGGCGGCAGGACACCGGCGGGCGACACCGCACCCTGGATGACCCTGCTGTTCGTCAGCGTCGGCTACGCGATGGTCATCGTGGACACGACGGCGATCAACGTCGCGGTACCGGCCATCGGAGCCGATCTGGGCGGCGGCGTCTCGCAGATGCAGTGGGTGGTGGACGGCTACGTCCTCACCTTCGCCGGCCTGCTGATCCTCGGCGGGTCCCTCGGTGACACCTTCGGCGCCGCGCGAGTGTTCCGCCTGGGCGTCATGGTGTTCACCGCCGCCTCAGTCGGATGCGCTGTCGCACCGACGATCTCCCTTCTGATCAGCGGGCGGATCGTGCAGGGCATCGGTGCGGCGATGTTGGCCCCGGCGTGCCTCGCGCTCATCGCCACCGCCTACCCGGATGCCGTCCGACGTGGTCGCGCGATCGCGATCTTCGTGACCGCTGCAGGCTCGCCGCAGGCGTTCGGCCCGGTCCTCGGAGGTGCCGTCGTCGAATCCCTCGGCTGGCGAGCCATCTTCTGGATCAATGTGCCGTTGGCGATCATCGCCCTGGCGGTGTCGGCGGCGCGTCGCCGGACCCCACCACCCGTCGCGCCGCCCGGGCCCATCGCATGGACCGGACACATCGCGATATGTGTCGCCCTGTTCAGCATGACGACGATCATCATCGAAGCGCCCAGGGCGGGCCTCAGCTCTGTACTGGTGGTGGTGTCCACCGTGAGCCTTGTCGTCGCCGGTGTCATCGTCGTGCGACACCAGCGACGGCACCGGAGCCCAGCACTGTCACGAGTTGTGCTGCGGTCACGAGCCGCGATCGGGTTCGTCGCGGTCGGCCTGTTGCTGTTCGCGGGCTACTACGGCCTCACGTTCGTCACGACCATCGAACTGCAACGGCGAGTGGGACTCTCGACCACAGACACTGGTCTCACATTTCTTGCGTCGGCGCTACCGATCTTCCTGCTGCCCATGCTCAGCCGCCCTGTGGTCGACCGACTCGGATCTCGACGAACTCTCACGATCGGGATGGCTGCGGGCACCGCAGGCGCCCTCGTGCTCGCTTTCGGTGCCGTCGATGACCCATATCTCCGGCTCAGCGCTCTTGCACTGCTCGGTACCGGGGTGGGGTTGTCGGTCGGTCCGCAGATCGACGAGGTGTTGAATGCGGTCCCCACCTCGGTCGCCGCCCAGGCGGGCGCCCTGCTCAACGCAGGACGTCAGCTGGGAACGGTTGTCGGTATCGCAGTGCTGGGCGCGGTGTACGCCGCGCCCGGAGGAACAGTGGCTGCCTGCATCGTTGCCGCCAGCATCCTGAGTCTGGGCACCGTCGTTGCCGCGCTAATCTACCCGAAGCGGCCGGAGATGTAATCTCCTCCGGCGGTTCGGCCTCCGCATTGCTCGTCGATTGTTTAGCCGAATCGGCCGGAGATGTAATCTTCCGTCGCGCGCTGCTCGGGGTTGGAGAACATCGTCTCGGTGTCGTTGACCTCGATGA
>NZ_JAEMTF010000159.1 GCF_016462415.1 Williamsia sp. | reverse complement strand
GGTCAGTTCTCTGATGCTTGTCGCCAGTGCTGTCGGCTGTACATCGCCGCTGCTCATTAGCTGCTCAACAATCTCGGCAGCGATGCGGAACGCTCGATTCCACCGCGGTTCTCGTAGTCCAGATTTGCCTAAGCCAGCAGACTCGCAGGCAATCTCAAGGACCTTGGTGCCCGCTCTGTCAGCGAGGATCTGCTGCTCCTGCCGAAACTTGTCGTCCAACGACATGCCCTCGATGAGATCGTCTGTCTCTCGGAGCCAGACGATCTTGAGGCCGGGCGCGAGTTTCGGGGGAAAGTACGTACGGGGGTCTACTCCCTCACCTCCGACGTGGCCCCACACGTATCTATGCCAAGGATTCTTCAGGAGCTCTTGGTGTCGCTCCGCGCGGTAGCCGGCGGCTTCGACCGGGGTCGGTATGCGGCCGTGCGGTCGATGGCTGCGACTCAGGGCGCGTGTGCTCACGAATCCGTAGCCCAGAATGCGCGCGACGAGCGCGCCGACGTCGATGGGCCATGTCCCCAACGTCTGTGAAACCACGGCAAGGGAAGGAACCCCGACGTGATCCCACAGGCGTGTCGGAGCGAAGTTCGCGGTTGTGTGAGCGACCGAGTATCTGAGCGGCAAGTCAGTCGCGTCTGCCATGTCCCAGGTGGATGGCATACGGGGGGCGTATATCGCGTGGGTTCGGGCGAATGTGGCGGCGAGGTCCGTCTCTAGCTCCTCACGGTCTCCGGTCATGTGGGCGTCGACTGGCCGAAAGTCGAGGCGATCGGCGACGTGGATAGGAATTCCCGTGGGTCCTTCTACGGCGGGATGAACAGCCACCGCCCATTTTCCGGAAGCAGTTGCAGCTGCTACAACCTGACCGGTCGCCTCGGTGGTGTCGGCGCCTCGTACATCAGTTTCAAGGCCGTGCAGTTCGACTCGAAGTTCGACAATGCGGCGTTGCAGCCAGAGTTCTGCGTCGAGTCCGTCGGTTGGGATGGCACCGAGCAAGCGTGCAAAGAAGAGTGGGTCGCCGTTCCAGAGGTGCCCGAGTTCTGGAAGCTGCGTCAGCTGGGGTCGGCTGTGCCTACGTCGCCAGTCGCGAATCTGTGTTGCGGTCACCAGTTCGCGCTCTGTTCCCGCGTTGAACACCGCGGCGATGTCGGCCGGTGTGCCGTCGAAGGACTCGAAGAAGTCAAAGAACGCGTCCCATGCCTTGTCGGCTCGATTGACCATCAGCCCTCCCGCAATATTGGCACACAAAATTGTTGTAGAACTTACCATTGTGGCATGCATATCGTCGCATGTGTCACCTTCGCTCGGGGGAGGCATGGGGACCAGTACCGCCGGCAGCAACGTCGATCAAGTACCTGGTCAGACTTTTTAGGAGGGCAATGATGAACGCTGTTGTGATGGGACGAGGCGGCCGGCGAACTGTGGCCGCGATGGCATGTGCAGCCGCACTGGGAATCACGGGGGCTACCGCCTCGCCGGCCTCGGCTGCGCCCTCGTGGTCCGAGATGCAGTACTGCACGATCGGGATCGTCGACTGCGCCGCAGCGCAGGACGCGGCCAGTTGGGCCACCGGAATCACTCAAGCGCGCTACAGCAGCGATGACGCTCAGTCGTTCCACGGCGGCCGGGCGGATTCCTACCGCCATTGCGTATGGGCAGGGGCCACGGCACAGCGGATCGGGGAAGATCGGGCAATGACCGTGCTGACGGTTCACGAGCTCGATGCGACCGACGGTCAGGACCACGTGCAGATGGACATCGAGAACGATCGGACCGGAGCAGGCATCGGCGACGCGTCCAATCAGCAGGGCGTGTCAGACACCTGGGGCTGGATCATGTCCCAGTGCGCGGCGCTGGCTGACTCCGGAAAGCTGACCCGCCTCTGGTGACGCGTCGACCGGCCGGTCGTCTGCTCTCGACGACACCAAGGCCGATCCGGGGACGTGGCCGCTGAAGATCGGCCGATCAGCACCATCCGAGATCGGATGGTGCTGGTCGCTGTTGTGGGTCCCGGAGTCGCCGCCCGCCGATAACGCATTTGCGCGAAAAGGGCCGTGCCAGATGAGTGCGACTGCCCGCCCGGATCTGTAGTCCGGGCGGGCAGTCGACACTTGAGGTAGGCCGATACCGGCGCTACCGTCGATGGCGAGGACGTCGGGGCAACGACGCCCTCGCCGAACAGATCAGTGATCTGTCAGATAGCGACACAGCTCGATCAGGACCCTGGCAACCTGGGCAAAGGCACTCACCGGCCCCCAGGGTTCCAGGGTCTTTTTCGGTCCACGGAACATCGTCATCACCTCCTCCCGTGTCACTCGGCAGCACTCGTGGTCGTGGGTGCGGCGGCGTCGCGGACGGCCTTGGCCGCCGCGCGCTGTGTGTCGCGGGATGCGCGGCTGTAGTCGCCAAGCAGCGAATAGCGGGTGCGCACGGTGACGCCACCGGGAGCCATCGGGGCCTTGACCGTGATCAGCCGCTCGCCGAGGAGTTTGTTGTTGCGGAGCTCGGCGAGGCCACGAGTGACTGAGCGGTCGGAGATCCCGTACCAGGCGGTCATGTCCGTGCGCGAGAGCCACACGTCGTCCTGGCCGTTGGTTTCCTTGAGGATGATCAGCAGCACCGCGAGACCGGGGAGGCCCAGTGTCGCGAACATCTGGCTCGTCCAGAACACGTGCGGCAGGGTGAAGTAAGGATCGTCGCTGGCCCCGCTCGGGATCGTGTACGCGGCCGCGCCGTCTTCGCGGCGGGGCACGACGCGGACATAGCGCTTGGTTCGGACGCGGGGTTCGATGAGCTTGAGATCCTCGAGGTCATTGAACGTCCGCGACAATGACGACGCCGACCAGGTGAGCCCGGTGGCCGCGTGTTTCCCGGTGGCCCGGAGCGCGCGGAGCCACGTGTCGGCCGACAGCGGAGTCTCGTACTTCTGGAGCCAGGGCCACCACCCCACCAGCAGGAGATAGAGAACCAAGGCGCGGTGCTGTCGGGCGGTCACCATCGTGCCGAGAACAGCTTCACGGATGCCTGTACCGGGACGCTGGACGAGCACGTGGCGGTAGACGCTGTACAGGCGGGGGGACCACTCGGTGAAGCCGATACGTCGGGTCTCTTCCGGCGTCGCGGGGGTGCTGTCATCGCCCGGGTCGGCGGTGTCTGTGTCGTCACTCATGGGCACAAGCGTGCCACCACCGGCCATCGTCAGTCTCCGGCGCAATTGGTCTCAGTTGCGGGCTCAGGCCTCACTATGAGATGCGCATGCGATACACGTGGGACTCGTATCAGATAAACGGTGCGACCCATGAACTGCCGATTTCATCCATTGGCGTTGTGGCTGGCGGGTTCTTAGGAGGAGTTGGGGCTTCTCGATACGTTTTTCCACCATCGCCCCTGGGGCGTTTCGGGGGCTTCGGCCGCGCACTGAGCCAGGGGGCGTCGTTCTTGTCGCGAGCATCGCTCACCGACTGCGTAAGGGTGGGTGAGCAGGAGTAGCCCGCGACCGAGAGGGGCGACTAGTTGTCGATGAACCAGCGAACGATGACCGCGATGACGGCGTGCGGGCCGGGACTGCTGAGCAGCAGGGTTGTCGACAGGCTGAGGGCCGACACGCCTAGAGCGAGGCGGCCGGTTCGGTGTGCGGCTCGTGCTGCACCCAGCGTCGCGACGGTAGACAAGATGCCGCGCAACGACGTCTCCGCAGCGACGAGGTCGGTGAGGGTTGCGAGTTGCGAGCCGCGAAGCTGCTCAGTGAAGTCGAACCGTGCCTCGTCCTCGTCGAGGTAGCGGAACGTGAATCGTGGGCGACGGTTGCCCGGTGCGTTCCACCACGCCGCCATCTCCCTGGCGGTCGTTGCGAGGTCGAGGCTCAGGCTGAGCATGTCCTGACGCAGGTCGGACAGCTGTTTCGGCGAGAAGGCTTGGTGTTGTCCGGCTGTGTCACGAACACTGGTGTAGCGAGCGCGCAGCGCGTCGACCATGTGGTCGACCGCGATCGCGAGCAGTAGGTTTTCGGTCTCCTCGGCTGCGCGATGAGCAACGGCGGTCGCGCTGTCAGGCTCCGGTCCGTAGATGTTCATGCCGGATCGTTCGCCGGCCGCGACGGTCCGGTTTCCCCACAATGCCCACGTGTTCTTGTCGAGGATGTTGTCGGTCTGCGAGCGGCCGCTTGGCGCCAGGAGGAGCTTCCGGACGTCCTGGGACTCGATGACCGCAAAGACCGACGACAGGCCGAGACCGCGGAGAACCCTGTCGTCCCCGCGCTGTTGGGTTG
Source organism: Williamsia sp. (assembly GCF_016462415.1). Classification (GTDB taxonomy): domain Bacteria; phylum Actinomycetota; class Actinomycetes; order Mycobacteriales; family Mycobacteriaceae; genus Williamsia_A. The sequence goes on along the minus strand of NZ_JAEMTF010000159.1, from coordinate 2,022 downwards.
GGTCGTGCTGTTCGAGGAGCAGGACATCGACGAGCGGTTGGGGGGTGCTGCGGTTGCGGAAGAACCCTCCGCAATGGCGTTTCATCCACTCACGCGCTTCGTCGTGCAGCGCGCGTCGGGCTCGCTGGGTCTGGTTGTAGAACGCGAATTCTCGATCATCGGCCACCCGCCCGTGGGGTGTGCGTCGGAGTACGGGCTCATGTGCGCGATGCCACTCATGATCGAGTTGCTGCGCTGCGCCCGCGGCTAGTCGGAACCTCCCGATAACAGCCGTCAGTCCGGTGCCGAGCTGCATGGAGATCAGTTCGACCGACGAGGCAATATCGGGCCGACGGTATTGGTCGACGTCTACCAGTCGTGACCACCGGTAGCCACCACCGGCGCGGGTATCGGCCATGTAGTCTGCCGAGCTGCCTTCGTGAAGAGACGCCATCATGGGTGGATAGCTCTCATACAGGGCCGCCAGGTCCGCCGCCGCGCTGGGCGGGAAGAGTTCGACGACCCAGATCGCGGGAACAGTGACGTGCTCGTCATCGGGGACGGTGATGTTATGCAAGGGATCTTCTGGGCTCCACGCCTTGTTGCGGTCGTGGTCGTTGAATCGCGTGAGGTCCGTTCGCCACCGCCCCAGACGATGTCGGACACGCCTCGACATCAGTCGCCGGGGCCACGAGCGCAGCGTGGCGTCGAGAGCGAGGAACGGGAGGTCGTACCAGCGGCGGCGGATCTCGCCGATGAACGGGGCCTTTCGGCGCGCCGCTAAGAGGTAGCTGTCGTCGTAGCCGGGCGGGAATCGAATCCCGTTCTCGGCCGGTTCCTCGGCCGAGGTCTCCTCGCCGGCCTGACCACCCTCGTCTGTCACATGACCCCCTGGTCTCTACCGCGCGCCGCGCATGGGCGACACACCGTCACGGTAAGTCACTCAATGACTGACCAGCAGCGCGACCAACGCAATCACGATCCCCCGCGGTTCCGACGGTGGGAGCTGGGCGTCAGAGAACCAGGACGGCGGTGTCGTAGGCGGTGTGCGCGATGATCGTCGGCCAGAGACTCCGGGAGAGTAGTGCGGCCAGGGTGCGGCGCTGGCCGTCTCGGACGAATCGTGCCGTCAGCGTCACGGATAGCGACGACTGGTTGCAGTACGCCGCGCTCGGCAATCGACGTTACGAACGCCTTGTCGAGGACAACGTCGGTGAAAACGTTGATGTCGATGACTAACTCGGTCGGATTCGACCGCTACGGGTGGTGGCCACCGTGCTGGTGTGCGGATGGATTGGCACCGACACCCACCTTGAGGCGCTTCTACTCGCCAGCCCGCATCTGCCGGCGATTGGCAATACACCGGGCACGTGGGGACCGGCTTCACCACCGCCGGCCGACGCACCTGCTGAGCTAGCTCGTCGCCATCGAGCGGTCCGACCATCCCTTGGACTCCACTTCCCCCGGCCTCGACCGCCGGCGCCCGGTGGGTACGACCGGACCTGTGGGCGAGGTGCACTACCGGGAGTTCACTGGCCGATTATGAAACGCCAGTTGGCGGGGTCTGCGTGTAGACGGCGGCGCGGCGGCCACCCAGTGACCTATGTGAGAGGGTCGCGCAGGTCGAACCGCTCGCCGAAACCTGACGTGTTGTTCACGGGTGTGCGTCTGGGGCGGGGATGTGGTCGGGTGCAGGCCCGGCGGTAGCCGGAAGCCGTCCATCAACCCGTCTGGCGGCAGTCCATCACCAGTGGGCGCCCCTTCCTACCCGCTGGTCAGCCAGCCGCTCTCCCGTCGAACGTGCCGGCTAGGTAGGTGTGCATGTCGCCCGCGAACTCCGCGGGATCCTGGCGGTCGCCGGCGGCGTCGATCGCCGCAGTGCCCAGGGTGGCCAGTGCCGTCCACCCGGCGTCGGCACCGGCGGGTTGCTGTCCGGCGCGCAGGGCGGCAGCTACAGGCGCCTGGACGGACTGCCGGCAGAGAACATGGCCGCCTTGGCCGCCGAGTACTCCACCATCGTGGCCAGAGGGGTGACCGTGGCCC
>NZ_JAEMTF010000234.1 GCF_016462415.1 Williamsia sp. | reverse complement strand
GCGTTCCGCAACCGCCTCGTACCGACCACGCGACCACTCCATCGGAGACGACATGTCGTCACACGAGCGCGTACGAGAACGCCGTTGACCGCGCCGAACGGATGTCCGGAAACGTGGACGCCCGCAACCAATCGTTAGCTAGCCTCTCGGCATGACACCAACGTGGCGCCAGATCCGGGCACTCAACTACGGGACCATCGGCCGGACGGTGCACGCGGTGGTTCGTCATTCCGGCTCCGAGGTCACCGAAGAGGTGTGGTTTGATCCGCCGCGCAGACGACGCTGCGAATTCGGCGGTGAACCCACATTGATCTCGACCCCGAACGATGAATGGCGACGATCTCCCGACGGGATGGTCCACACCGACCTGGGCGATGGGACGGTGCGACTGATGTCCGTCATGGGTGCGCACAGCGGCATGCTTCTCGATGCACACCAGAACTGGCCCCTCCCGGGGAGTCCTTTCGCTTCCAACGGTCTCAGCGATCCCACCGACATCGCCGAGACCGAGGTCCACGGGCGTAGAGGCTGGCGAGTCTCCTTCGTCGCTCACGAACACCGACCTGCCCAGAGTTACGTGATCGATGCGGAAACAGGCTTCGCGATCGCGTGGGCGGGCGACGACAGCGGTATCGAGGTGCTGTCGCATTCACTGGACGACGACCTATCACCCGACTTGTTCAGGTGGACCGGCGACTCGATCGAGGACTCCGATGAGATGGCTCGCCACCAGGCGGCCCACGACGAGAAGCAGCGGCTGTTGGCAGACATACCCCGGTCAGAACCCACGTGGTACCCGACGACCATCAACGTGACCGCCTCCGACGGAGACCCCAGCACCGGGGCGCTCGACATGTCGGTGTCGTTGCAGGGCCCATACGTGACATTGCGACGGTGGCTCACCGGCACACCCGACCCCGAACCGTCGCCCTTCGCGTCGCACTACAGCGATCCCGTTCGACGGGTCGATCCAGTGTGGACGCACGAACTCACCTCGACGCACGGGGCGATCACAGTCGACGACGCACACCGGGTACTCGAATCGATTCCTCCTGTCGAACCGCCCCGTCCCGCGCACGAGATCGTCGACGAGATCGCCTCCGTCCGCGCCGGTCTCGATCGTGAACTCGTCACTCCCGGGAAGGTCGAGTCCACCGGCGTCATCTACTCAGGCGGCGTACACGTCGGGTACGGCCAGTACTACCTCCCGTCCGAGGCCGAATGGGACGGCGACTTCATGGGGGCATTCACGGGGCAGCGGAACGGTCTGGTCGGTACCCACCATCCAGCGAACGTCGTGCTGGTGTGCGGTCTGCACACGGGAACGATCTCGGTGACGGTGGAGATGGCAGAGACCCGTCCTGAGCCGGACGCCACCGCATGGGAAGAGATCGTCGAGGCTCCCCTCGCCGTCGACACACCTCTCCGTCTGACCGGCTGGGATGACGGCGCACCCGGGACCGTCTTCCCGATCTCCCGGGGAACCTACCGAATCAGATACTGCGCCAACAACATGGATGCGGCGCGGGAGGCCGACGTCGGCGAGTTCATCGACTCGTACCTGATCACCATCTGGCCCAGCGAGATCACCCCGGACGAGGTCATCAAGCAGACGTCAGAGATCGCGGACTACTGGAACAATCAGGCGCACACGTAGGTCAGGGACGGCTGGGCGCACGGTCGAACCACGCCCGCCAGCGGCGGGCGCCGGGGATGTCGGCGCGCTCGATCT
>NZ_JAEMTF010000061.1 GCF_016462415.1 Williamsia sp. | reverse complement strand
CCCGACCGCGGCCGCTACGGCTGGCGCCGCAACACCGACCCACCCGACCAACCACGCGCCAACCACCGACACCGCATCGCCGAACTCCTCGACCACCACCGCCAGGCCGAACCCGGCCCGTGCGGCGAACCCGGTGTCCCCGACACCCGACCCGTGGTCGACCCATGGGCCAACACAGCCGAGAGCACCGCGGCGGCGAACGCGACAACAGCAAGCGCCGACGTCGAGCGCGACGAGCCGCCGGCCGACATGGAACTGCAGATCGCATACCTACTCGTCGAACGCCTACCGCGACCCACCATCACCACCGACGTCACCTGGCCACGGTGCCCTGCGATCGTCGCCTGACCACCTGTCAGCGTTTGCGTTTGCGCTTCACCGGTCGCTTCGACGGAGTCCGATCAGAGTCGGCCGGTTCGACCGGCTCCTCGGCGTCGGGTGCGTAGTCGGCCGCCAGCCATCGCACCGACGACGGCGAGAACAGCAGCACCAGGACGACGATCACGACGATCAGCAACGGCACGCCGTACTCGGGTTGGCCGCTGTCGGTGAGGAGCGCGAACGCCACCGGGATCAGCAGGATCTGCGCGACCACCGCGATCGCCCGACCCCACCGGCGGCCGGTGATCAGCGCCAGACCACCCGCGAGCACGCCGGCACCGAGGATCGCGAACCACGCCCCCGTGCCGTAGCTGCTGATGAAGCTCTCGTCGGCACCACCCGCGGCGTGGATCCACAGGACCACCGCGATCACGATCGCGGCCAGGCCCTCGAGGGCGACGATCGCCCCACCCCGTCGGACCGCGGTCGGTGGACGCGCCGAACGGCTCGACGGATCGGGGCTGGTCTGCATCACTCCCCCAGCGTAGAACGCTCGCCGGACCGCACTGGAAACGGTGACGAACCAACCGCGCGGCGACCACCTGAGATTGTGACCGGTGTGGCGACACCCTCTAGGCTCAGAAATCGTGCGTGCCCTGCTGATCGTCAACCCGTTCGCGACCTCGACCACCGATGCGGGTCGCGACGCATTGGCGCACACCCTCTCGGCGCGACTCGACCTGACCGTCGAACTGACCACCCATCGCGGCCACGCCGGTGAGATCGCCGCACGTGCGCGCGCCGAGGGATACCCGGTGGTGATCGTCCACGGGGGCGACGGCACGGTCAACGAGGTCGTCAACGGCCTGCTCGATGCGCCCGACCTGCCGGTCGGAGAGAATCCGTCGCCCGCGCTCGCGGTTGTTCCCGGCGGCAGCGCCAACGTCTTCGCCCGGTCGTTGGGGGTGCTGGCCGACCCGCTGCAGGCCACCGGGCAGCTGCTCACCCTGCTCGCCGACGGCGCACGTCGCCGGATCAGTCTGGGCCACGTCGACGGCCGGTGGTTCCTCTTCAACGCCGGCCTCGGCGTCGACGCGGAGGTCGTCCACTCGATCGAACGCCAACGGAAGTCCGGCAAGCCCGCCAGCGACGCCCGCTACATCTGGACCACCACCAAAGCGTTCCTGACCGCGTCCCGACGCCGACCGGAACTCACCGTCGAGCTACCCGGCGAACACCCCGGTGACCCGGTCCGCGTCATCGACGGCGTGCATTTCGCGTTCGTCTGCAACGCCAATCCGTGGACCTACATCGGCAAGCGGCCGGTGTTGACCAACCCGGAGACCACCTACGACTCCGGGCTGGGGATTTTCGCGTCGCAGTCCATGAGCGTGCCGCGCAACACCCCGGTGTTCACCCAGCTGCTCACGCAGCGGTCCCCGCACGCGGGTCACGTGGTGACCGACGACGACGTCGATCACGTACGGATCCGCGCCGACAACCCGATCGACATGCAGATGGACGGCGACTACGTCGGCACGCGGGTGGATGTGCGGTTCGGTTGTGTGCCCGACCGGCTCGAGGTCGTGGCGCCCACCGCCTGAAACGGCGGTTGCAGAGTTGCCTTCGCCACTGAATGGGCGAAAAGCAGGCGAACCGAACAAGACAGTAGTACAACGGTCGAGGGACCTCGTGGGCACCCCCCTGCAATCGCAGTGACATTGCCCACGTGTTAACGCAACACCATTGACTTCATCTGGATTCGTGAAAGCATTCACAAGCAACAGTGCGGAAACATCAAGTACGCACGTATGAACGAAAAGTTACAGAACACACCGCGCGACCACCACGCGCGCATGCGAAGGAGCAGGGAATGGACTGGCGTCACAACGCAATCTGTCGCGACGAGGATCCGGAGCTGTTTTTCCCCGTGGGGACCAGCGGACCGGCCATCGCACAGATCGCCGATGCGAAGCTCGTCTGCAATCGCTGCCCCGTCACAGCTGACTGCCTCTCGTGGGCGCTGGACTCGGGCCAGGATGCAGGCGTCTGGGGCGGCATGAGCGAGGACGAGCGTCGCGCGCTCAAGCGTCGTAACGCGCGCAACCGCACGCGCAGCACCACCGTCTGACACACAGCCACATCGAGAAGCCCGGCGGAACCCGCCGGGCTTTTCGCTGTCGTCGCCGCGCCGGGCCGTCGGCGGATCAGCGCAGCGGAACGGTGAGGATCGCGTCGGTCCCGCCGTCGCTGCCCGCCGAGAGCTCGAGGCTGCCGCCGAGTTCGATGCTCACCAGGGTGTGCACGATCTGCAGTCCGAGCCGTTCGGAGGCGCGGATGTCGAAACCCGCGGGCAGCCCCACCCCGTTGTCGGCGACGGTGACCACCAGGCGACGCGTGTTGCGGTCGGCCTTGATCACCACCTCGCCCTGCGCACCCGAGGTGAACCCGTGTTCGACGGCGTTCTGGATCAACTCGGTCAGCACCATCACCATCGGCATGGCGAGGTCGGACGGCAGCACTCCCAGCGTGCCGCCCCGACGGACCACGGCGTTGCTGTCCCCGGAGGCGACGTCGGCCATCACCGGCACCAACTGATCGACGACGACGTCGAGGTCGACCTCCTCGTCGACACTTCCGGAGAGCAGTTCGTGCACCAACGCGATCGCGGCGACGCGACGCACCGCCTCGGTCAACGCGCCGCGGGCCTCGGGGTTCTCGGTCCGTCGCGCCTGCAGACGCAGCAGCGCCGACACACTCTGCAGGTTGTTCTTCACCCGGTGGTGGATCTCCCGGATGGTGGCGTCCTTGCTGATCAACGCGCGGTCGCGGCGTTTGACCTCGGTGACGTCACGAAGGAGGACCGCGGCACCCGACCGTTGGCCACGCGGTCGGAGCGGGACCGCCCGGATCAGCACCGAGGCCCGTTTGGCGTCGGCCTCGACACGCATCCCGGACCGGCCGGCCACCGCCTCGGAGATCATGAACACCGTGTCGTCGGCCTCGAACCGGTCGGTGAGCAACTCCGACAGGACGGTGGTCAGTTGGTTGCCGGTGAGCTCGGCGGTCCACCCCATGCGGTGCACCGCCGACAGCGCGTTGGGGCTCGCGAACGCGACGATCCCGGCGTCGTCGAGCCGGATGAACCCGTCTCCGGCACGCGGCGTGGACAGTCCGCGCGGGTTGCCCTCGTACTGCGGGAACGTGCCGTCGGACATCATCTGGCAGAGGTCGTGCGCGCAGTCCTGATAGGCGAGTTCCATCGGCGACGGCATCCGCAGCTGGGCCAGGTTGGCGGTGCGGCTGACCACCGCGACGACGTCGCCGTCGAATCGCACCGGGACCGCCTCGCGTCGGATCGCGATGGGCCCCAGCCACGTCGGGTCCTCCTCGCGGAGGATGCGGCCGCTGGTGAAGGCACTGCGCACCTGGGGATTCGAGTCCGGGGAGGTGTCGTCGTCCTCGATCACGAGTCGGCCGACCTGGTCGGCGGGGAACACCGTGGGCGAGGTGTTCGGCCGACACTGGGCCACGCAGATCAACCGATCGGAATCGGTACGGACGTACATGAGCAGGTCGGCGAAGGACAGATCCGCCATCAGCTGCCACTCGGCGACGACCCGTTGCAGGTGGCCTGCGACCGCCCCGGAGAGATCGGTGTGTTCGGCGAGCAGGTCGGTCAGTGTCGACATGGCCTACGGCCCTCAGAACGGGGGGACGTCGGTCACGACGTCAGTCGATGGTGGCGATGAGGTCGCCGGCCTGGATGACGTCGCCGACCGCGACCTTGACCTCGCCGACGGTCCCGGACTCCTCGGCGAGCACCGGGATCTCCATCTTCATCGACTCGAGCAACACGATGGTGTCCCCCGCCTCGATCGTCTGGCCGGGAGTGACGATGACCTCGAGGACGCTTGCCACGATCTCCGCGATGACTTCTTCTGCCATGTCGACCTCCACCAGACGCACGTCGATGCCACCGGGGCATCTTGTCGAGGACAACCTATCGCAGATGATCACCGCGTTCCGATACGTGCCGACACCGACATCGGGTGACCCGGTGCCCGCCCCCGACGCATCCGCGGTCCACACTCGGATGAGGACGTCGACAGTGAGGATCAGGACATGGATTTCGGTTACAGCGAGCGCTGCGAGGAACTACGGACACGACTGCTCGCGTTCATGGATTCCCACATCTACCCGGCCGAGGCCGTCTACGCGCGACAGATGCGTGAGTCCGGCGATCCGCACTTCGACGCACCCGTGGTCGCCGAACTCAAGGCCGAGGCCAAGGCGCAGGGACTCTGGAACCTCTTCCATCCCGACGACCGGTACGGCGCGGGCCTGACGAACGCGGAGTACGCCCCGCTGGCCGAGATCATGGGTCGCAGTCCGGTCCTCGCGCCCGAGGCGTGCAACTGCTCGGCCCCCGATACCGGCAACATGGAGGTCTTCACGCAGTTCGGTTCCGAGGAACACAAGAAGCGTTGGCTCGCACCGCTTCTCGAGGGGACGATCCGATCGGCGTTCGCGATGACCGAGCCGGCGGTGGCCAGTTCGGACGCCACGAACATCGAGATGACGATGCTCGCCGACGGCGACCACTTCGTGCTCAACGGCCGCAAGTGGTGGACATCGAACGCGTTGCACCCGAACTGCCGTGTCCTGATCGTCATGGGCAAGACCGATCCGGAGGCCTCGACCTACTCACAGCAGTCGATGATGGTCGTCCCGATCGACGCACCCGGCGTCACCGTCGTGCGCGGGCTGCCGGTGTTCGGCTACCAGGACCGCGAGGGACACGCGGAGATCCTCTTCGAGAACGTGCGGGTACCGCGCGAGGACGTGCTCGCCGGCGTCGGCAAGGGGTTCATGATCGCCCAGGCTCGACTCGGCCCGGGCCGGATCCACCACTGCATGCGCGCGATCGGCATGGCCGAGCGTGCCCTCGACCTGATGTGCGTGCGGGCGTCGACCCGCACCGCGTTCGGCAAGCCCATCGCCGCCCAGTCCAACATCGCCGACTGGATCGCCGAGTCACGCATCGACATCGAGATGGCGCGACTGCTGACCATGAAGGCGGCCTGGCTGATGGACACCGTCGGCAACAAGGGCGCCCGCATCGAGATCGCCGCGATCAAGGTCGCCGCCCCCGCGATGGCCCTGCGGATCATCGACCGCGCGATCCAGGTGCACGGCGGCGCAGGCGTCTCCGACGACTTCCCGCTCGCCCAGATGTACGCGCATCTGCGGACGCTACGCCTGGCCGACGGTCCCGACGAGGTGCACAAACGCACCATCGCCCGCTACGAACTCGGTGCCCACGCCGGCGGCTGAGACGACCGGGCGCCCGCCACGGCCATCACGGATTGTGGACCTGGTGGCGACTCGTGGAACAATGGATGACCTGTGCGAAGTAGATGTCGCAGCGCACCGGAAGGAGAACACCATGGGAAAGCGTGGACGCAAGAAGCGCGCTCGTAAGAAGAATGCCGCCAACCACGGCAAGCGCCCCAACGCTTGAGTGGTGCATCCCCCACACGGGACACCACACGATCAGGGCCGGACCCCACCTCACGGTGAGATCCGGCCCTGATGCTGTCTGTGGGGTCCGGGCGGACCGGGACTAGCCGTCGCTGTGCGTGTGACCGATGACCGTCTGACGGATCTCGACGGTCAGACGCTGGCGTAGCCGGTCCGGTGCCTGGTCGCCACCGCATTTGCGGTTGATCAGGCTCTTGAGCTGCGCCTCGATGCCGTAGTGCTCGAGGCAGCTGTGGCAGGAGTTCATGTGCGACTGGAGACGCTCGCGCACGTTCGGGTCGCACTCGTTGTCCAGCAGGAGCCAGACGTCGGCGATGACCGCCGAGCAGTCGAGCTGCTCGAACTCCGCCGACTCGAGATCGGACTGTGCGCTGTCGGGCTGTTCGGTCATCGCGTCACCTGCGCAGTCGTCTCGGACGCGTCATCGGCCCGGCCGGCACGGTTGAACCCGCGCTCGGTGGCCACGTCGGCCAGCAGACCGCGGAGCTGTTTGCGGCCGCGGTGCAGTCGAGACATCACCGTTCCGATCGGGGTGTCCATGATCTCGGCGATCTCCTTGTAGGGCAGGCCTTCGACGTCGGAGTAGTAGACAGCCATCCGGAAGTCCTCGGGCAGTTCCTGCAGTGCGTTCTTGATGTCGTCGTCGGGCAGCGCATCGAGGGCCTCGATCTCCGCCGAGCGCAGACCGGTCGAGGTGTGCTCGGCGGTGGCGGCGAGCTGCCAGTCGCTGATCTCGTCGGTCGGGTACTGCGCAGGTTGACGCTGCCGTTTGCGGTATCCGTTGATGTAGGTGTTCGTCAGGATCCGGTACAGCCAGGCCTTGAGGTTCGTTCCCGCCTTGAACGAGTGGAAGGCGGAGAACGCCTTGACGTAGGTCTCCTGGACGAGGTCCTCGGCATCCGGCGGGTTGCGCGTCATGCGCAGCGCAGCACCGTACATCTGGTCCAACAGAGGCAGGGCATCGCGCTCGAAGCGCTCACCACGCTCGGCGGCGGTCTCCGTGGAGGCCGACTCGGAGGCGTCTGCCGTTGGCTCGGAACTGGTCACCACGGTCCCTTCAGGTCGACTCGACGCTGTGTCGGACCCGCGTCGCTCGTCCAAGCCTACCGATGTCAACGGTTCGACATACATCAGCGTCGGTCTCGACGCCGAGGTGACCTGCGGCCGATCCGGCGTGAGGACTGCCATCGACTTCACACTCCTTCTTCGGTGGCGGTGTGCCATCTGATCTGTCCCGGTCCAACAGCGTTGTTCGTGGGATTGTTCCGATGGTCCGACTTCGGCCCGGCCGGAGCGCAACGGCTCGACCTGCCGACGGGGCATCGCGCACCTGCGAAAACACGTCGCCTCCGACTTGGGAGTCGACGTAACCTCGACCCATGAGATCGGACATCACCGCTGTCCGGGACATCGGTTGATGGCCGCGGCGACCCCGGCCGTCTCGATCCTGGAGCGGTCCGGGGTGGCGCACACCGTGCACCGGTATCGCAGTGATCCACGCACCGGGTCGTTCGGTGACGAGGCCGTCGACACGCTGACCGAGAGCCTCGGTGTCGATGCCGCTCAGGTGTTCAAGACACTGGTCATCAGCGTCTCCGGTGCGGGCCGGAACGGCCTCGCCGTGGCGGTGATCCCCGTCCCCGCGCGGCTGTCGCTCAAGGCCGCGGCCGCGGCGCTGGGGATGTCGAAGGCAGAGATGGCCAAGCCCGACGCGGTGCAACGCAGCACCGGCTACGTGCTCGGCGGCGTCTCACCACTCGGCCAGCGCACACCGCTGCCCACAGTGGTGGATTCGTCGGCCGAGCAATGGCCGTCGGTGTTGTGCAGCGGCGGCCGCCGCGGGTTCGAGATCGAGCTCTCCCCCGCCGATCTCGTCGCGGCCACCGCGGCGGTGGTCGCACCGATCACGGGCTGACGGGCAGTGCGACCTGCTCGGGCGCCCCGCTAGAGCAGAGTGCCCTGCTGCGGCTGTGGGCCGGCCGGCTCGAGCAGCTCGGGACCGTTGTTCGCGACGCGATTGACCAGCGGGGACACCTCGCGGAGCTCGATCGCCGACACCAGTTCGGGGCTCGGCGGGTCGAGCAGTTCCGCGGGGGCGGGCGAGTCCGGGTCGAGCCAGGCGCCCCAGTTCTGCGACGGCATGATCAGCGGCATCCGATCGTGGATGTCCCGCATCGCGCCCACCGCGTCGGTCGTGATGATGGTGCAGCTCACCAACGGCTGGTCGTGCTCGTCGGCGTCCTTCGGACGCCACACCGTCCACAGGCCGGCCATGAACAGCCGCGTCCCGTCCTCCGGGGACATGAAGAACGGCGTCTTGGTGGGCTTGCCGTCAGCACCGGCGTCACCCTTGCGCCACTCGTACCACCCGTCCATCGGCACCAGGCACCGCCGGTTCTTGAGTGACTGCTTGAACGACGCCTTCTCCGCGACGCTCTCGGCCCGCGCGTTGAACAGCAGTGGACTCTTCTTGAGGTCCTTGGTCCACGGCGGGACCAGGCCCCACCGCATCGCACGGATCCGCAGGGCGGGATCGTCGTCGGTGACCCCGTGGGCGTGCCTGCGCACCACGCTCATGACCGTCGACGTCGGCGCCACGTTGTAGTTCGCACCGGGTCCCAGGGGCGTCTTCGGGGCGTCCGTCGACTCGACCGACGACTCACCGACCGGCGGCGTGGACGACATCACCTCGTCGATCGCATCGAGTTCCGCGGCGAGCAGGGCCGGGTCGGTGGTGACCGCATAACGTCCGCACATGTGTCCATGCTGTCACCGCGCACCGACACCGACCGGGTCAACACATCAGGCGGCCCGGATCTGGGAGCATGGCCTGCCATGACCACCCGGGGAACCACCCGCGCTCCACGCACCGGACTGCATCGGCGTCTGGTGGCACGCCGCGACGGACCCCTGACCGCCGAGCGGGCGTCGGCACGGTTGTCGGCCTACGTCTACGGCAACGTCCTCACCCTCGCCGCCGTCGCGGCGGCCTCCCAACACGCCATCGAGACCGGGACCGCCGCGCTGCTGGTCGTCGGGACCACCGTCACGACGTTCCTCGCCCACGTGTTCGCCGAGTTCGTCGCGACATCGAGCATCCCCGAGGCGTCGGCGCACCACACCGAGTCGCAGCGTCGGTCCACCGCGCGCACCGAGTTCCGTGATGCCGTGCCCATCGCCTCGTCCGGGTCGCTGCCCGCGGTCATCCTCGCCCTGGGGTGGCTCGGGGTGTTGCCCGCCTGGTGGGCCCAACTGGCGGCAGGCGTCGTGATCGTCGTCCGGATCGCGATGATCCGCACGGTGATCGAACGCGTCCGCGGTAACGCACCGTCGTTCCGGGTGCTCGTGGGCGGGCTCGCCACCGCCGCGATGGCGGCCGCGATCGTGCTGCTGAAGGTCGTCGTCGGACACTGACCGCGCGCAGGGAGGACTACGGTCATCGCATGTCATCGCAATCGCGCACCCGACCCACCCCGGTCGGCTTCCTCCGCTACCTGGGCGGTCGTCCGCTGCCCGAGTCGATGCGCGAGTGGGTGCTCCACGATGTCGTCGGTCCGGGGCACACCCGGCGGTACATCACCCGCGGCGTCCTCCCGCTGCTGCCGATCCTGATCGCCTTCTTCTTCATCCCCACGCCGCTGATCTACCGCGTCGGCATGATCGCGATCCTGCTCATCCCACTCGTCTACTTCCAGATCGCGCTGACGCCGTTCTACCGCAGGCACCTGTTGCTGACCAACGGTCTCGACCCGGATCTGGTCAGTGCGCGCACGCAGCGCCGCAAGGAGGCGACGAAAGCCGACTACGACGCGATCTACGGCGACCGCCGTCAACCCTGATCACGCCCGAGGACGCAGTCGGGCCGCACGACGCGCGTGAAACAATCGGCTCGTGAACCCATGGAACGCGCCGGTGGCGACCGCACCGATCTCGGCGACGGTCACCGTGCCGGGATCGAAGTCGATCACCAATCGTGCGTTCGTCCTCGCCGCCCTGGCCGACGGTCCGTCCACCCTGCACGGGGTGCTGCGCAGCCGCGACACCGACCTGATGGCGGAGGCCCTGCGTTCGATGGGCGCCGAGGTCACCGCCGACACGACCGACCCGACCACCGTCCGCGTCGTCCCGCATCCGCTGACCGGGGGGCACATCGACTGCGGGCTCGCCGGAACGGTCATGCGGTTCGTCCCGCCGTTGGCGGCGCTGGCGCGCGGGTCGGTGACCGTCGACGGTGACGAGCAGATGCGCGCACGGCCGGTCGACGTCATCCTCGCCGCGCTCCGCGATCTCGATGTCGAGATCGACGGCACCGCGCTGCCGTTCACGATCGCCGGGCGGGGTTCCGCGCGCGGCGGCGCCGTCACCATCGACGCCTCCGCCTCGTCGCAGTTCGTCTCCGGCCTGCTGCTCTCGGCCGCCCGGTACGACGAGGGCGTCACCGTGCACCACGTCGGCAAACCGGTGCCCTCGCAGCCGCACATCGAGATGACGGTGGACATGCTGCGTACCGCGGGCGTCATCGTCGACGACGCCGAGGCCGACACCTGGCGGGTCGCCCCGGGACCGATTCGCGCGGTCGACCGGCAGATCGAACCCGACCTCTCCAACGCGGCGGCGTTCCTCGCCGCTGCCGCGGCCACCGGCGGATCGGTGTCGGTGCCGTCGTGGCCCACCCACACCACCCAGCCCGGCGCGCAGATCGTCGACATCCTCGTCGAGATGGGTGCCACGGTGACCCGCACCGACTCGGTGCTCACCATCACCGGCCCGCAAACGCTGCGCGGGCTCACCGCCGACCTGCACGACGTCGGCGAGCTCACCCCCACCATCGCCGCCCTGTGTGCGCTCGCCGACACGGAGTCGGTGCTCTCGGGCATCGCGCACCTGCGCGGTCACGAGACCGACCGACTCGTCGCACTGCGCACCGAGATCAACCGGCTAGGTGGCCGGTGCACCGAGACCGCCGACGGACTGCACATCGTCCCGGCACCGCTGTCGTCGGGGACGTGGCGTGCCTACGCCGACCACCGCATGGCGACCGCGGGCGCGATCATCGGCCTGCGGGTACCCGGCGTCTCGGTCGACGACATCGACACCACCGCGAAGACCCTGCCCGACTTCCCCGCGATGTGGCGGGCCATCGTGGACCCGGCGGCACCGTCCTGAGCGGGCGCCAGTTCGACGAGAGCGATGTCCGGATCCGTCCGGGCAAGGGCACCCGACCGCGGACCAAGACCCGCCCGGCCCACGACGACGCGCTCGAGGGCATGGTCGTCTCGGTCGACCGGGGACGCTGGGGCTGTGTGCTCGACGGACCCGACGGCACCTCGGCCGGGGGCATCCGGGTGGTGTGCATGCGCGCCCGTGAACTAGGGCGCACCCCCATCGTGGTCGGTGACCGGGTGTCGGTCGTCGGGGACATGACCGGCACCGTCGACACCCTGGCGCGCATCGTCAAGGTGGAGAAGCGCTCGACGGTGTTGCGGCGCACCGCCGATGACACCGACCCCTATGAGCGGGTGGTCGTCGCCAACGCATCGCAGCTGCTGATCGTGACCGCGCTGGCCGATCCGCCCCCGCGCACCGGGTTCGTCGAGCGCGCACTCGTCGCCGCCTACGTCGGTGGCCTGCAACCCATCCTGTGTCTGACCAAGTCCGACCTCGCCGATGCCGACGAGTTCCGCGCGGCGTTCGTCGATCTCGAACTGCCCGTCCTCGTGGCCGGCCGCGACGACCCACTCGACCCGGTTCTCGAGACGCTCACCGGGCACGTCAGCGCTCTGATCGGACACTCCGGGGTCGGCAAGTCGACCCTGGTCAATCGCGTCGTTCCCGACGCCTATCGGGCCGTCGGCGTGGTGTCGGGGGTCGGCAAGGGGCGACACACCTCGACGCAGTCGGTGGCCCTGGAGTTGCCGGGCGGAGCCGGCTGGGTGATCGACACCCCCGGCATCCGGTCGTTCGGTCTGGCCAACGTCGCGCCGGACGACCTGGTGAACACCTTCGTCGACCTACGAGACGCGATCGAGGAGTGCCCCCGGGGGTGCACCCACCTCGGTCCGCCGACCGACCCCGAGTGCGCGCTCGACGCGTTGACCGGTCAGGCGGCACGCCGCGTCGAGGCGGTGCGCGTTCTGCTCCGCGCCGTGGTGCACACCGAGAACGGCTGAGCCCGACGGTGTCTCAGCGCCGCGGGTAGAGCGCGGCGGCGAGTGCCCGTTTGCCTGCGGCGAGTTCGGCGACCACCGGGGCAGGAAAGCCCCCGTCCTCGTGCGGGGCGTCGTCGGCCGAATCGACGATGCGCCAGCGCGATCCCTGTTCGAGCAGCGACCGGTGTTTGATCGGGTAGTAGTCGGTGCGACCGGTGATGACGACCCCGGACGCCCCGCGGGCGGCGGCCAGCAGGTGGGCGTGGAAGCGGGTGGTGACCCACATCTGGTCGGCCGTCGCCGGGAAACCGTTGTGCCACACACCGGTGAACGGGATGAGTTCGAGTCCCGGCATCCGATCGACGAACCGCCGGTACAGCAGACCGTCGTCGCCGGGCATGGCCTCGACGAAGGCGGTGTTCTCCCCCGTCATGCCCCACCGCTGCGCCAGGTCGGCGACCCGGGACTCGAGTCCGTCGATCACCATGTCACGGTCGACATCGACCACGACGCTCGCATCGGCCGACATCAGATGCGTCTGGACGCAGATCATGAACCGTCGGTTCACGACCGGCGACGTGGTGTCGTAGACGCCCTCGCCGAGCACCCCGAGCCAGGCGTCGTCCCCGGTGACATCGAGGCGCGGACGCAACGGCGACCCGGCGAGCAGGTCGGCGGAGTCGTGGTCGCGGACGTCGACGACCGACACCTCGCCGAGCAACGACCGCAGGAGCGCGAGGTGGTCGGCGTCGCCGGCCGGGAGCAGACCCTGCCCCGTCAGGAACACCGATGCCCCGTTGCGCCGTCGAACCGCGACCGCGGCGGCGATCAGCGAGAGATGGTGCGGCCACAGGGAATTGACGTATCCCCCGCCGACGAGATGAATGGAGTCCGCCCGCGCGAGCAGCTCGATGCCGTCGAGCAGCAACGGCATCCGTCCCGGCTCGGCGACCGCCGCGGTCACCACCTCGGCGGCGTCGGTGACGGGCATCGTCTCCAGCCCGGCGATCATCCGCCACACCGTGTCGACGTACTGCACGTTCGGGTGCGCCTGCCCCAGCAGGATCGATGCCTGCCCTGGGGTGTGGCAGTCGAGAACCACCCGGGCGCGGGGACGGTGGACGGCGAGGTACCGCAACCACGTTCGCGCGATGAACTCGTCGCCCAGGTTGGGGTGACCCGCGGGCGCGATCAGATAGATCAGCTCAGCGGGTGGGGGGTCGCGTCGCGATCTCGCCCACGACGGCCTACGCAAATCGGGCATCTGACCACCCTAGCGGCCCCGCCTGTACGCCTACTGTGTGGCGGCGACCATCCGACGCGGGCGACGGGCCTCGGCGATCGCGGTCTTCAGGCCGCGCCGCACCGTGGTGCCCACCTCGCCGGACCCGAGCTCGGCGACACGTCGGGCCACACCGGCGCGCGCACCGAATCGCCGCTCGGAGGCGGTCTCCGGCGCGTCGTCGGAGGTGGCGGTCAGGAATCGGTCGGGCACCGACAGCTTCCAGATCGTCCGCAACGACTGCCAGTACTGGCGCACCAACGACCCGGTCGTGTACGGCAGGTCGTAGGTGTCGCAGAGTTCGCGGATCTCGACGCCCATCTCCGCGTAACGGTTGCTGGGCAGGTCCGGGAACAGGTGGTGCTCGATCTGGTAGCAGAGGTTGCCGCTCATGAACGCCATCACCCGGCCCGCGCGGAAGTTGGCCGTTCCCAACATCTGTCGCAGGTACCACTGACCCTGCGTCTCGCCCTCGAGGGACTCGACGGTGAACTTCTCTGCGCCGTCGGGGAAATGACCGCAGAAGATGACCACATAGGCCCAGAGGTTGCGGACCAGGTTGGCCGTGAGGTTCGCCGACGCGGTGCGTCGCGCCCGACGACCCGACAGGGCCGGGAACAACACGTAGTCCTTGGCGAGCTGGCGGCCAACCTTGGCCGCGAACTGCGTCAGCTGAGGCTTCGCCTCGACCCAGGGCCGCTTGCCCGTCACGACGTCGGACAGGTGCAGGTCGTGCAGTGCGATACCCCACTCGAAGGTCGCCGCGAGGAAGATGTTGATGAACGGCCCACCGAGGTGCTTCGGCTGCCAGGGCTCATCCCGGGTGACCCGCATGACCTCGTAACCGAGGTCCTCGTCCATCCCGTAGACGTTCGTGTACTTGTGATGGATGTAGTTGTGGGAGTGCTTCCAGTGCGGAGACGCGCACACCATGTCCCACTCCCACGACGTCGAGTGCACCTCGGGGTCGTTCATCCAGTCCCACTGACCGTGCATCACGTTGTGGCCGAGTTCCATGTTCTCGATGATCTTGGCGGCCGACAACAGGGCCGTGCCCACGATCCATTCGGTGCGGGACTTGTTGTTCCACAACACCAGACGGCCGGCGGCCTCGACGATGCGCTGGGCGGCGATGGTGCGACGCAGGTAGCGCGCGTCGCGTTCCCCGCGGTCGGACTCGATGCGGCGACGCATGTCGTCGAGCTTCGCGCCGAGCTCGGCGACGTCGGCGTCGCTCAGGTGCGCGTAGGTGTTGATGTCAGTGATGGCCATGGGCCGTCGGCTCCTCTGCGCGCACACCCGCACGCGGCGGGTGGCAGTCAGGCGGTTGCGGCGTCCGAGCTGTTCGCAGACGCCGCGTCGTGGTGTTCCTCAGCCATTGTCCATGCTGCCGGAGGGCGCCGCCACGTGCCCGGGGCGGCGCCGACGGCGCGGACCGATCAGGCGGCGCGCCCGGCGCGGGCGGGACGACGCAACAGCGTCGGGGCCACCGAGGCACCGGTGGAACGGCGACGTGCACGCGCCTGCGCGATCGCCGTGCGTAGACCCCGTCGCTTGCCGGTCACCGGATCGATGGTCGCGACCAGACGGACGGCCGAATCATCACGGAACCGATCCTCCGAGGCCGTCTCCGGTGCGTCGTCACGGGTGTCGCGCAGGTACTTGTTCGGTAGCGACAGCTTCGCGATGGTCCGCCACGACTTGGCGTACTGGGCCGGGAACGGCCCGGTCGTGTACGGCAGGTCGTATTCGTCGCACAGCGCCTTGACCCGCACGGAGATCTCGCGGAGCCGGTTGCTGGGCAGGTCCGGGAACAGGTGGTGCTCGATCTGGTACGACAGGTTGCCGCTCATGAACTCCATCACCGGGCCGGAGTGGAAGTTCGCGCTGCCGAGCATCTGCCGCAGGTACCACTCACCCTGGGTCTCGTTGTCGACGTCCTGGCGGACGAACTTCTCGGCGCCGTCCGGGAAATGCCCGCAGAAGATGATCGCGTTCGACCACACGTTGCGGATCGCGTTACCCATCAGGTTCGCGGTCAGCGCGGCGCGCCACCCCTGCCGTGACCGGGTGACGGCGCCGACGAGTGCCGGGTAGAGGACGTAGTCCTTGGCGATCTGACGACCGACCTTGTCGCCGACCTCGGCGAGCTTGCGGTTGAAGTCTGCGCGGTCGAAGTCCTTCTTGCCCATCTTGCCGAGCTCGAGGTGCTGGATCGCGACGCCGTATTCGAAGCCCAGCGCCAGGACGGTGTTGTAGAAGATGTTGCCCAGGTAGATCGGGTGCCACCGCTGATCTCGTGTCACCCGGATGACGCCGTAGCCCACGTCGTCGTCCATGCCCAACACGTTGGTGTACTTGTGATGGATGTAGTTGTGGGTCTGCTTCCAGTGCTTGGATGCGCCCGCGTTGTCCCACTCCCAGCCGGTCGAGTGGATCTCGGGGTCGTTCATCCAGTCCCACTGGCCGTGCATGACGTTGTGGCCGAGTTCCATGTTCTCGACGATCTTCGCGACCCCGAGCGCCGAGGCGCCGAGCCACCACATCGAGCGCTTGCGGGCGCCGACGGTGAGGGCACGGCCGGTCAGCTCCAGACCGCGCTGGAAGCGGATGGTGTTGCGGATGTAGCGAGCGTCGCGAGCGCCGCGCGAGGCCTCGATGTCGGTGCGGATCGCGTCGAGTTTCTCCCCCAGTTCGACCACGTCGGTCTCGGTGAGGTGTGCGTACTCGGGAATGTTCTTGATGGCCACAGCCGGCAACTCCAATCTGTCCAGACAATCGATCGCGGACCTACGCAAGCGTAGGTTACGCAACCGTAGGTGTCTAGGCCGACGGAGCTGTTCTGGGCTCGATCACACCCGCCGAGGGACGCATCACAACCCTCTCAGCAGCACGGGAGCGTCAGAGCAGTTCGAGAAGGAAGGGCAGTTCCTGGGTGGCGTACCAGGCGAGATCGAAGTCGTCGACGTCACCGACGGCCAGTTCGGCGTCCTCGTCACCGAGGTCGGCCTCGTCGATGACCTCGACCGCAGCGGTCACCGCGGACTCGGCGTCGGCCACGTCGACGTGCACCGACGCGATCGACTCGAGCGACACCGGGCCGGTGATACGGACCACGGCCACGTCGAGGTCGGGGCGCAGCGCCACCTCGTCGATGTCGGCGGCGACGACCACCCGTCGCGGGGGAAGCGGGGCCACGACCGGGTCTCCCTCGTCAGGGTCGGACGTGCCGACCGGGACACCGTCGGCCTCGGCCGCGATCAGTCGCAGCGATGCGCGGGCGGCCTCTCGCAGCGCGACCTCACCGAGCTCTTCGTCGTCACCGGAGCTGTAGGACTCCCGGAGCGCGGGGGTCAACGCGAACGCGGTGCCCCCGACGGAGTCGAATCGGCCCGTCTCGTTGAGCCGCATCAGCATCGCCAGCGTCGCCGGAAGGTAGACCCTCACTCGTTCTCCTCGCACTAATCCGATCGGTCATCAGTCGCCCGCACCGGCCGCCGACCGCGTGGTCAGCGGGCCCGGGCGGACAGCTCGTCGAAGGACTCGGCGAGGAACTCCGTCATCGCACCGAGGTCCCACATGATGTCGCGGTCGGCGTTGAAGGCGAAGAAGACCTCGCCGTTGTAGGAATTCAACCCGATCGCCAGCGCGCGCTGGGGCACCAGGGCCGGGACGGGGTAGATCGCGGTGATCTTGTTACCCGCCAGGTACTGCGCCGAGCCGGGTCCGCGGGCGATGCTCACCGGCACGTTGAACGACCGGCCCGACATCGTCGCCGCAGCCCGCGAGCTCATCGCGTGGAACGTCGCGGGACCCACCTCCGGCAGCCACGAGCGTGTCCCCATCGACACGCGTCGGGTCGAGTGCGAGTGCCGCCCGGTCAGGTGGCTGATCTGCGAGAGCCGCACCGTGGGGTTCGGTTCGCCGACGGGGAGGTCGGTGACGAAGCCACGTAGGCCCTCGGCCATCCACTCCGCGTCGCTGGTCAGCTTCTCGTTGCCGCCGTCGGTCTGATACGCGCTGAGCGGGACCATCGCCCGCACGGTGGTGTGCTGGTCGACGGCGATGTCGCGGGAGAGCAGCCACCGCCGCAGGGCGCCGGCGATCGCCGCCAGGACGACGTCGTTCACCGCGCAACCGTGGCGCTGCGCGATCTCCAGACACCGCTGCGCGGGCACCGCGGCCACGGTGAATCGTCGTGTACCGGTGGTGGTCCCGTTGAGGGGACTGTCGGGCGCGGCGTCGGTCGCCATCTGCATCACCGACCCGATCCGGCGCAGCGACCCGGCGAGGACCGAACCGACGGTCGCCACCGGGGCCGACGCGGCGCGCACGGTCTCCACCAGCTCCCACGGCCGGGTGACCACGTCGGCGATGGCGCCGACGACGAGCTGGCCGCCGCTGGGTTCCGGGTCGGGCAGCCAGATGTCCTCGCCCATGTCCGGCTGGCTCTGCTGATCGTCGACGATCACCTGGTTGATCTCGAGGGCCTCGCGACCGTCGACGAGGGCACGGTGGGTCTTGGTCAGCACGGCCATCCGGTTGTCGGCCAGCCCCTCGACGAGGTACATCTCCCACAGCGGTCGGTGGCGATCGAGCGGGCGCGACATCAGACGGGCGACGAGATCGAACAACTGGTCGTCGGCGCCCGGACTCGGCAGCGCCGAGCGTCGTACGTGGTAGGTGATGTCGAAGTCGTGGTCGTCGACCCAGACCGGTCGGGCCAGTCCGAGGGTGACCTCGCGGATCCGGCGCCGGTAGCGCGGGACGAGGGACAACCGCTTCTCCACGGTGGCCAGCAGGTGTTCGTACTCGAGCCGATGCGCGCTGCGTTCGAGGATCAGCAGCGAACCGAGATGGGTGGTCGCGCCCTGCTCGTCGCGGTAGTAGAAGGTGGCGTCCTGCATGGACAGACGGTTCACCATGTGAACCCCGAGATCGAGATCTGCCCAGCTGACACGCCTGCGATCCTAGCCGCAGACCATGAACGCACGGTTGCCGACGGAGAAGCCCCGGCGGTCGGCGCTCAGGCGGTGGTCACGTTGACCAACATCCATCGGAGTTCGGTGGTCCGCGGACCGCCGGGAACGCTGGGGCGTACCCGCACCGGTACCCGTTGCACGCGCGCAGCCATGGCTTTGACCCGCACACCCCGCGAGTACGTCGCCGACACCTCCGCGGCATCGGGCCCCGACCACTGCAGATGCACCCGCATCAGCGTCGCCGCGGGAGGACGCGCGCGGGGTGGTGCCGTGCTCGTGGCCGGCGGACGGGCCGACCACACCGACACCTGATCGACGATGTGGGGCGCCGCGACCGAGGCCAGCTGCGCCACCGGTCGGCGGCGGTCGATGATCTCGAGCAGCATCGTCAGCGCGGACACCGCGAACGCGCGGGCCGACGGATCGACGCGGTCGGCGATGGGGCGTCCCGACACGGGACCGTGGGATGCGAGCGGACGAGACGATGTGACCGTCGGCCGCGATACGGCGTCCTCCGACACCGGGTCGGGTTCGTACCGCGGGATCGGTGCGATCACGAGCGCGCCGCTGCGCGTCGCCTCCGTATCGGCGGACCCCAGCTGCGTTCGGACACCCACCATGAACCCCACCCGTCGTCGTGGCGATCCGGCGGGCGAGGATGTCTCACCCAGGAGCCGTGATCAGCTCCTCTCAGACGCAGCAGGTGATGATCCGGTTCCGCATGCTGCAGATCACATGGAATCCCGTCTCAGCTACTTTTTACATAGCTAATCTATCTTCATGAAGCCACGCACTGCACTGCTGCTCGTACTCGCCGCCACCATGGGCGCGGTGGCGGGTTGTTCCGCAGACGCGAACGACAGCGCCGTCTCGCCGTCGACCGTCGTGTCCACCGTGACAGCAACCCCCGGAGGCTCGCCGACAACCGCCTCGCCATCGGACACGTCGTCCACCGGCCTGCCCGGCACACGTACTCCGGTGAACTCCGCAGGCGCACAGCCATGCCGTGCTGCGGACCTGTCGGGCACCATCGCGAACCTGGGTCAAGGTCACGCCGGACCGGAATTCGGGACCCTCGCACTGACGAACACCGGATCCACCGTGTGCACGGTGACCGGTTATCCGGGTGTGTCGTTCGTCGGGGATGGGAACGGTACCCAACTCGGCGCAGCAGCGGCCAGGGACGGCTCGAAGGTCGTCACGGTCCCCATCGAGCCGCGCGGGGTGGCAACCGCTCGGTTCACGATCGTCGATGCCGGGGACATCGCCGATTGCACCCCTGTCCGGGCCGACGGCCTGCGGATCTACCCGCCGAACGATCGCAATGCCATCTTCCTCAAGACCACGTCGTTCACCGCGTGCCGATCCGCCGACGCCCAGCTGCTCACCATCGGAACCCTGCGCTAGCTCCACCCTCCCGCTACACAAATCCGCTCCCGCGACTGGAATCTCAGTCGCGGGAGCGGAATATGGTCGCGGCAGGAGCCTTAGCGCTTCTTGCGCGCCTTCGGCGGCTTGGGTCCGGAGTTGCGGCCGCTCGAGCGTGCGGCGGCTCGACGTTCCCGCCGGCTCGCCGAGAGACCCGCGGTGTCCTCGGCCTCGCTGATCTGCTGCGTGCCGCCGTCCTCGGACGGACCGGTGTAGACGAGGTCGGGCGTCTCGTCCTCGAATCCACGCGCCCGCAACGCCGTCGGGGCGGCGGACTTCGTCATACCGACCGCGCTCCGTGCCTCCTCGGTGGGCAACGGCCGCGGTGCGACCGGTGCTACCGCGGGGGCCGCGGCCGGCGCGGCCTGTTCGTCGACGGGGTTGGTCTCCACGGCGACGTTGAACAGGAATCCGACCGACTCCTCCTTCAGACCCTCGAGCATCCCCGAGAACATGTCGAAGCCCTCGCGCTGGTACTCGACCACCGGGTCGCGCTGCGCCATCGACCGCAGGTGGATTCCCTCACGCAGGTAGTCCATCTCGTAGAGGTGGTCGCGCCACTTGCGGTCGAGCACGCTGAGCAGGATGGTCCGCTCGAGTTGGCGCATCGCGCCCTCGCCCGCGAGACGCTCGATCTCCGCCTCGCGCGCCTTGTAGGCCCGGTGGGCGTCGGCGGCCAGCTTCTCGGCCAGTTCCTCGGCGGTGATGTCCTCACGCTCGCCGAACTCGTTCTCCCCGACGATGTCCTTGTAGTCCAGCTCGATCGGGTACAGCGTCTTCATCGCGTTCCACAGCTCGTCGAGATCCCAGTCCTCGACGTAGCCCTCGGCCGTCGCGCCGGTGACGTAGGCGGTGACGACGTCGTCGATCATCCGCTGGACCTCGGCGCTGTGGTCCTCGCCCTCGAGGATGGTGCGGCGCTCGCCGTAGATGACCTTGCGCTGCTGGTTCATCACCTCGTCGTACTTGAGGACGTTCTTGCGGACCTCGAAGTTCTGCTGCTCGACCTGCGTCTGCGCGCTGCGGATGGCCTTGGTGACCATCTTCGCCTCGATCGGGACGTCGTCGGGCAGGTTGACGCGGTTCATGATCGACTCGAGCGCCGCACCGTTGAAGCGGCGCATGAGCTCGTCGCCCAGCGACAGGTAGAACCGCGACTCGCCGGGGTCACCCTGGCGACCCGACCGACCGCGCAGCTGGTCGTCGATCCGGCGGGACTCGTGACGCTCGGTGCCGAGCACGTAGAGACCGCCGGCCTCCTTCACCTTCTGCGCGTCGGCGGCGGCCTCGGCCTTCACCGCGGCGATGGCGTCGTCCCACGCGGCCTCGTACTCCTCCGGCGTCTCCACCGGGTCGAGACGCTGCTTGCGCAGACGGACGTCGGCGATGACGTCCGGGTTGCCTCCGAGCACGACGTCGGTGCCACGACCGGCCATGTTGGTGGCGACGGTGACCGCACCGGACCGACCGGCCTCGGCGATGATCTGCGCCTCCTGCTCGTGGAACTTGGCGTTGAGCACGGTGTGCTTGATCCCGCGCTTGGTCAGCAGACGCGACAGGTACTCGGAGCGCTCGACGCTGGTGGTGCCGATCAGGACCGGCTGGCCCTTCTCGTTGCGCTCGGTGATGTCGTCGACAACGGCGGCGAACTTGGCCTCTTCGGTCTTGTAGATGAGGTCGGTCTTGTCGGCGCGGACCATCGGCTTGTTCGTCGGGATCGGCAGCACGCCCAACTTGTAGATCTGGTCGAGCTCGGCGGCCTCGGTCTGGGCCGTACCGGTCATACCCGCCAACTTCTCGTACATGCGGAAGTAGTTCTGCAGGGTGATCGTGGCCAGCGTCTGGTTCTCTGGCTTGATCTCGACGCCCTCTTTGGCCTCGATGGCCTGGTGCAGGCCCTCGTTGAAGCGCCGACCGTCGAGCACGCGGCCGGTGAACTCGTCGACGATGAGGACGTCACCGTTGCGCACGATGTAGTCCTTGTCGCGCTCGAAGAGTTCCTTGACCTTGATCGCGTTGTTCAGGTAGCTGACCAGCGGCGAGTTCGCGGCCTCGTAGAGGTTGTCGATACCGAGCTGGTCCTCGACGAACTCGACGCCCTCCTCGTGCACACCGATGGTCTTCTTGCGGATGTCGACCTCGTAGTGGACGTCCTTCTTCAGCTGGGGGGCGATCCGCGCGAACTCGGTGTACCACTTGCTCGAACCGTCGGCCGGGCCCGAGATGATCAACGGGGTGCGGGCCTCGTCGATGAGGATCGAGTCGACCTCGTCGACGATCGCGTATGCGTGGCCACGCTGCACGAGGTCGGCCAGCGAGTGCGCCATGTTGTCGCGCAGGTAGTCGAACCCGAACTCGTTGTTGGTGCCGTAGGTGATGTCGGCGTTGTAGGCCACGCGACGCTCGTCGGGGTTCATCCCGGTCAGGATGACCGCGGTCTCCAGGCCGAGGAAGCGGTGCACGCGTCCCATCCACTCGGCGTGGAACTTCGCGAGGTAGTCGTTGACGGTGACGACGTGGACGCCCTCACCGGTGAGCGCGTTGAGGTACGCGGGCAGCACACAGGTCAGGGTCTTGCCCTCACCGGTCTTCATCTCGGCGATGTTGCCGAAGTGCAGGGCCGCACCGCCCATGATCTGGACGTGGAACGGCTTCTGCTGGAGCACGCGCCACGCTGCCTCACGGGCGACCGCGAAGGCCTCGGGCAGCATCTCGTCGAGGGTGTCGCCGTCGAGGAAGCGCTGCTTGAACTCGGCGGTCTTCTCGCGGAGCTCCTCGTCGGTCAGCAACTCGATCTCGTCGGAGAGTGACTCGACGTGAGTCGCGATCGCGTCCAGACGTTTGACCATCCGGCCCTCGCCGATTCGCAGCATCTTGTTGAGCACTGTTTGCTTCCTCGATCCGTCGTCTGCGCCCTTGTGCGGCCTGGGCACGCCCGCATGGTTCCTCCACCGACGCGGGGCATGGGTGTACGCCGGGCGTCGCTGTCTCGGAGTACATGGTAGGTCACCGGACGACGCCGGCCGCCGAGCACAGCGTGGGAGCTGTTTCTCGGCGGCCGGCGTGCGTGGCTGGTTCGGCGGGTCAGGCCAGGCGGAGCAACCCGTAATCGAAGGCGTGGCGGCGGTAGACCACCGAGGGCCGGTCGCTCTCCTTGTCGTGGAACAGGAAGAAGTCGTGTCCGACGAGTTCCATCTCGTAGAGGGCGTCGTCGACGGTCATGGGCACGGCCTCGTGCTCCTTGACGCGGACCACCTGCCCGGGACCGTCTGACTCGGGCAGGTCCGCGGCCCAGTCCGGTTCGGCCGGGGCCTGCGTCTGACCGTCGAGCGTCGGGTCGATGTCCGCGGTCGCCTCGGCGACCGAGATCGGGGTCCGCAGCCCGTGGTGGACCTTGCGCCGATCCTTGGTGCGGCGCAGTCGGGACTGCAGCCGGTCCACCGCGATCTCGAGCGCCGCGTAGAAGTTCTCCGCACACGCCTCGGCGCGCACGACCGGTCCCCGACCACGTGCGGTGATCTCGACCCGTTGGCACACCTTGGACTGTCGTCGGTTGCGTTCGTGATAGAGCTCGACGTCGAAGGCGAAGATGGAGGGGTCGTAGCGCTCGACGCGGGCGAGCTTGTCCCCGACGTGCACACGGAAGTGCTCGGGCACCTCGACGTTGCGGCCGGTGACGACCACCGTCGCGTCGGGTGTCGCGGGGCTGTCCGCCTCCGACGAGTCGACCGGACGAACGAACGCCGACCGTCTGTCGAACGGGTCGGCCTCCTGTCGCGAATCGGTGGTGGCGGATGTGGCGTGGGTGGTTGTCGACACTCGAAGAACCTCCTGGTTTGGGGTGATCGGCCGTCCGCGCACCGGGGGTTCGGCGCGGAGCGGCGCAGGACCCCCGTGAGGAGAACGGGTCGTGGTCAATGCCAAAGGAGCACGTATTCGGAGTTGAAATCGGTTGCACCGCAATGGCACCTCTGATGGGAGTGGCCTCACCTCCAAGGGTTGCCGGTTGACTCCTGTGGCCCTGGCGACAGCACTGCCGCCGGCCGCGGTACCGCGGTTGATCGCGGTGCCCGATGACCTCCGACCGTAGTCGCAACATCGAGGTGTCGCCATGATTTGGGCATCAACATTTCATCGAGTTTTCATGTCGATCAGGTGACCTGTGTTGCGTGTCTGCTTCGGCGGGTGCGGCCTCACGCGCCCGCGATGACGAGCACGGCATCGACCCGCACACCGACGCCGGCGAGTACCCGGATCGATTCGCTTGCGGTGGCGCCGGTGGTGAGCACGTCGTCGACCAGGACGACGGCGGCGCGCGAGTGCATCGAGGCGTCGAACCGACGGGCGCGGGGTCGTACCGCGATGGCGTGGTCGAGGTTGTCGACCCGTCCGCGCGCCGACAGCCCGGCCGAGTCGCGGGCCCACATCGACGTGCGCAGCATCGGCGCGACCCCGACCCGGGCGCCCAGTCTCGACGCGGCCTCGGCCGCGACGGCCGTGACGGGGTCACCTCCACGCCGCCGTGCCGACCACATACGGGTGGGAGCCGGGACGAGGACTAGTTCGGTGGCGTCGGCGGGCAGCTCCGACCACGCCGCCAACGTCACCAGCCCGTGCGCGAGCGCCGACCCCAGCGGCACGACGAGGTCACGGCGACCGTGTTCCTTCAGTTCCAGGATCGCGCTGCGCATCGGGCCGCGGTAGCGGCCCAACGCCCACGCACCGACCGGCGGCGACACCCGGGGTGCGAGCAGGATCGGATCGTCGTGCGCGATGTCATCACACGACCGACACCACCGCGTGCCGGGACGGCCGCATCCGCCACAGAGCAGCGGCACCACCAGGTCGGCGCCGGCGCG
>NZ_JAEMTF010000158.1 GCF_016462415.1 Williamsia sp. | reverse complement strand
CATTAGCTCAATTGGCAGAGCAGCTGACTCTTAATCAGCGGGTTCGGGGTTCGAGTCCCTGATGGCGCACCACACGTTTGGACCCTCCACCTCATCGAGGTGCAGCCGAAACACAAAACGCCCGGATTCTGCCGAATCCGGGCGCTTTGCTTGGTGTTTCAGCTGACGAGCTTCTTCACCGTCAGGGCCAGTGCCAACACTCCGACACCGATCAGCGGGAACTTCACCGCCGGTTTGTTCAGTGTCGCGAGGAGGCCGTTCTTCGCGTCATCGGCCAGCCGTTGCGGGTTCGCACGAACCGCCAGGTTGTCCAGCGTCGCGGCGAGTTCCTCGCGAGCACGGGCGATGTCACGTTCGATGCTGTCGGTGTCCCGTGCCACGTGTCCTCCATCTGGGTCGAATCGAAAGAATGATCTTTCAGCGGGTTGTGACCCCCACGGTAGTTCAGAACGGTCGCGACACCTGCCGTCGCACCCCGATCGCCTCGACTACCGTGACTCCGGTGACCACCACCAAGCGACTCGAGCCCGGCGACCGGGCACCTGCGTTCACCCTCCCCGACGCCGACGGCAACCCGGTGTCGTTGAGCGACTACGCGGGCAAGCAGGTCATCGTCTACTTCTACCCGGCCGCGTCGACACCGGGCTGCACCAAGCAGGCCTGCGACTTCCGCGACAACCTGGCCGAGCTCGACGGCGCGGGTATCGCGGTCCTCGGCGTGTCGCCGGACAAGCCCGCGAAGCTGGCGAAGTTCCGCGACGCAGAGGGCCTCACCTTCCCGCTGCTGTCGGACCCCGAGAAGACCGTGCTCGCGCAGTGGGCCGCGTACGGCGAGAAGACGATGTACGGCAAGACGGTCACCGGCGTCATCCGATCGACCTTCCTCGTCGACACCGACGGCACCATCGCCGTCGCGCAGTACAACGTGCGGGCGACCGGACACGTCGCGAAACTCCGTCGCGATCTCTCGGTCTGATCCGACCCGTCTACGTCGATGGCAGCCACGAGCGACACCCAGCGCGGCGCGCACGCACGTCGCCTGTCGTCGCCCGAACCGCTGGTGCCCCGCAAACGGCCCACCCAGGAACGCAGCCGCCGCAAGTTCGACGCCATGCTCACCGAGGCGCGGGAGCTGCTCATCGAGGTCGGGTTCGAGTCACTGACGTGTGAGGAGATCGCCGCCCGTGCCGACGTACCCATCGGCACGCTCTATCAGTACTTCGCCAACAAGTACGTCATCGTCTGCGAACTCGACCGGCAGGACGCGGCGGGCGTGCAGAACGCCGTGGCCGCGTTCGGCGCCGAGATCCCGTCGCTGGACTGGCCGCGACTGCTCGAGAAGTTCATCGACCACCTCGCACGGTTGTGGCAGGACGATCCGTCCCGGCGGGCGGTGTGGCTCGCCGTCCAGTCGACGCCTGCGACCCGGGCCACCGCCACGGTGCACGAGCGCGCACTGGCCGAGCAGGTCGCACGGATCATCGCGCCACTCACCCCGAGTCAACGTCCGCGCCGGGCGATGATGTCGGAGGTGTTGGTGCACACCGTCTATTCGCTGCTCAGCTTCTCCGTCCAGGAGGGGCAGAACCATCCCGAGACCGTCGCCGAGCTCAAGCGCATGATGGGCGGCTACCTCATGCTCGAGGACACCGACCACCTCGGCGCACACTGACTCAGCTCTGTGCCGGCGCGTCCTCGAGGATCGCGACCGCGGCCGCGATGGCTCCGTCGTGGGTCAGCGATATGTGCACGGTGGTGTCGCGCAGATGTTCACCGATCTCCCCGGCCAACCGGATCGCCGGTCGACCCCAGGTGTCGGTGACGACCTCGATGTCGCTGTGACGGATCAGCGGCAGTGCCGGTGAGCGGGCGAACCTGCTCACCGACCACGCCTTGATGACCGCTTCTTTCGCCGCCCACCGGCCCGCGAGATGCCGTGCGTCCTCGGCGGTTCCCGACGCCGCGTCCCGCCGCTCGCCCACGGTGAAGCGCTGCGCGAACGACGTTCCCGGCACCTTGAGCTGATCGGCGAACTCGGGGATCGACACGACGTCGATACCCACACCGATCACGCTCACGTGGCCGAGACCGAGGCGTCGGCCGACACGGCGGGGTAGCTGCCCGCACCGTCGAGACGCGCGGCCGGATCGAGGAGCAACGCGGCCTCACGCTCGGTGTCGGTGGTGGCATCGCCGAGACGACGGTTCGGCGGGCGCTGATACAGCGGCGCTCCCCCGCACATCGCCTCGAGCATCCGCTGGTTGCCCAGACGCGCACGGGCGGCGGCAGCCTTCCGATACGTCTCCCGTGCGGCCGGATCGAGAGCCTGCACAAAGGCTTCCGGGTGCACGACCGCGATCAGACCCGACACGTGGCCGAAACCGAGGCTGGTCAGCAGTCCCGCCTTGAGCGGGAACCGCGATCCCAGTCGCAGGGGCTCGGTGACCCACACCAGGTGCTCGTGGTCGGCCATCACCTCGTCGACGCAGTCCAGACTCCGGTTGGGCGGGATGACCCCGTCGCGCAGCATCTGGCACAGGCCGATCAGCTGGAACGCCGCCGCACCACCCTTGGAGTGCCCGGTCAGCGACTTCTGCGAGACGACGAACAGCGGTGCTCCGTCGTTGCGCCCCAGCGCGCCGGCGAGACGCTCGTGCAGATCGGCCTCGTTGGGGTCGTTGGCCTTGGTCGAGGTGTCGTGCTTGGAGACCACCGCGACGTCGTCGGCGCTGACGCCCAGGGCGGACAGCGACCGTGCGAGACCGGAATCCTGCTTGCCGCGTGCCGCGCCCAGCGCACCGATACCCGGTGCGGGGATCGAGGTGTGGACCCCGTCGCCGAAGCTCTGCGCCCAGGCGACGACGCCGAGAACCGGCAACCCCATCTCGGCGGCCACGTCACCACGGGCCAGCAGTACGGTTCCGCCGCCCTGCGACTCGACGAACCCGCCGCGACGGCGATCGTTGGCGCGGGAGAACCGGCGCGGGTCGATCCCGCGGGCGGCCATCTTCGCCGAGTCCGCGGTGGCCGACATGTCGCCGAAGCCCACGATCCCCTCGATGCCGAGGTCGTCGAAACCGCCGGCCACCGCGAACAGCGCCTTGCCCAGCTTGATCTTGTCGACGCCCTCCTCCACGGAGACCGCGGCGGTGGCGCAGGCCGCGACCGGGTGGATCATCGCGCCGTAGCTGCCGATGTAGGACTGCACCACGTGCGCGGCGATGACGTTCGGCAGCGCCTCCTGCAGGATGTCGTTCGCCTTGGACTCGCCGAGCAGCGTGTCGATGTAGAGCGAGCGCATCGACTCCATGCCACCCATGCCGGTCCCCTGGGTGTTGGCCACCAGCCCGGGGTGCACCCAGCGCATCAGTTCCGACGGCTCGAAGCCCGACGACAGGAACGCGTCCACCGTGGCGACGAGGTTCCACAGCCCGACCCGGTCGACGGACTCGGCCATGTCGGCCGAGATCCCCCAGCGGGTGGGGTCGAAGCCGGTCGGGATCTGCCCGCCGACGGTGCGGGTGAGCTCGAAGCGACGCGGAACGCGGATCTCGGTGCCCGCACGTCGGGTCACCTTCCACTCGCCGGTCTCGGCGTCGGCGACGACGCGCGTCTTCTCCGGGTTCGCCGCGGCGAACGCGCGGGCCTCGTCCTCCGAGCCCACCGAGAACGACAGGTCCTCGTCGAGGAAGACCGACTGCAGCAGCGGGGCCGAGTTGTCGATCATGGCGCCGGCGTCGTCGTAGCGGCGGATGCCGCAGCGTTCGACGACCGCGTCGTGATAGCGATCGGCGATGTCGCTCTCGGCGACCGGGTCACCGGACTCGGCGTCGTACCACCCCGGCTTCGGGGTCTCCTCCCAGACGATCAGACCCGTGTTCCAGGCCAGCTCGAGAACACCTGCGGCCGACAGACTCTCGTCCACCTCCATCTCGAAGCGGGTGCGTGCACTGCCGTAGGGCCCCAGTTCACCGGTGCCCACGATGACCACGAGATCCTCGGGCGCGACGTCGATCGTGGGCCAGGACGGCACGGTCGTCGCGGCCGGACGTGCCGGGAACGGCAGTGCCGCAACCGTTGCCTGCGCGGCCGAGTCGTCGACGTCGGTCGTGGCGGTGTCGGCCGCGACCGCGGCGAGCGCCTTGAGATCGAGGGTCGCCGGGTCGAGTCCCGCCGTGAAGTCGGCATCGACCGGCCGGGTGCGGGCATCGGCACGCATCTGTGCCGTGCACAGCCCGAGCAGTTCGTCGGCCATCTCCTCGGTGGTCCAGGTCCGGACTCCTGCGGCCTCCACGGCGGCGACCATGCCGTCGTTGTGGCCCATGAGACCGGTTCCGCGGACCCAGCCGATCAGGGCGTGCGCCAGGGTGACCGTGCTGTTCCACGAGTCCTCGGCACCCCACCGGGTCACGAGTGCGTCGAGGGCGGCCTTGCTCTCGCCGTAGGCGCCGTCACCGCCGAACATGCCGCGGTTGGGCGACCCGGGCAGAACCACGTGCAGTCGCGCCTCGAGATCGTGGTCGGCCGCGATGGATCCGAGGCCGGCGATCAGTCGTTCGACCGACCACAGCAGGACCTTCATCTCCAGCTCGGCGCGACCGCCGGCGTCGGTGAGGTCGCCTGCGACCCGCGGGGCGGCGAACGGGAACAGCAGGGTCGGCTTGAGGGCCGGCTTCACGACGCCGGTGGTGCCACCGAGGTTCTCGGTCTGCTCGCCCCCGATCCACTCGACGAGATCGTCGACGTCGGTGTAGGAGCTCATGTTCGCCGAGGCGAGCCAGAGCGACGCACCGGCGCGGGCGTTCTCGCGGTAGAGCTTCTTGAAGAACGCGATCCGGGTGTCGTCGAGTCGCGAGCTGGTCGCGATGACCGTGGCGCCGCCGGCGAGCAGACGTCCGACCACCGCTGCCGCGATGGACCCGGCACTGGCACCGGTGACCACGGCGATCTCGGACTCCCAGATCCCGCGGGCGGGATCCTGCGCCGCGTGGGCGATGGCCTCGTAGGTCCGTGCGTGCACCGGGTGGCCTGCGGCCAGAGCCTTGCCCTGCCACCAGGTCGCATGGTGGGCGACGGTGTCGCCCGCTCCGGCGAAGCGCGGGGCGACGTGGTCGAAGCGATCGTGCAGGTCGTGCTCGTCCTCCACCCAGATCCGAGCGAGATCCTCACGGGCGGTGGCCCACCGGTCGTCGACGAGGACGGTACGTCGCTCGTCGAACGCCGGGGCCACGGTACGGAACCAGTCGGCTCCGAGTTCGGCGCTGACGCGGTCCACCACGGCCTGGGTGTCGTCGGACTCCTCCGCGGCGATGCCTGCGACCTCGTCGTCGAGACCCAGCTTGGTCAGGATGACCCGGGCGGCGCTGGCGAGCGCACCGGTCCGGCCGGTGAACTGCTCGGTCAGCTCAC
The DNA here is from genome assembly GCF_016462415.1 of Williamsia sp. Taxonomy (GTDB): domain Bacteria; phylum Actinomycetota; class Actinomycetes; order Mycobacteriales; family Mycobacteriaceae; genus Williamsia_A. The sequence goes on along the minus strand of NZ_JAEMTF010000158.1, from coordinate 946 downwards.
CGAGTGCGGCCACGTCCACGGTTCCACCGGAGGCACCCTCGGCCGCCGGCTTCGACACCGCGACACCACGCTCGGCGCCGACCGCGGAGACCGCGGCGTCGATCAGGGCGTCGAGCCCGTCGGCATTGCCGACCGGGGCACTCAGCAGTCCGCCGAGGTCTCCCCCGCGCACGCTTACCCCCTCGCGGCTGCCCAGGGCGACGGCGACGGTGGTGTGCAGGACCCAGCCCGGGCCGAGCTGCCACACCGACGACAGCCGGTCACCGATGTAGGACGGTCGCTTGTTGACCGGACCGAACACCTTGCGGATCTGGTCGTTGATCGCGTCGGTCAGCACCGCGCCGAACGGCTTGTAGCCGCGGGCGAGACTGTTGACCGTCGATGCCAGCGCCGCCATGTCGGCCTCGGCGGCGCCGTCGATGGCGCCGAGTCCGAGTTCGCCGCCGATGTCGAGCAGCAACTGGTTACGACGTGAGGAGACACCGTCGCACAGTGCCTCGATGGTGTCGGCGGTACCGATCTGGTCGGTGCGCATCTTGGTCCACAGTGCGATCACCGACCGCACGGCGTCGGCCGGGGAGAACGCGAGATCGTCGGGTCGCGGACCGCCCGCGGGTGCGGCGGCGACCGCGGGGGCCGGTGCCGGTGTCGCGGCGACGGGCTCGGCGGCCGGTGTGTCGGTCGTCGCGGTGTCCTCCGGCTCGTCGACCTCGACGTCGGCATCCTGCGCCAGGACGACCAGACTGTCGCGTTCGAGGTTGAGCACCTGCACGGCCGAGCGTGCGTAGCCGTCGAGCTTCAGGGTGTTGGTCGCGAGACCGGACAGCGTCGGTGCCGACTTCACTCCGATCTCGACGAAGCGCTCGATGCCGATGCCACCGAGATCCGGTGTGGCGAAGAGCAGTTCCTGGGTCTCGATCCAGCGAACCGGGCTGGCGAACTGCCA
>NZ_JAEMTF010000233.1 GCF_016462415.1 Williamsia sp. | reverse complement strand
AGGTGAAGAGCTGGAACGCGTCGAAGATCACTGCGATGCCGCCGGCCACCGCGAGAACGATGATGATGCCCACGATGATCATCACCGTGATGATGGTGGGGGAGAAGCGTTTCGGCACGGTCTGACGGCCGTCCGATGCCATCGACGTCGACCCGCTGTCGGGAGGCGTCGCGCCCGGCGCGAGTTCGCCACCGGGTTCGAGATCGGTGTCGGGCTTGTTCGGGTTCGGTTCGGTGGTCATGAAGCTCCTGAACTGAGAATTCGTCCGCCAGCACCCGACGGGCGCGGCAGCGTGTGGTCTGAGGGCTGGGCTCGGATGTGAACCGGTGGTTGTGCGACGGGCTCCGCACGTGTCGTCACCGCATTCCGGCGGTGGTCAGAAGCGCGGATGTCGCGCAACGTCGTGGGCTCCACGATACGCCGCCCCGCTCGAGTTGTTGAACCAGCTGTTCAGTAATTCGCGTCACTCCCACCGGGTGAACCGTTCTCATGTGATCTCGACCGCCGTCAGGAATGCGCGGCTACTGGTCTAGGGTTCCAATATTGAACAATTGGTTCACTTCGTGGAGATCCTGAGGAGGACGTATGACTCACGACGACACGCATGACCGGATTGTCAGAGCGCGCAACGCCGCGGTACTCAGCAAGGTGGGATCGCTCGCCGGCGCCATCGGGGTTGTTCTGGTGGCGCTCGGCGTCGTCGGTCTGCTGACCGGGCGCACCGCGCTTGGTGTCATCGCCGTGGTGGTCGCCGTCGTGCTGTTCGCAGTGACCGCGATCGGGACGCGTGTCAACGCGCAGGCGCGGCAGGACCCCGGTGTCCAGCAGCGATCGAGTCGACTCCGTCGGGCCCGTTACCGCAGCGCCTACCCGCAACACCAGCAGCAGCAGCAGAATCAGCGCGCCGACACCGACGACCGCCCGGTCGAGTGACGCGTCACCAGGTCTGCTCTGCCGAACGAACCAGCATCTCGTTCACAGCGACCCGGCGGCCCCTCGTCACCATGTAGGTCACCGCATTGGCGATGTCGTCGGGCAGTAATCCCGGTGTCCGCGTTGATGTCCAGCATGCGATCCCACTCATCGTCGGGCCCCTCGGCGATGGGGCCGACAGCATCAGGCCAGTTCTGTCGACGCGGGTGCGCCTTTCGCTGCTTGTGCGGTGGACCGCGAGTGCGGTGATCGGGGTCAGTTCAGTGTCGTGGGTGACGGCTCACCGTTGCGGCGCAGGTGTCTTCGCGACTCAGCGAAGGTGGTTGGCGGTGTCGCCGGTGAAGTCCATGAACGTGTAGTCCCGACTCGCGAACCGCCAGCGACCGTCCACGCGACGGAACGTGTCGTGATGGCGCCCGGTGACGACGATGTCGATGCCTGTCGCGCCGGGCTGCAGGACCGTGTAGCAGGACCGCCCACGTGCCTGGTCGGTGTTGTCGAACTCGACGATCGGGTTGGTGATCAGATGGCGCGTTCGCGGTGTGCCGTCGTCGTGGACGATCACCCTGGTCGTGAGCATCTGCTCGACGAACCGCTCCCCGCGGCCGACGACCTTTCCGCCCACGATGATGTCGGCATCGGCCAGCAACGCGGCGACGCCTGCGAACTCGCCGGAATCCAGCAGCTCTGCGTACCGATAGAGCAGCGTGTGGATCGCGTGTACGTCGTCGCCGTCACCCATGAAGTGCCTCCGACCTGTCTGTAGGTCTCAGAGAACACGATCGGTGCCCCCAGTCGGACTCGAACCGACACTTGGCGGATTTTAAGTCCGCTGCCT
>NZ_JAEMTF010000157.1 GCF_016462415.1 Williamsia sp. | reverse complement strand
CCCGACCGCGGCCGCTACGGCTGGCGCCGCAACACCGACCCACCCGACCAACCACGTGCCAACCACCGACACCGCATCGCCGAACTCCTCGACCGACACGGTGCAGACGCGTGGGCTGACGACGCCGGCGGCACGACCGACGATGTACCGACACCGACGGTCGCCCTCAGCGAGATCGAACACCGTCAGGCACTACGCCTCATCGACCATGTCACCCACTCGGCGACCGGTCTCGACGTGGCCTGGCTCGACGTTGCGTGATGTCAGCCGCCGGGCGCAATCGGTCGTCGAAGACACTCCAGCAGATGCTGTTCCGTCGTGGACCCGGGGCAGGATCACCGGGACGCTCGCAGGTGTCTACGTCTTGGGCGGGGCGAAGTAGTAGACCTCGCCGAGATTGGTGGCCGTGGCCACGTCGCCACCGGGGGACACCGCGACGCCGGTGGTGAAGCCGACGGCCTGCGGCAGATCCAGGGTGCGCTTCGTGGAGCCGTCTGTCGCCGACACCTCGAGTAGTTTGAGCGCCTTGGTGTTCGGGTCGCGGACCACGACCCAAGCCGTCTTCGCCTCGGTGCTCGTCGCCAGGCTGACCGTCTGCAGATCGTTGCGACGCCAGCCGGCCTCAGCCCGATCGCCCCGGTCTCGGATGGTGATCAGCGGCGAGCCGATCACGCCGGTCGGGATGATCGTCCCGTCCGGCGACACCGACATCGTCCCGAACCCGTATCCGCCGATGAAGTAGTCCCACTTGCGTTTCCCGGTCGCGGCGTCGAGCGCGTAGATGCTGCCGAGGCGGTCGAACACGTACAGGGTCTTGCGGTCGGCGGACAACGTGGGCGTACCGATCACTCCGCTGGGGATCGGGGTGGCCCAGCTCTGCCGGATCGAGCGGGTGCCCTTGACCTCGTCGTATCGCATGGCCCTGACCTCGGAGGCGATCGCGTTCTCCGGGAAGTAGTTCAGGTAGAACTGCTCGCGCTCGTCGTCCACGGCGGGGCTCGCGGGAACGGGGCAGTTCGGCCCCGCTGTGACGCAGTCACCGAGACCGAATGCGGGCTGCGCCGGATCGGCGTTCGGGCGCAACGCGATACCCGGCGCGACGGGCTCACCGGTCTGCGCGTTGAGGAGAAGGATCTGTCCCTGGTTGGTCACCATGAGGACCACACCCTTGGCCGCGAACTTCGCCGACACCGGGACGCCGACGGTCGCGAACTTCCAACGGACCGCGCCACCACCGGTGAGGGCGTAGAACGTGCCGGCCTCGCCGATGTAGATGTTCTCGAACTGGTCGACGAGCATCGAGTTGAGTTCCGCCCCGACTCCGAGCCTGCGGCAGAAGTTCTTCCGACCGGCGCGGGAGTCCAGCACGAAGGTGTTGCACCCGGCGGCCGTACGGGAGGTGACGCCGATGTTGTAGCGGCTCGAGATCGTGATCGGTGCGGAGATCGGGCCACCGGTGGGGCGAGTCCATGACAACGCCAACTTCTCGGGCGACGTCGGATACGCGAAGTTCGAGTTGGCGGCGTCACCGCCGTAGCTCGACCACCCGGCACTGGCCACCGACCGCACGTCGTCGGTGCCGTCCGAGCACGAACTGACCGCCACCGCCGCGATGACGGCGAGCACAGCAGCGCGTGCCACCACTCCGACCCGGCCGGATCGTCGCGTAGTCGTGCGCCGCATGGTGCTCCTGAACGTCGATGAACACCGGTGAGCCTATCGCGAGCGCACTGGTGAATCCGGCACCGGAGGTGGGTCGGTTATCGTGTGAGCCCATGACGAGCATGTGGAACGCATCACTGCGTTCGCGCCTTCGCGCCGGCCGGCGCCGAGATCCCGCTCAGGCGCGGTTCCTCACCCGTGACTCGCTCCGCTGGGTGATCAGCCACCGGGCCTATTCGCCCTGGTACCTGGTCCGCTACCTACGCCTCTGGCGCTTTCGCACCGCGAACCCCCACGTCGTCCTACGTGGGATGGTCTTCCTCGGCAAGAACGTCGAGATCCACGCCACGCCGCAGCTGTCGCGACTGGAGATCGGTCGGTGGGTGCACATCGGAGACGGCAACTCGATCCGCTGCCACGAGGGGTCGTTGCGTATCGGGGACAAGGTCGTCCTCGGCGAGAACAACGTCATCAACGCCTACCTCGACATCGAGATCGGCGCCTCGACACTGATGGCCGACTGGTGTTACATCTGCGACTTCGACCACAAGATGGACGACATCACCCTGCCCATCAAGGACCAGGGGATCGTGAAGGGGCCGGTGCGGATCGGCGCCGACACCTGGGTCGCGACGAAGGTGTCGGTCCTGCGCAACACGATCGTCGGTCGCGGATGCGTCCTCGGCTCGCATGCCGTGGTCAAGGGCGAGATCGCCGATTACTCGATCGCCGTCGGCGCGCCCGCCCGCGTCGTCAAGAACCGGATGGACGCATGGGCGTCCAACGCCGCCGAACGCGCCGAACTCGAGCGCGCGCTCGCCGACATCGAGCGCAAGAAGGCCGCGCTGCCGGGTCGCGACGCGACGGCCTGAGCGCTCAGCGCAGCAGTTTGACCTGACCGGCGTCGAGCATCGTCGCGAACATCTGTTCCAGGGATTCCTGCATCGGCCGGTACGAGATCCCCAGGGCGCTGCGGCTCTTGGAGTTGTCCAGTCGCAGCGGTCGTCCCGAGCACCGCTTGACGAACCGCCGGTCGCGCCCGACGAGAGGTGCGACGGCGACCAACACCGGGATGGGCAGCGGGAAACGGGGCAGCGGACGGCGCCATCCGAACCGGGGGAGCAGCGCGCGTCCCATCTCGAGCAGATCGGTGTTCGCGGCGGACAGGATGTGCCGGCCCTCGGCGTCAGGGAGGTAGGCAGCGTTGACATGCGCCGTGGCGACCTCGCGCACATCGACAACGCCGATCTTGATCCGCGGGGCTCCGAGCGCCATCATCCCGTTGCCGAGCTGGCTGACGATCGCGAAACTCTCCGAGGTCGGGGCCGGACCCAGGGCCGGTCCGATGACCAGAGACGGGTTGATGACCACGAGCCGCCACCGCGACTGGGCGTCGGCGATCTCCCAGGCCTTCTTCTCGGCCAACGTCTTCGACAGGTTGTAGGGCTCGTAGTCGAGCGAGGCCGAGGTGTTCCAGTTCTCTTCGGTCAGCGTGCCGCCGGCGTCGGCGCAGTCGACGGTGTCGGTGTAGATCGCGGCGACCGAGCTGGTCAGCACCACCCGGGTGACCGACTCGGTGCGGTCGGCCGACTCGAGCACCGTGCGGGTGCCTTCCACGGCCGGATCGACCAGGTCGCGCTGGGCGTCATCGAAGTCCGACGTGAAGGGCGACGCGGTGTGGAACACGATGCCGCAGCCCGCCATCGCCTCGTCGAACGAGCCGTCCTCGAGCAGTTGCGCGCGGAACAGACGCAGGGTGCCCGGCGAGGCGTCGGCCAGCGCGGTCAGATGCGCGACCTTCGCGGTGTTGTCGGGATCGCGGACGGTGCCGTGCACGGTCACGCCTGCGGTGAGCAGTTCCTTGATCAGCCACCCGGCGACGTAGCCGGTGGCGCCGGTGACCAGTACGGGCGTGGAGGTGTCGATGTCGGGGCTCATGGGTGACAATCTAGTGCCCCACCTCGTCAGCCGATTCCGCCGGAGAGGTCGCGGTCGGGGAGGGGACGCTCGACGATGGTGGGTCGGCCCAGCGGTTGCCGGATCCGTCGTTTGGCGGAGAGGTAGACCCCGGCGGTGCGCTCGGCCACCAGCTCCCAGGAGAACTCGGCCGTGAGACGGTCTCGCGCCTTGACCGCCCGCTGTTGTGCCGCAGCGGGATCGGCGAGGACCCCGCGCACGGCGGCGGCCAACCCGGCCACGTCACCCGCGGCGAACGACAACCCGGTCACCCCGTCGGTGACGGCCTCGCCGAGCCCGCCCGCGGTCGAGGTCACCAGGGGCGCGCCGGTGGCCGCGGCCTCCAGTGCCACGATCCCGAACGGCTCGTAGCGGCTCGGCAGGACGATCGCGTCGCAGGCCTGCATGAGGGTCACCAGTCCGTCGTGTCCGACGGGGCCGGCGAAGGTGACCGCCCTGGTCACCCGGTGTGTCCGGACGAGCTCGCGCAGCCAGGCCTCCTGTGTCCCGTCACCGGCGATGATCAACGTCGTCCCCGGATGGGTCCGACGGATGCGGGGCAGCGCCGCGATGGCGTCCTGGATGCCTTTCTCGTACTCCAGGCGCCCGGCGTAGAGCAGCGTCGCCGGGCCGGTGGTGACCCGACGTGGTCGGAACGGCCAGGTGGTGATGTCGATCCCGTTGTGGATGGTGTGGATCTCGGCCAGATCCGGCCCGAACAGACGGCTCACCTCGTCGTGCATCGACGCCGAGCAGGTGATCAGCGCATCGGCCTCGGCGGCGAGCCACCACTCCACGGAGTGCACCTGCCGGTTCACCCGGCCACTGACCCAGCCGCTGTGACGGCCCGCCTCGGTCGCGTGGATCGTGGCCACCAGCGGCACGTCGTGGAACTCGGCCAGCGCGACGGCGGGGTGCGCCACCAACCAGTCGTGGGCGTGCACCACATCGGGTACCCACGGCTCGCCGGTGGCGGAGCGGATACGCAGACCCGACCGGATCATGCTGTGTCCCATGGCCAGAACCCAGGCCATCATGTCCTGCGCGAAGTCGAAGGCGGGCGGATCCTCGGCTGCGGCGACGACACGCACTCCTTCGACGACCTCGTCCGACGACGGGTGGGTCAGGGCGTCGGAGCCGGTCGGTGTGCGGGTGAGCACGACGACCTCGTGCCCCAGGGCGGCGAGCTCGACCGCCAGATGGTGCACGTGGCGCCCGAGACCACCGACGACGACCGGTGGGTATTCCCAGGAGACGACCAGGACCCTCACGAGAACTCATGCCGTCGGATGCGGCGGGCGTCGAGCCCGGGGAACAGGGTGTCGGCGCGATGCCATCCGTCGGCGAGGCGCGTGGCCGTGGCCTCGCGTCCGGCGTCTGCAGCCCAACAGATCTCGCGCGTGGCGTGGGCATGTTTGAACGCCCGCTCCCGCGCGTAGCCGGCCGCCGATTCCTTCGACACCATGAACGCCCAGTCCGACGACACGGTCAGCAGCGCCTCACGCAGGATCTGATCCGACACCCGGTCACGGCCGAGGCCACGGGTGTCGAGGCGTTTGGCGACGGTGTCCATCGCCGAACGCACGACGTCGGAGTTCAGGGCCACCAGGTCGGAGACCGCGGGCCCGTCCCACACCCGCCAGTCCTTGCCCGACCCCCACGACGAACGCTCGAGATCCACCGGCGCACCGACGAAACCGGCGTCGTGGGCGTCGGCGAGCGTACCGACGGAGACACCCACCTCCGGCAGGCGTCGCAACACGGCCTCGAGCCACTGTGGACCCTCGTACCACCAGTGCCCGAACAGTTCGGTGTCGAAGGCCGCGACCACCAGGGCCGGCCGCCCGATCCGGTCGGACTCGGTGATCAGACGTTCGCGCACCCGGGCGACGAAGTCCTCCACGTGCCGCTGGAGGGCACGCTGCGCTCGCTGCGGGTCGTACGGGGCCTTCTCGTCCCCGGGCACCGAGCGCCCCGTCACCCGGGCAGGCTTGAGACCCGAATGATGGTCGTAGGTGTGGAAATCCCGGTAGGCGCCGTGCCCGGGGTATCCCGATCGCGGGGACCACACCCGGTAGCTGATGTCGAGGTCGCGACCGAAGGCGACGACGCCGCTGTCGCCGACGGGGCGACCCAGCGCGGTGTCGCCGCGCAACGCGGGACCGTCGACCATGAAGTGCCGGACACCGGCGTCGCGGTACTCGGTCTCCATCCCGGGCACGAAGGCGCACTCCGGCGCCCAGATGCCCTGCGGGCGTGAGCCGAACCGGACGGCGGCATCGTTCAATCCCTCGTCGAGGGTGAAGCGGCGGAGGCGCGGGTCGAGCAACGGGCTGAACGAGTGCGCCAGCGGACCGCCGAGCAATTCCACCGTCCCGGCGTCGACAACGGTCCGCAGGGCACCGGAACCGCCGTGACGCCAGTGCATCTCGAAATCCGCGAGCGCGGCGTCGGCGGCGCGGTACTCACGGTGACCGAGCTCCGCGGAGCCGCCTCCGGGAACGAGTGCCGCCTCCTGCGCGCGTAACTGCCACGAGGCGAGCCACTCGTACATCGACGCCAGGCAGTGCGGATCGTCGAGCTGCGCGGCGAGCACCGGGGTGACGCCGAGACTGACCTGACCGGTCAGACCGTCGGCGGCCAGACGTCGAAACGCCGCGAACAGGGGTTGATACGAGCCGGCCCAGGACTGGTAGAGCCACTCCTCACCGACCGGCCACCGTCCGTGGTTGGCGAGCCACGGCAGATGCGAGTGCAGGACGATCGAGAACTGTCCGGGGACCTCCCGGTCGGCGGTCATGTCCGCGAGGCGACGGAACCCGGGCGTCGCTCCGCGACGGGGCGGTCGAGTCGCTCCGCGACGGCGAGGAGGTCGAGGCT
>NZ_JAEMTF010000060.1:5856-25490 GCF_016462415.1 Williamsia sp. | reverse complement strand
CGATGCACGACACTCTCAGCTACATGTGACGACGCGTCACACTAAACTTGAGGGGTCGACGATGACACCACAGTTCGACGCAGTGATCGTGGGAGCAGGCTTCGGCGGCATGGGTGCGGCCATAGCGCTGACCCAACTCGGTTACACGAACCTGTCGATCCTGGAGCGCGAGGACGACCTCGGCGGGACCTGGCACGTCAACCGCTATCCCGGTCTCGCTGTCGACATCGCGTCGGTGACCTACTCCTACTCCTTCGAGCCCAACCCGAACTGGACCCGGTTGTTCGCACCGGGCGCCGAGCTCAAGTCGTACGCCGAGCACGTCGCGACGAAGTACGACCTGCGCCGGTCGATGCGGTTCGGGGTCGTGGTCGAGCGCGCCGAATGGGATGAGCAGCAACAGCTCTGGACGGTGACCATCGCGGGCGGCGAGACCGTCACCTCACGCTTCCTCGTCACGGCCACCGGGTTCCTCTCGCAGCCCTACACCCCCGACTTCCCCGGCATCGACACCTTCGCCGGAAAGATCATCCACACCACGGCCTGGGATCAGAACCATTCTTTCGCGGGCGAGAAGGCCGCGATCATCGGAACCGGGGCCACCGCCGTCCAGCTGATCCCCGAGATCGCCTCCCGCGCTGACGAACTGACCGTCTTTCAGCGGACCCCGATCTGGGTCGTGCCGAAGATCGACTTCGCCATCCCGCCGTTCGTTCGTCGCCTCTTCGCCCGCGTCCCGGTCACCCAGCGGCTGGCCCGGTCGGTGAACAACACGATCCTCGAGGGCATCATGGTCGTCGGCGTCCTGCACTTCCGACAGGCCAAGATGATGAACCGGGCCGCAGCGCTCGCGGCCAGGGCACACCTGCGGGTCTCGGTGCGCAGCAAGGCGACCCGACGGGCGCTGACGCCGCACTACGACTTCGGCTGCAAGCGGCCCACGTTCTCCAACAGATACTTCCGCACGTTCAATCGTCGCAACACCAGGCTGGAGACCACGTCGATCGATCACTTCGAACCCGACGCCGTTGTGACCACCGACGGCCGTCAGACACCGATCGACACCCTCGTCCTGGCCACCGGGTTCAACCTCTGGGACGTCAACTTCCCCGCCCTGCAGATCGTCGGACGCGAGGGACGCGACCTCGGACAGTGGTGGCGCGACAACCGCTTCCAGGCCTACGAGGGCATCGCGATCCCCAAGTTCCCGAACCTGCTCAGCCTCAACAGCCCGTACAGCTACAGCGGTCTGTCGTACTTCACCACCATCGAGTCGCAGATGGCCCACATGCGCCGCCTGCTCGGTGAGCTGCAGCGCCGCGGCGCGGCGACCTTCGAGGTGACCGACCGCGCGAACGCCGAGTTCCTCGACGCCGTCACCGACAAGCTCGGCGACTCGGTGTTCTACGAGGGAGAGTGCTCGACCTCGCGCAGCTACTACTTCAACCAGCACGGCGAGGCGGCCCTGCTGCGCCCCACCTCGACGTCGAACAGCTTCCACGCCGCGTCGACGTTCCCGCTCACCGACTACGAGTTCGCCTGATCCCTGCCGACGGCGCCGACGCATGATCGAGCAATCTGGCTAGCCTGGGTAAGTAACCCGTGTCGACCAGAGGAGCCCGATGACGATTGAACCGGACAACGCAGCCACGACGGCCCGCGGCGCCGAGCGGACCCTGGACGGTGTCACGGTCGTCATCACCGGCGCATCCAGCGGAATCGGCGCGAGCACGGCCGAGGCGCTCGCCGGTGCGGGGGCGACCGTCGCACTGTTCGCACGACGCAAGGATCGCCTCGACGAGCTCACGCGGACGATCGAGGGTAGCGGCACCGGCGCCGCCAAGGCCTACGGTGTCGACGTCACCGACCCGGACGCGGTCAGCGCGGGCATCGATGCGGTCGCGACGGAGTTCGGCGGCATCGACATCCTCGTCAACTGCGCGGGCGTCGGGACGTGGGGTCCCGCGGTCGATGCGACCCTGTCGGACTGGACGGCGATGGTGGACGTGAACATCAACGGCGTGTTCGCGGCCACCCACGCCGCTCTGCCGCATCTCGTCGCCGCGGCGAACGGTCCCCACGGGATCAGCGACATCGTCAACGTCAGTTCCGTTGCCGGACGCCGGGTCCCGAGCTTCCAGAGCAACGTCTACGCGGCGACCAAGCACGCGGTGGGCGCGTTCTCCGAGGGGCTGCGCCAGGAACTCGCGCCCGCGCACGTCCGCGTCGGTGTCGTCGAACCGGGCATCGTCACGACCGAGATGACCACGACCGGCGAGGAACACGCACCTGATGCGAGCGCGATCGAGGGACTCGGTGCGCTCGATCCGGACGACATCGCGGCGGCGATCGTCTACATCGTCACCCGACCGCGTCACGCAGCCGTCAACGAGGTGCTGATCCGGCCGACCGAGCAGGTGCGCTGACCCGACTCAGGTCGGATTCCGACCTGACGTGGCTGACAGATGAGAGCGTCGATCCGTATCGCCGGTCCGGGGCGCTCTCGCTCGGGCGGTTCGGTCGGCGTCCTCGCGTGCGGCGGTCAACGTATGACGTACCGCGGCGAGCGTGTTGGCTTCGATCGTGTGCGGGCCGAGGGTGCGGTGGGCGGTGAACAGGGCGAGGGCGATCTGGTCGCCAACGGTGCCGAGCGGCCGGTGGCGTAGGTCGTGCGGCGATGTGTGGGTGGGGATGCTGTGCACGAGGATGTCGGCAACAGTTTCGTAGCGCGCGCCGTGACCGTTGTCGTCGGCAGCCGCTCGTGCATACAGATCTCGGATGAGGCCACTCACGGTGTCGAGGAAGGCGCCGGCGGGAATGGCTGGTGATGAATGGTTCGGATAAGACACGACACACTCCTCATGCGCTGCGTACCCACGGTGGTACGCACTCACTTGTTGATCGCCGACAGACCCCCGCGCGTTACCGAGAGTCGCCGAAGCAACCCGGCGAGAACTCACCCCGCCCACGTGGTGACCACCTCGCGGAGACCGTCGGCGACCGATCGGATCGCGGGTCGCCGCAACGCCTCGGGTCGGTGGACCAGGTCGTACTGCCGGGCCGCGCGTACGCCGGACAGGATCAGACGGTGGACGTCGGGGTTGCGCACCGCGAACCTGGGGAGCAGTGCGATCCCGTGTCCGTCGGCGACCAGCGCCTCGATGGCGGTGAAGTCGTTGATGCGGTGGGTGATCCGCGGTTGCACCCCGGTCACCGTCGCCAGCGAGAGCAGCACGTCGTCGACCGGGAACCCGCCGCGAACGCTGATCCAGTCCTCGTCGGCGAGATCGTCGACGGCGACGGTGCGCTGATCGGCGAGTCGGTGCCCCGGGGGCACCACCACGTCGATGGGCTCGCGCATCAGCGGCTCGACCGTCACACGCGGCGACGCGATGGCGGGCGCGCGTTCGTCCCGGTGGGTGAGGACGAGGTCATGGTCGGGGAGCAGATCGGGCGCCTCCGGGTAGGTCAGGTCGATGTCGGTGGCGACGATCTCGATACCGCTCTCGTACATGACCGTCAGCAGGCGCGGCAGCACGAGTGCGGTCGCCGAGGGGAACATCGCGACGCGGACCGACCCGACCGAGCTGCCGCGGCGCGACGCCATCTCGTCCTGGGCGCGGTCGACGGCGGCGATCACCTCGTCGGCGCGCAGCACCAGGGCGCGGCCGGCGTCGGTGAGCCGTACACCGCGGCCGTCCTGCTCGAGCAGGTCGATGCCGGACTCGCGCGCGAGGACCTTCAGCTGCTGCGAGACCGCCGACGGTGTGAGCTTCAAGGCATCGGCGACCGCACCCACGCTGCCACGGTCGGCGAACTCCCTGAGTATCCGCAGTCGCCGTACTTCCATGAAGTGATTCTAAACAGTAGATGCATTTCATTTCGATTGTGCTGAACTGATCTGGCCCGCACGATGAGCGCATGTCCACTCGTCACCGCCTGATCGGCCTCACCGTGGTCCTGCTCTGGGGCGTGAACTTCATCGCCATCCACGCCGGCCTCGAGCACTTCCCTCCCTTCTTCTTCGCTGCGTTGCGCTTTGCGGTCATGGCCGTGCCGGTGATCCTGTTCGTCCCGTTCCCGAAGGTCCCGGTGCGCTGGCTGCTGCTCTACGGCGTTGGATTCGGCATCATCCAGTTCGCCTTCCTGTTCCTCGCGCTGGCGACCGGGATGCCCACCGGACTCGCGTCGCTGGTGCTGCAGTCGTCGGCACCGTTCACCGTGATCCTGGGCGTCGTATTGCTCGGAGAGCGCATGACCCGACGTCAGGTCGCCGGTATCGCCGTCGCCGTCGGCGGCATGGTGGTCATCGCGATCGACCGCATGCAGGCAGGAGCGGGCGCGGGCATCATCCCGATGGCATTGACGTTGATCGCCGGGCTGGGCTGGGCGTTCGGAAACCTCGGCAGCCGTCTCGCCCGCAGCGACGACCCGATGCGCCTCACCCTGTGGATGTGCGTCGTGCCACCGATCCCGCTGTACCTGATGAGCCTGGTCATCGAGGGTCCGTCGGCCGGGTTCGACGCGATGGCCACCGCGTTCACCCCCAACGGTCTCGTGGCACTGGCCGGTCTGGCCTACGTCGTCCTGCTGGGGACCATCGCCGGATCCGGGCTCTGGTCGTTCCTGATGAGCAAGCACCCGGCGAGCACGGTCGCCCCGTTCTCGCTGCTGGTCCCCGTGGTCGGCATCACCGCCTCGTGGATCGCGCTGCACGAGCAGCCCAGCGTGCTGCAACTCGTCGGGGCAGCGATCGTCATCGTCGGCTGCCTGGCCGGGCTGATGGGTTCGGCGCGCAAACCAGCTCCTGTGAAAGACTCGCAGGCATGTCCGACGCTCCCCGAACCTCCCGGGCACGCCTCCCGATTCGCACCCGGACGGCGCTCGCGGCAGCAGCAGGCGCCCGATGGGCCTCGCAGAGAACCGGTCGCGGCAAAGGCTCCATGATCGGTGGTCTGATCGCCGCCAAGATCGATCCGTCGATCATGGGTCGGTTGGCCGGGGGCAAGCGCACGGCGCTGATCACCGGCACCAACGGCAAGTCGACGACCACCAAGATGACCACCGCGGCCCTGGGCACCCTGGGCCAGGTCATCAGTCAGGCCGACGGCGCCAACATGGACGCCGGGATCATCGCCGCGCTCACCCTGGGTCGTGACGCGCCCTACGCGGCCATCGAGGTCGACGAGCTGCACGTGCCGCACGTCAGCGACGCTGTCGACCCCGATGTGCTTGTGCTGCTGAACCTCTCGCGTGACCAGCTCGACCGCGTCGGCGAGATCAACATCATCGAGCGACGCCTGCGCGAGGGCATCGCCCGCCACCCGGACATGACCGTCATCGCCAACTGTGACGACGTACTCGTGGCGTCGGCGGCGTATGACGCTGCCAACGTGGTGTGGGTCGCCGCGGGCGCCGGGTGGGCGAACGACTCGGTGAGCTGCCCACGATCCGGGGAGCCCATCGTCCGATCCGGCGACGACTGGTACAGCAGCGGAACCGATTTCCGACGTCCCACCCCCACCTGGTGGTTCGACGAGGAGTCGATACACGGCCCCGACGGCTTCACCGCGCCGATGACGTTGACGCTGCCCGGTAAGGCCAACCGCGGCAACGCCACTCAGGCGGTCGCGGCCGCGGTCACGATGGGTGCCGAACCCACCGCGGCGGTGACTGCCGTGTCGGGCGTCGGCGAGGTGGCCGGCCGCTACGGAGTGCGCACCGTCGGCGATCACTCCGTACGGATGTTGCTGGCCAAGAACCCCGCGGGGTGGCAGGAGGCGATGTCGATGATCGATCCGACCGCCGCCGGCCTCGTGATCGCGGTCAACGGTCAGGTCCCCGACGGCGAAGATCTCTCGTGGCTGTGGGACGTGCGGTTCGAGCACTTCGAGAACACCGCGGTCGTGGCCGCGGGTGAACGCGCCTCGGATCTCGGTGTCCGTCTGATCTACGCCGGCGCAGAGCATTCGACGATTCCTGACCCGCTGGCCGCGATCGCCTCATGCCCGCCGGGACGTGTGGACGTGCTCGCGAACTACACCGCGTTCCGCGACCTCGGTGTCGCGATCGACCGCATCGAACGAGGGGTCGCGCGACATGGCTGAGGGCACATCGACACTGCGGATCGGGCTCGTCCTGCCCGACGTGATGGGTACCTATGGTGACGGCGGCAACGCTCTGGTGCTGCGTCAACGAGCCCGGATGCGGGGCATCGACGCCGAGATCGTCGAGATCACCCTCGACGATCCCGTGCCGGACTCCCTCGACGTCTACACCCTGGGCGGCGCCGAGGACTATGCCCAGCGCCTCGCGACCCGACACCTGTTGCGCTACCCGGGGTTACAGAGGGCGGCCGAGCGCGGTGCCCCGGTCCTCGCGATCTGCGCTGCAATCCAGGTGCTGGGGCACTGGTACGAGACATCGGCCGGTGAGCGGGTCGAGGGCATCTCGATGCTCGATCTGACCACCGCCCCGCAGGGTGTTCGCAGCATCGGCGAACTGGTCACCAACCCGACGCTGCCGGGACTGACCCAGCAGCTCACCGGTTTCGAGAACCATCGCGGCGGAACGACGCTGGGAGCCGACTCGACTCCGCTCGCGCGCGTGGTGTCGGGACACGGGAACGGCGAGGGCACCCACGTCGACGGCGCCGTCACCGGTTCGGTCATCGGCACCTATCTCCACGGTCCGGCCTTGGCGCGTAATCCCGAACTGGCCGACCACCTGCTCAAGCAGGCGCTGGGCACCGACGATCTCGCACCGCTGCCGCTGCCCGAGATCGATCAACTGCGACGCGAACGGATCACCGCAGCCAAACGCTGACCTCCGGCTCCGGAAATGTGCGGTTCCGGTGACCGTTTTCGCAGGTCGGCGTCACCGAAACCACACATCATCGGGTCACGACGTCCCGCCGAACCCGAGATCCCCGGCCAGATCGAGCCATCGGCGTACTGCCGGTGCGGGTTCGGGGCGCCACACCAGTGCCAACAGCGCCTGCGTGTCTGCGTCGACAACCGGCTTCACCACCAGCCGGTCGGATGCTCCCATGGAGGACGCGCTGAGCAGTGCCACGCCGAGACCTCGCGACGCAAGAGCGGCGACCGCTTCCGGCGCACCGGCCTCCAGCGTCACATCCGCCGTGACCTCATGTGCTTCGCAGACGAGATCGAGCGCCGCGCGGATCCCGTTTCCCACGGGCAGGCTGATGAGCGGATGGGCACAGATGTCGGCGACGGTGACCCGCGCCCGTCGGGCCAGCGGGTGGTCGGCGGTGACGCCGATCATCAGACGATCACGGACCACCACCCGGGACTCGAGGTCTGTCGGGGGTTCATCGGCGACACCCACCAACGCGACATCGAGATCGCCGGCTCGAACCTGGTCGACGAGGGCAGCCGACCGGCCCTCGACCACTCCGATCTCGACGATCGGATGGGCGACGTGAAATGCCGCCAGCGCGTCGAACAGCGGCGGACCGGAGAACGCCGTGATCATGCCGATGTCGAGGCGCCCCTGCACGACGTCGCCGGCCAGCGTCACCGCCCGTGCCAGGGCAGCGACCTCGTCGACCACCCGACGCGCGTGATCGATCGCGACCTCGCCGGCCGCCGTCGGACGCACCGAACGGGTTCCCCGGTCGAACAGCGTCACGCCGAGTTCTCGCTCGAGACGCCGGATCTGCGCGCTGATGCCGGACTGCGTCACATGTACCCGCTCTGCCGCGCGGGTGAAGCCCGCCTCGTCCGCCACCGCGATCAGGTATTCGAGCTGCCGCAACTCCATGCGGCAGACGATAACGCCCCGGTGAGCTGCATCGACAACCCAGAACGATGGATCTCATCGCCAGAAGTTGTTGGACTCGGGGCCCGAACCGACCGCACCATCGATTCATGACCGATATCCGAGAGACCTCAGCCGCGTACTTCACCGCCTGGAAGAACCGCGACTTCGATTCCCTTCGTGCGCTACTCGCCGACGACGTCACGTTCGTGGGCCCCATGGCCACCCTGGACAACGCCGACGACTGTGTTGCGGGGCTGACAGGGATGTCGCAGATCCTCGACGACATCGACGTGGCAAAGGTGGCCGTCGACGGTGACGACGTCCTCACCTGGTTCGACCTCCACACCACCGTCGCGCCGCCCGCCCCGACCGTGAACTGGCAGACCATCGTCGACGGCAAGATCGTGGCCATCCGGGTGGCGTTCGACCCACGCGCCATCGTCGCCGCAGGCTGACGCCCACGGACCTCGCCGGCCCGCGTCAGGCGACGGTGAAGGCCCCCGAGGTCCCGGTGAACGGCCGCACGGTTCCCGTCGCGGACCTGCTGTCACCGAAATAGCGGACCCGGTAACGACCCTGCGTGTCGGCCGGGATCGTCCATCGCACCGTGATCACCGACGCGTTCTGCGACCCCTTCGGTCGCTTCCAGTGCATCTCGGTGCACCAGTCGTTGTCGTCGAACTCGGACACCCACCGACCACCGTCCTGACGTTCGACGGCGAAAAAGGTTCCGTCGGTGTGGAAGTCGTTCGTCGGGTGAGCGCCGACGAAGTCGACCGAGACGGTCGCGCGCGGGGCGTACCGTGTGGACGGCTCGGTGAGCACGTCGCCGAAGCGGTGTCCGCGCAGCGGCGCGTCCGGCGGGACGGCCGGGAGCAGATCAGGCTGCGGAGACGACTTGTCCACCGGCGCAGGTCCTCGACCCAGGCCTGCTCCCGAGACCATCGAAAGGGCCAGCCGGTCGAACTCCTGCAGATACGCCGACAGCGTCCACCGGCCGAACTGTGTCTCACCGCCCTCGTACTGTTGGGCGTCGTACTCCTGCTCGGTGGTGACGTACTGGCTGTAGCCGTTGGCGTATCCCTGCAGCAGCACGTCGTCGGCATCGACACCGAGTGCGGCGGCCACCACGCGCCGGACCCGTAGCCCGGCCACGATCGTGAACTCGGCGGGCGCCGCGGCGAGTACCAGTGATCCGATGCGCATGATCTGGATGGGCAGGATCGACGGAATCCAGCCCGACGGCGGCAGCAACCCCAGTGGGACGACGACGAGCTTGGGCGCCTGCACCGCGCGCACCCAGTCGGGGACGTCGATCTTCTGACCCTCGTCGAACAGCGGTACCGGCCGGTTGTAGTTGTCCTCGGTGCTGGTCCCGATCGCTGCGGCACCCATACACGCCGGCCCCGTCCGCGCGGGCTTGCCCTCCGGGGTGAAACGGGCGGCGATCGACACCCTCGAGAAGTCGACGTAGTGGACCACCGACTCGATCCCGTTGCGCGCCATGGGCATCGCGGTGGCGAGTGCAGCCCGGCCCGCATCGTGCTGGCGGCGTCCGATGATGAGGCAGTTGGTCCGGTTGTCGGTGGTGGGACCGGACGGTTGCAGCTTCCGCAGCCACAGGTTCGGGGTCATGTCCCCGGCGTTGGTCTGTGGGAACGATGCCACGACCCCATCGGTCGTGGACTCGGCGAGATAGCTGGCGTAGCCCTTGTTGTCACCCGAGATGAGGACGTTGCGGTCGGTCAGCGAGGTGCCGTGCGTCGAGAACCACGTGATCTGACCCGCGTCGGCAGACGCCCCGTTCTTGCGCAGCCGCAGCACGGTCACCGCGGGATCGATCGCGTCGGGGAACACCGCCTTCTCGTCCGACGGGTTCCGGTCGAACGCGGTACGGGAACGGTTCGCGCTGGCGTCGTGCAGTTCACCGCGTCCGATCGCGATGGTTCCGGGCGCGAGATCGCTGTGCGCCCTGACGATTGCGGTGACGATGCCGTTCACCTCGGCCTCGTACGACTTTTTCTTGAAGCCGAACGCAGCGAGTGTGTACGCGTAGTCCCATGCCGTGCCACCGCACGAATTGTGATTGTGGGTGGCGTTGAGATTGACGTTGCGTTCGGTGTACAGATCGCCGAATCGCGCTCGGAGTCGGGCGATCACACCGAGATGGACCGACTGGAACAGACACGCCACGTCGGCGTTGACGAAGACCACGCGGCCGCCGCCGACCTGATCGGCGATCACGTAGGCACGTGCCCAGCACCGCGACAGCAGCCCGGCGCTGACCTGGTCGGGCTCGGAGTACCCCATCATGCCCTGGCCTGCGACGGCACCGGTCATGTCCGCGCGACCGCAGCCGACGAGGTATCCCCCCGACCCGGTCGGCTCGGCCTGCGCGACACCGGCTCGCTCGGCGGCGAACGCTCCGCCGACCGCGACGCCACCCACACCGACGGCCATCGCGCCCAACACAGTGCGCCTGTCGATCGCTTCACCCATGCTCTCGGATCCATCCCGTCCGGTCAGGACGTCACTGGGCTGATAAACAGACCAGCCACGACGAGGACTCCTTGCGGAGATTGATCGGGATCGTCGCCCCGGAAGGCTCGAACCCCCACTTCGCCGAGGCCCGACCACCGGTCACCTCGATGTCGCCGACGACGACATCGAGTTCGACCCCACCGATGCCGCCGGGTGGGGTCGAGACGCTCACGACGTCGCGGTCCTGGGCGCACACGGCCGCAGCCAAGGCATCCTTGTCCCCGGTCCCGATTGCCTCGACGTACCGGGTGACGGCCTGCGTGATGGCGTCGTCGTCGGCGCCGGACGAGTTCGACTCCTCCGCGGAATTCGAGCCGGAACTCGACTCCGGTGAGGACGCCGCCGAGCTCGACGACGGCCCTGAGGACGCCGAGGCACCGGAATCGTCGTCGTCATCGCCGGTCAGAAGGAACGCCGTGACGCCGACCGCCACGACCACCACGAGGACGACCGCGAGGATGATCGCGATCAGAGGGCCACGCTTCTTCGACGGGCCACCCTGGTTCGGGGGTTGCCAGCCCGGCCCGGGTGGCCCGTACGGACCATTACCGCCGTAGTGGGGTTGCTGGCCGAAGTATGGGGGCTGGCCGTACTGCGGTGGCTGCTGGCCGAAGTTCGGGGGCGGGCCGTATTGCGGGGGCGGCGGCTGACCGAAATTCGGAGGCGGGCCGTACTGCGGGGGCGGCTGCCCGCCGTACTGCGGGGGCGGGCCGTCGGGCGTCTCCCCGGGAGGACCGAACGGGCCGGGAGGACCGTAGGGCGGTTGGCTCATCGCTGCACCCCTGCCGTTGGCGATCATTGCGTTGTCGCGGCTAACGAATCACAGTGACTGTACAGACAACCGCGACCGGTGTACTCGCGGTCACGTCGATTGCGCGCACGGGCTGCTACGAGGGCGCCGACGACAAGGTCAACGACTGGTCGGGCACACCTTCCAACTCCCGTCTTCTTTCAGCAAACGGACGTCGATTCCCGGCGTGGACCCGAATGCGATCTTCGCCGTCGCCTTGTTGCCGGCGATCTGGATGTCGGTGACGTCGACGTCGGAGGACATGACTCCACCGGTCATTCCCGACGTCGCCCTCGTCATGTTGGCCACGTCCTGCGCGCACACCAGGGACGGGATCTTCTCGGCATCACCGGTCAGCAGAGCAGACGCGTAGCCCGTGACGGCCGAACGTATCTCGGACTCCGCGTCACCTGACGACAACGATTCATCCGGCGACGTCGAATCCCGTGGGGACGCGCCGGTGGAGACCGTCGACGATCCGGACGGGCCACCTGACGCACTGGAGTCGTCGGAGTCACCACCGGCCAGCAGCGCTGCTGCGGTGATACCGCCGGCGATCAACACCACCACGATCACGATGACCGCCGCGATCCACGGGCCGCGATTCTTCTTCGGGCCGGGCCCCGCGGGCGGCCATCCCTGTCCGGGCGGACCGTAGCCGGGCGGACCGTAGCTGGGCGGACCGAAAGCCTGTTGGCCATACGGGGGTTGCTCGTTCGGCGGCCCTCCGTAGGTACCGGGCGGCGGTCCGTAGGTACCGGGCGGCGGCCCGTACGGCCCTGCCGGTCCCGGTGAACCGTAGGGACCGGGACCGTAACCGGGCTGGGGAGGCGGTCCCCACTGGCGCGGGTCGGGCCCACCCGGTTGATCTCCGGACGGACCGTAGGGAGGCTGACTCACACCGACACCACCTGACATCGTTCGCGGGTTCGGTCCACGGTGAACCACCCGAACTCGAAATCCTGCCATCGCTGCAGATGCGGTCGCGACTTCTCGCCATCGCGGGCCACGGCCCGTTCGAGGCGTTCGGGGGCCGACCCGCCGTCGAGCCACAGGGCGGTCTCGAGTCGCTCGGCCATCCGGGCGCGGGCGCTCGAGACACCCTCGATGATCAGCAGCGGCTCCCACCGCAGCCACACTCGCGGTCCCGCCTGCGGGGTGCCGTCGAGCCACACCCGCGGGTGATAGCGGTAGTCGTGGCGACGGGTGAACGATTGCAGGACATCGGCTTCCAGCTCCGGCCACCATCCCACGGGGTCATCCCACGTAGCGAAGTCGTCGGTGCGGATGAGCACCGCCCGAACGCGACGCCGGGCGAGTTCGGCCATCAGGGCATCGGCGAACGTCGACTTCCCGGCGCCGGAGGGTCCGTCGATCGCCACGATCCCGGCACGGAGGCCCTCGGCGACCTGCTGTGCCGCAACACCATACGACAACCGCCCGACGGCGGCGGTCACGTCAGGACCCGCCGCCCCGACATCGCGCGTCCGAGGGTCAACTCGTCGGCGAACTCCAGGTCGCCGCCCATCGGCAACCCGGATGCGAGTCGGGTGACCGAGAGCCCGGGAAAGTCCTTGAGCATACGTACGAGGTAGGTGGCGGTCGCCTCCCCCTCGGTGTTGGGATCGGTCGCGACGATGATCTCGCTGACGTCGACCCCGTCGGTCTGATTGGCCAACCGGCGCAGCAACTCTCGGATGCGGAGCTGATCGGGTCCGATACCGCCGAGGGGATCGAGGGCGCCGCCGAGGACGTGATAGCGGCCGGCGAACTCCTTGGTCCGTTCGATGGCCTGAACGTCCTTCGGTTCCTCGACCACGCAGATCTTGGTGGCATCACGTCGGGCGTCGCCGCAGATCCGACACAGCTTGTCGGCGGAGACGTTTCCGCATTCGACGCAGAAGGTGACGTCGTCACGGACGTGCCCGAGTGCGCTGATCAGACGGTCGATCTCTTTGTTCTCGCCGCCGAGCAGGTGGAACGCGATGCGCTGAGCGCCTTTCGGTCCCAGACCGGGGAGCTTGGCCAGCTCGTCGATCAGATCCTGGATCGGCCCTTCGTACACTGCGCCCTCACTGCCCCAGGCCGGGACCGCCGAAGCCGGGGAGTCCGCCGCCGAGGCCACCCGCGAGCGGACCCATGGCGTTCGAGGTGAGCTCGTCGCGCTTGGTGGCCAGGTCGGCGAGCGCTCCGACGATCAGGTCCTGCAACGTCTCGATGTCGTCGACGTCGACCACCTCGGGGTCGATCGTGACCGCGGTGATCTCGCCCGCGCCCGAACCGGTGACCGTCACCAGACCGCCGCCGGCGGTGCCGGTGAGCTCGGTCGCTGCGATCGTGTTCTGGGCGCTGAGCAGCTGTTCCTGCATTTTCTGAGCCTGCGCGAGCAGGCCTGCCATCGGGTTCTCGGGATCCACGTACTCCAGAGTAGTGGCTGGTGACCGACGGCCCCGTCCCCCACGCGCACCTCAGCGCAGAAGGCGTTCCACGTGGTCGGCGATCTCATCGACGGTGCTGCCCTGCTCCGGCTCGACATCGAACGACAGCACGTCGCTGCCGCCGAAGATGCGGGCGGCCCGCGGGGTCAGGGCGAACTCGAACCGGTCGTCGGTGCGCCGCCAGTGCAGGATGCCGTCGGGGATCGGGGCACCCATCCCGGTGGAGATCTGGTGGGTGGACGCCTCGGTGGTGGCCAGCGACATCAGGTCGCGCTGGATCTGGAAGCAGTCACCGCTCTCGGTGTCGAGGAAGACGACGGCCTCGAACTTGAGGTCGGGCAGGCGGTCGTAGGAGACGACGATCATGACCCCATCTCCTCACACCTCAACTCGTCACACCCCATCGTGTGACACCACATCGTGTGACACCACATCGCGCGACACCACCGACCGGGTGCTGCGGAACACGCGCCGTCGGCCGGTGAGCGGGTCGTCGAATGCGAGGCGGTGCGCGACCAGACGCAGAGGGCGGGTGAAGTCACCCGAGTCGGGCAGGGCCGCCAGCTCAGGTCGGACCTCGGGGTAGAGCGGATCACCGTCGATGGGGATGCCGAGTTCGGCCATGTGCAGCCGCAGCTGATGGGTCCGTCCGGTGTGCGGCGTCAGCCGGTACTCGGCAAGTCCAGCCGACTCGTCTGACGGGCCGTCGAGGAGTTCTACCCGACTGCGGGCGTTGACCTCGCCGTCGACGACCCGCGCCCGCAGGTCGCCGGAGTCCTTGAGGATCCGGTTCGCCACATCGGCGGGCAGGCGCAGATCGGTGCGCACCGGCGCCGCCGCCCGGTACTCCTTCTCCACCAGCCGGTCGGCGAACAGGGCCTGATAGTCGCGTCGCACCTGCGGCCGGCGGGTGAACAGCAGGACCCCCGCGGTGAGACGGTCGAGCCGGTGCGCGGGGCTGATCAGATCGGTGCCGAACTCGCGCCGCAGACGCACCAGCGCAGTCTGGACCACGTGGACGCCGCGCGGCATCGTCGCCAGGAAATGCGGTTTGTCCACGACAATGATGTCGTCGTCGGCGTGCAGCACCGGCAGGTCGAACGGGATCGCGACCTCCGCCGGTAGGTCGCGGTAGAGATACACCGGGGCGCCGACGGTGGTCGGGGTCGACGGAGCGAGCGGCGACCCGGAGAGGTCAACGATCTCGCGCGCCGCGAACCGCTCCAGCAGACCGGCCTCGTCGAGATCCGACAGCGCCGGTGCCCGACGCAGGGCGTCGATCAGGGGTTCGTCCGCTGTCCGCAGTACCACCCGGGTCGCGTCGACGCCGTGGCGTGGCGGCAGCGGCGAGGACCTGCGACGTCGGCCCATGGCCGCCTACCGACCCGCGACGAGCCCGCCCGTCGTGATCACTTCTCCAGGCGGGACTTGAGGTTGCCCAGGAGGGCGGCCTGGATGCGGTTGAGTCCCTTCGGCGCGAACGTCTTCTCGAAGAAGCCGCCGATGCCGCCTGCACCCTTCCATGACGTGGTGGTCTCCACCATCGACCCGTTGCCCTGGGGCGAGACGGTGTAGGTGGTCACCATGGTCGAGTTCTCGTCGTTCTCGGTGATGGTCGAGCCGTCGACGGCGACGGTGGCCTTCACGTTGCGCGACCGCTTCGACGTCGCCTGCAGCGTCCACTGCGCGACCGTTCCCGCGCCGGAGGTACCGCTGATCACCTGGTAGTCGAGGTACTGCTCGGGCAGGATCTGCGGACGCACGACGGCGTAGTCACTCAGTGCTGCCAGCACCGAATCCGGGGTTGCGTTGATGTCGATCGACTGTGTAGCCGAAACCTGTGCCACGACGAATCACTCCTTGCGTGTCGATGGACTCCGATGTCGCCCGCAAGGATACGGAGGTGCGTGATCTGCGGGTTGTGCGGTGCACACGGCCTCAGCCGCGACGCACCTCCACGGGGGCCGAACCGGCCAGGGTGCGGGCGACGACGCAGTAGCGCTCGGTCAGCTCGAGGAGCTTGTCGACCTTCACGTCGTCCTCGTCGGTGTCGAAGGTGAAGGTCAGCGAGATGTCGGTCATCCCGACCGGCGTATCGCGGTCGACGCCGAGGGTGCCGCGGGCATCGAACGCCCCGTCGGCGCGCACCTGCGCGTTGCGGATGTCCAACGACATCGCCGTCGCGACCGACCGGAACGTCACCCCCGCGCACGCCACCAGGGCCTGCAACAGCATGTCGCCCGAGCACGCCTCGCTGCCGTCGCCACCGGTGGTGGGGTGCAGTCCGGCGCGCACCGACCCGGCCCACGTGTCGACCGTGCAGGTGATGTCGTCGTCGGTGAACGTGCCGACGGCGTGCAGGGGAGCGATCGCCGCGGCGGGGTCGTCGCGGTAGCTGTCCTTGAGGGGTTTCTGCAGATTTCGCAGGGCGGTGGCATCCATACAATCGATGTTGTCACGTCGGCGGTATAGCCGGTGTTGGAAGCCTCGATGCCGGTGGTTGTTCACCCGCGCATCAGCGCATCGTGTCGCGCGGTTGGTTGGCGGTGCAGACCCAGGAGTCCTAGGCTCAATGGGTTCGGGCGCGGGCCGCGGGCGGGACGCCGAGACGGCTCGCCGCGTCTGCGGCAGCCGCCGTGCCGACGTGAGCAACCAAAGAGGTTCACCAGAATATGAGTGCAGACAGGTCGACGAGCCGCGACCGGGAGATGGGCTGGGACGCCTTCGCCGCGGGAATCGACACCCTGCTGGCGAGCTACCGTGCGATCCCCGCACACGCACGTGTCCGACTTGCGAAGAAAACGTCGAATCTGTTCCGCCGCCGCGACAAGAACCCCTACCCGGGTCTCGACGTCTCCGGTCTCGATCGCGTCATCGAGGTCGACGCCGACGCGATGACCGCCGACGTCGCAGGCATGTGCACCTACGAACACCTCGTCGACGCCACGCTCCCCTACGGCCTGGCGCCGCTGGTCGTACCGCAACTCAAGACCATCACGCTCGGCGGTGCCGTCACCGGGCTCGGCATCGAGAGCACGTCGTTCCGAAACGGATTGCCGCACGAGACGGTTCGCGAGATGGACGTCCTCACCGGATCCGGCGAGATCGTCACCGTCAGCCCCACCAACGAGCGATCCGATCTGTTCTTCGGCTTCCCCAATTCCTACGGAACCCTGGGCTACAGCACGAGATTGACGATAGAGCTGGAGAAGGTCGAGCCATTCGTCGAACTGCGCCATCTGCGCTTCGACGACGTGGCCGAACTGCAGGAGGCGATGGATCGCATCGTCACCGACCGCAGCCACGACGGCGAGGTCGTGGACTACCTCGACGGGGTCGTCTTCTCGGCCACGGAGTCGTACCTGACCCTGGGACGCCGCAGCGCCGAGCCCGGCCCGGTCAGCGACTACACCGGCTCCGACATCTTCTACCGGTCCATCCAGCATCCGAGCGCCTCCACGCCCAAGCGGGACCGGCTCACGATCCACGACTACCTCTGGCGCTGGGACACCGACTGGTTCTGGTGCTCACGGGCGTTCGGGGCGCAGAACCCCAAGATCCGCCGGTT
Source organism: Williamsia sp. (assembly GCF_016462415.1). Lineage (GTDB taxonomy): Bacteria > Actinomycetota > Actinomycetes > Mycobacteriales > Mycobacteriaceae > Williamsia_A. Next base: position 8,368 of record NZ_JAEMTF010000060.1, on the reverse strand, counting down.
CTGGCCGAAGCGGTTGCTGCGCAGCAGCTTCTACTGGAAGCTCATCGCGCTCGACCACCGCTTCGACATCGCCGACCGCCTCAACGCCCGCAAGGGCGAGCCGCCGAACGAACGTGTCGTCCAGGACATCGAGGTGCCGATCGAACGCACCGCCGAGTTCATCGCGTGGTTCCTGGAGAACATCCCGATCGAGCCGATCTGGTTGTGTCCGTTGCGACTTCACGATCCCCTCCCCACCGGAGCGGACAGCTCGCGGCCCTGGCCGCTCTACCCGCTGGCACCCCGGCACACCTACGTCAACGTCGGCTTCTGGTCGGCCGTCCCGAAGATCGAGGGCGAACCGGAGGGTCGGGCCAACCGACTCATCGAACGCAAGGTCTCCGAGCTCGACGGCCACAAGTCGCTGTACTCCGACTCGTTCTACGACGAGGCGGAGTTCGACGAGCTCTACGGCGGCGAGTCCTACCGCCTGCTGCGCAAACATCACGACCCCGCATCACGATTCCTGGACCTCTACGCAAAGGCGGTGAAGCGTCAATGACGACTTTCAAAGACAACAGCAATTCCCCGGGTTCGGGGACGTCGCGCTCCACCCGCAGCAGCAGCCCGAAGATGTCGCTGGCCGAGATCGTCGAGGCCGTGGCCGGCGGCGACCTGTCGGTCCGCGTCACCGCGTACGACGGCAGCGCTGCCGGACCCGAGGACGCCGAGTTCGGCCTCGACCTGGTCACTCCCCGCGGCACGACCTATCTCGTCACCGCACCAGGCGATCTCGGTCTCGCGCGCGCCTACATCTCGGGCGATCTGAACCTGCGTGGCAGCCACCCGGGCGACCCGTACCACTCACTCAAAGCTCTCTCGGCCAACGTCAGCTTCGCCCGCCCGAGCGCGATGACGATGGCCACGATCACCCGCTCCCTCGGCCTCGAGGCGTTCAAGCCGATCGCGCCGCCGGCGCAGGAGGCACAGCCCCGCTGGCGACGTATCGCAGAAGGTCTGCGGCACAGCCGGACCCGTGACGCCGAGGCGATCCACCACCACTACGACGTCTCGAACACGTTCTATGAGTGGGTGCTCGGCCCGTCGATGACCTACACGTGCGCGTGCTACCCGGAGCGCGATGCGAGCCTGGAGACCGCCCAGGACAACAAGTACCGGCTGGTCTTCGAGAAGCTGCAACTCAAGCCGGGCGACCGACTGCTCGACATCGGTTGCGGCTGGGGCGGAATGGTCCGCTATGCCGCACGCCAGGGCGTCTACGCGATCGGTGCGACCCTGTCGGCCGAGCAGGCGGCCTGGGCGCAGAAGGCGATCGTCGACGAGGGACTCAGCGAGTTCGCCGAGGTCCGGTTCAGCGATTACCGCGATGTCACCGAGTCCGGTTTCGACGCCGTCTCCTCCATCGGGCTCACCGAGCACATCGGTGTCGCCAACTACCCGTCGTACTTCGGGTTCATGCGGGACAAGGTCAAGCCCGGTGGGCTGATCCTGAACCACTGCATCACCCGCCCGGACAACAAGGGCAAGCACAAGGCGGGCGCCTTCATCGACCGCTACGTGTTCCCCGACGGGGAGCTGACCGGGTCGGGCACCATCATCTCCGCCGTGCAGGACGTCGGCCGACTCGAGGTGGTGCACGAGGAGAACCTCCGCGAGCACTACGCGATGACCCTGCGCGACTGGAACCGCAACCTGGTCGAGAACTGGGACGCGGCGGTCGAGGAGGTCGGTGAGTCGACTGCGCGACTGTGGGGCCTGTACCTGGCCGGCTGCCGGGTGGGCTTCGAGCGCAACATCATCCAGTTGCACCAGGTCCTGGGCGTCAAGCTCGCCGACGACGGTTCCAACGGCCTCCCCCTGCGGCCGTGGTGGAACGCCTGACGCTGATCGTCAACGTGTAGTTCCGCGCGTACGCGCGCTTCCCGTTCCCATGCGCGCCCATCTGGGCGCGCGTGTGAACGGTGGGTGCGCGTCGGTGCGTTCTCGGTCAGCCGTCGATGCGCCGGGCGCCGAGTTCGGACGCCAGCAACGCCATCGCGATCTGCTCAGGATCCTGACGTGGATCCGGATCGTTGTCGCGAGCGTCGGCGGCCATCTCGTCGCGCTCGGCGTCGGTGAGCTCGTCGTCGGCGACCGGCGGCGCCTCGGGTACCGGGGAGGGTTCCTCCGGCGGTGGCGGCTCATCCGATGACGCCGGTGGTCCGTCGGCGGCCGCTCGTCCACCGCGTCGTGTGTAGGTGTTCTTCTGACCGGCCGCCTTGGCACGCCCCGGACCGGCGGGGTCGGCCACGGTCTTCACCGTGACGGTGTCGTTGGGCAGGTGCTCACACCGCACGGTCCATGCGCCGCCGAACACGTCGTGCATGGCGGCCGCGATCACCGCGGTGCCGCGGTCAGAAGCCAGACGTGCGACCAGTGGCGCGTTGTCGTGGCTGATCACCAGGGTGGAACCCTCGACACCACGAACGGTGGCGCCGGACAGCATCACCTCGACGACCTTGTCGTGATCGCG
>NZ_JAEMTF010000060.1:2228-5756 GCF_016462415.1 Williamsia sp. | reverse complement strand
ACGACGGGCTCCGCCTCGGCGGTCGGTTCGTCGGCGAGCGGCGGTTCCGGTTCCGGCGGCTCGTCGGTCTCGGGCGGCTCGATCAGCGCAGGTTCCTCGGGCGCAACGGGCTCGGCCTCGGCACGCACCGGTTCCACCGGCTCGCGCACGGCGGGTTCGACGGGCTCAGGCGCCGGCGTCGGATCGGGCTCGGGCGTGGGAGCCGGTACTGCGGCAGGGGCGACCGGTACAGGAGCGACCGGCTCGGGAGCGACCGGCGGTGCGGTCTCCGGCTCCGGCTCCGCACGCTGCTGGGACCGTCGGACGAATTTGGAGTCCGGGGCGGGCTCGGACACCGGCGCGCCGGGACCGGATGCCGCGGCGGGCGCGGTCGCGGCAGCCGCGGCACGCGCGACGACGGGCGCCCCTCCGACGAGCTGGGCCTCGATGCGTTCGAGCCGCTGCAGCACCGCCGACTCCGCATCGGTCGCGGCGGGCAGCAGCATCCGCGCGCACATGACCTCGAGCAGCAACCGCGGCGAGGTGGTGCCGCGCATCTCACCGAGCGCCGCGTGCACCGTCTCGGCGTATCGGGTCAGAGTCGCCGGCCCGATGCGCTCGACCTCGTCGCGCATGCGCTCGACCTGATCACCGGGGGCCTCCACGAGTCCGCGATCCGCGGCGTCCGGAACCGCTTGCAGGAGAATGAGATCGCGGAGGCGCTCGAGCAGGTCGACGGCGAACCGACGCGGATCGTGTCCGGCGTCGACGAGGCGCTCGACCGCACCGAAGAGCGACGCGCCGTCACCGGCGGCCAGGGCGTCGACGGACTCGTCGATGAGTGCGACGTCGGTGACACCGAGCAGGGCCAGGGCGCGCTCGTAGGTGACACCGTCGTCACCGGCTCCGGCGAGGAGTTGGTCGAGCACGCTGAGCGAGTCACGGGGCGAACCGCCGCCCGCGCGGATGACGAGCGGGAAGACCGGCGGTGCGACCTGAACGCCCTCCTGGCCGCAGATCTTCTCCAGCAGTCCGCGCATCACCTGTGGCGGCAGCAGACGGAACGGGTAGTGGTGCGTCCGCGAGCGGATGGTCGGCAGGACCTTCTCCGGCTCGGTGGTCGCGAAGATGAAGATGAGGTGTTCCGGCGGCTCCTCGACGATCTTGAGGAGCGCGTTGAAACCCGCGTTGGTCACCATGTGGGCCTCGTCCACGATGAACACGCGGTAGCGCGACTCGGCCGGCGAGTACCCCGCCTTGTCCCGCAGGTCGCGGGTGTCGTCGACACCGCCGTGGCTGGCCGCGTCGAGCTCGATCACGTCGAGGTTGCCGGGGCCACCGGGGGCGAGCGCGACGCACGACGCGCAGACACCGCACGGCGTCGACGTCGGGCCCTGCACGCAGTTGAGCGAACGGGCCAGGATGCGCGCGGACGACGTCTTGCCGCAACCGCGGGGGCCGGAGAACAGGTACGCGTGATTGATGCGACCGGAATCGAGAGCGCGGCACAACGGTTCGGTGACGTGTTCTTGACCGACGACGTCGGCAAACGTAGCGGGTCGATACGTCCTGTACAGGGCCACGTCGAAGAGACTACCGGCGTGGACCGACGGCGCTCGAGGCGCCGAGGCCGTCATCCACAGGCCCCCGTGCGTCGTCGGCCGACGACCCGTTCGACGACCTCGTCAGGCACACCGCGATGGTGGCCAGCGCGGTCAGACCGAACACGCAGATGTAGGGCTGCGTGCCGAACCACCGGAACCAGTCCGGCACCGGGTTCATGAACGTCCCGATGCCGTAGAACGGCCGCAGCCCCACGGCGCCGTCGGGAAGGTAGAAACTCCAGATGAAGGTCGCGAGCAGCAAACCAACCGGCAGGACGAGCAGTCCGACGGCGGCGAGTGGTCGTCGGTTGCGCAGGGCCCCGAGGACGAAATCCACCGCGACCACGAGCAGCGGCACGAACCACACCCAGTGGTGGCCCCACGAGAACGGTGAGACCGCGGTCGTCGTCATGCCGGTCAGGGCGAGCGCCAGCACCTCGTTGCCGTGACGGAAGGCCAGGTACGCCGCGGTGAGACCGAGGACGATCGCGACCGCCGACATCAACACCCACAGACCGTTGCTGGGGTTTTCGGTGGTGAAGATGCGTGCAAGTGCGCCCCGGATCGACTGGTTCGCGGGCGTGTTGGTGGGGCCGACGCGTTGCGAGTCGAAGATCTTGTCGGTCCAGAACTTCCACGATCCCCGCGGGATGATCGCCGCCCCGACGGCCACGGTGACCAATCCGGTGACGGCCGCGACGATCGCCGGCCTCCACCGGCGGGTCACCAGCAGATAGAGCCCGAAGAACGCGGGTGTGAGTTTGATGCCCGCGGCTAGTCCGACGCCGATGCCCTTGAGTCGGCTCCCGTCGGGCCGCAACAGATCCCACATGACGATGGCCATGAGGAACACGTTGATCTGGCCGTACCAGATGGTGGTGCGCACCGGCTCCATGAGCAGGGCCACGGTCACCAGCGACACCGACGTCGCCGCGAGGCGCCAATCGGCCCGGTAGCCGAGGGCGCGGAACGAGCCGAAGACCACCCAGAACAGCGCCGCCACGATCAGCACCGACCACACCAGCACCGCGGCGTCCTTCGACATCCACCCGAACGGCTGCAGGACGACCGTGGAGAACGGCGGATAGGTGTACTCGAAACGGCCGCGGATCGGGCCGTCGTAGATCGGGATGCCGTGCAGCAGGTGCAGGGCCCCCGCTCGGTAGACCTTGAGGTCGACCTGGTTGTTGAACAGCCCGAACACACGGGCGTCGATGGGGATGTAGGTGAGCTGCACGTACACCGCGACCGCGGCGATGACCGCGAGCAACAGCAGGAAGATCGGATGACGGGGCAGGCTCTTACCCGCCCGTCGCCCGGCGGGGGCGGCCGAACTCGGTGAGTTCACAGCACTCTCCCTGTTTTCCGTGGAATGTGAGAGATAGTAACCACCTCGGCGTACGGCAGGCGAACATCGCTCGCCGGGGGCCGTTCGGTGTCGGCACTGCTCAGAGACCGTTTTGAACGCTTTCGGTCGGTTCGGCGCCGGCTACCGGCTCGCCGCGACGCGGGCCGTGGACTCCGTCACCCGGGGCCGGGTCGTCGCGAGAGCGACGATCGTCGTCACCGCGGCCACCACGAAGATCCAGTTGTAGGGGTCATAGGTGAACCAGCGCAGCCAACTGATGCCGTACTTGAAGAACAGACCGGTGTAGTACGCGTCCGGGTGTTCGACGCCCACGAAGGTCATCCGCCCGGCGATGTGGGTCCGCCACGCGAACGTCGTCAGCACCAGTCCGACGACACCCGCGCCGGCCAGTAGGCGCACCGCTGCCGTCCGGGCCGCGAAGACGTGGTGCAGCGCGATCACCCCGAGCGGGACGATCCACACCCAGTGATGCCCCCACGACATCGGCGACACCGCACACGAGGTCAGCCCCACCAGCGTCAGCGCGAGGAGTTCGTGCCCGCGACGGTGCGCCATCAGCGAAGCGGTGAGCCCCAG